>NZ_DLTI01000024.1:0-105438 GCF_002501455.1 Comamonas sp. UBA7840 | reverse complement strand
TCAAAACCCGGGGCGGTTCATTCAGGGCTGGAGCAGCCCTACAAGGAAGCCCGAATCCAATGACTGCTTTGGGCAACAGCAGTCATTGACATCCCTGAAGTGAACGGTAGCAACCAGCCTGAAACCGAAATAGCCCTGCATAGCGGGCGTGAGTTCACAGTAAAGAACAGCCTTGCATACAGATCAAGATCTGATGGTTTGTTGCCAAGCTAAAGCGCAACTGGGTGGGAATCGGACGGGTGGGGGTGTTCTATGTAGACAACACTTTTTTGTGCTGAAAAGTGCTGCTTTGTACGGGTGTGTTTGTAGAAGTTTTCCGTACTTCTTCCGTATTCCGTACAAAAAAATGCCCGCTTGTTAGCGGGCACTTCTTTTTCAAGCATTGGTTAATGCTTGCGATGTTTGGTAGGCGCAATTGGATTCGAACCAACGACCCCCACCATGTCAAGGTGGTGCTCTAACCAACTGAGCTATGCGCCTGTCTTTGTTCGAAGCGCTAACTATAGCAGTATTTCAAGGCGCTTTAAGGGAAAACGGCAATTAGTCTGCCCAATTCCCGTGTTTTGCATCAATGGCTGACTGTGCGCTGCATGTGGTTCGAGCCTACGGCTGGTTATGTCAGAGTGCGATTTACCAAAGCTTCCACCAAGGATCTTTTTTGCCTGGTGTCTGGGTTGCATCAGGCGTGTTGGCGTAGTTGCTGTCACGCACGCGCTTGGCGTCATCGCGCAAATCATTCATGCCCAACTTGTCGTAGGAGTTAATCAGAATGTCCAAGGCTTCTAAGGTAGCAGGAACACCTTGGTAGTCCGCTAGTGCGGTTTGCGCACGCGCAATCGCTGCCACGTAAGCACCGCGCGAATAGTAGTAGCGCGCCACGTGAACCTCATACTGGGCCAGCGAGTTGACAATGTAGGTCATGCGCTGGCGCGCATCAGGTGCGTAGCGTGACTGAGGGAAACGTGTCACCAGTTCGTTGAAAGACTGGTAGGAATCCTTGGCAGCTTTTTGGTCGCGCTCAGACAAGTCCTGGCGTGACAGCCACGCGAACATGCCCAAGTTGTCGTTGAAATTCACCAAACCCTTGAGGTACAGCGCATAGTCAATCGCGGGGCTGGCTGGGTGCAGGCGGATGAAGCGATCCAGCGTAGCGTGGGCCTGTTCTTTTTCACCGGCTTTGTACTGTGCGTAGGCTTTTTCAATTTGCGCTTGCTGTGCCAGCGGCGTGCCTGCAGCACGGCCTTCCAGTTTTTCAAACAGCGGCACTGCTTTATCAAAGCCGCCAGCTTGAACTTCGTCGCGTGCTTCGGTGTAGATGCGGTCTGGGGTCCAGTTGGCAGTTGGATCTTCTTTGGTCGAGGAACAACCAGCCAACAGGCCCGCTGCAAAAACAACGGCAAGAACAGGACGTGAAATGCGCGGCATGGCGAACAGCTTTCGGACAGAGTTTGTCATAAGTTCTAGTGAGGCGACTGCTTCCACTGCATGAGGAAGCGTCTGCAATGCGTGCTGCATTGTATAGGGCTAAATCTTTCGGATCGCAAGCTTTGTGCGGCCCCATATTGATATGGGCATGCAAAGAGTTGGGGCGCAACGTGCGGTGTGTTCCTACAATGCGGGCATGTTTGTTCACCTGCGTCTGCACACCGAGTTTTCCGTCATTGACGGAACCTGCCGTATCAATGATGTCGTCAATGCCGCAGCGGCTGATGGACAGCCAGCATTGGCCATTACTGACTTGAACAATATGTTCGGCAGCTTGAAATTCTACAAAGCTGCGCGTGGTAAAGGCGTAAAACCTATTTTGGGCGCAGAGCTCAATATGGAAGGCTGGAGCCCAGACAGTGAAACCAGTCGTGTGCTGGTTTTGGTGCAAAGTCAGCAGGGCTATCACAATCTTTCAGAAATTCTGGCGCGCGGCTGGACGGGTAATGTCTCCAAAGTACAGGCTCAGCCATTTTTCAAATGGCAGTGGTTGCAAGAACTTGGCGAAGGATTGATCTTGCTCTCTGGAGCCAACGCGGGGCCTGTTGGGCAGTTATTGCTGCGCGGTGACAGCCAAGGGGCCGCTGATTTGGCGTTGCAGTTGGCAGGCATGTTCCCGCACCGATTCTATTTGGAGGTGCAGCGTGCAGGCCGAGCAGAAGATGAAGCTGTGGTGGCGTACACGGTGCAATTGGCAGCCCGACTGAATTTGCCAGTGGTGGCGACGCACCCGGTGCAGTTTTCTAAGCCTGCAGACTTTGATTCTCACGAAACGCGGGTTTGTATCGCTGAGGGTGAGGTGCTGGCCAATCCTCGTCGGGTACGCCGCTTCACACGTGAGCAGTATTTCAAAAGCAGCGCCGATATGGAGGCGCTGTTTGCTGATATTCCATCGGCGGTTGAAAACACGCAGGAAATTGCACGCCGCTGTAGCGTGATGCTCAAGTTGGGCACCTATTACCTGCCTGATTTTCCTGCGCCGGGCAATATGACGATTGAAGAATACTTTCGTCGTGCATCTTACGAAGGCTTGGAAGACCGCCTGAGATTGCTGTTCCCAGATGCCGCTTTGCGCAGCCAGAAGCGGCCTGAGTATGTGGAGCGCCTCGAGTTTGAGCTGGGCATCATCTTGAAGATGGGCTTTCCTGGCTATTTCTTGATCGTGGCAGACTTCATTAACTGGGCCAAGAACAATGGCTGCCCTGTGGGGCCGGGCCGGGGCTCGGGTGCAGGCTCTTTGGTGGCGTATGTGCTGAAGATTACCGACCTGGATCCGATTTATTACAACCTGCTGTTCGAGCGCTTCTTGAACCCAGAGCGCGTGTCCATGCCTGACTTTGACGTGGACTTTTGCCAAGCCAATCGTGACCGAGTGATTGACTATGTCAAAGACCGCTATGGACGCAATGCGGTCAGCCAAATTGCGACCTTCGGCACCATGGCAGCGCGCGCGGTGATCCGTGACGTCGGGCGCGCAATGGACATGAGCTATACCTTCTGTGATGGTATTTCTAAGCTCATTCCCAATAAGCCCGGCCTGCACGTTACGCTGAAATACCCACCTAACCCCAAAAAAGAGGGTGATAAATACACCTACGCGATTGAGGCTGAGCCTTTGTTGGCGCAGCGCATTGAGCAAGAAGAAGATGTTAAAAGTCTGATTGAGCTTGCGCAAAAACTCGAAGGTATGACTCGCAACATCGGCATGCACGCCGGTGGTGTGGTGATTGCGCCGGGTAAATTGACGGATTTTTGTCCTTTGTACCAGCAGCCGGGCAGCGAGTCAGCGGTGGCGATGTTGGACAAGGATGACGTGGAGCAAATTGGTCTGGTTAAGTTCGACTTTTTGGGTCTTGCAACTTTGACCATTTTGGAAATTGCGCGCGAATTCATCATCAAGCGCCACAAGGGGCAGGAGAACTTCAAGTTTGAAGAAATTCCTTTGGATGACTACCCCACCTACAAGCTGTTCCAGGAAGGTAAAACAGAAGCGGTATTCCAGTTTGAATCGCGCGGGATGCAAGGCATGCTGCGTGATGCAAAGCCATCACGTCTGGAAGACTTGATTGCCTTGAACGCTTTGTACCGCCCCGGACCTATGGACCTGATTCCATCGTTTGTGGCGCGTAAGCATGGTCGCGAGGTGATTGAGTACCCGCATCCGCTGGTAGAGAAGGTGCTGTCTGAGACCTACGGCATCATGGTTTACCAAGAGCAGGTGATGCAGACGGCCCAGGTGCTGGGTGGTTACTCGCTGGGTGGTGCGGACTTGTTGCGCCGTGCAATGGGCAAAAAGAAAGTGGAGGAGATGGTTAAGCACCGCGCCACTTTCTGCGAAGGCGCTGCCAAACAAGGCATTGATGAACACAAAGCGGGTGAGGTGTTTGACCTGATGGAGAAGTTCGCGGGCTACGGCTTCAACAAGTCGCACGCTGCTGCTTATTCATTGCTGGCCTACCATACGGCATGGCTCAAGGTGCACTACACCGCTGAGTTTTACTGCGGCAATATGACCGTGGAAATGGACAACACCGACAAGCTCAAGGTGTTGTTTGAAGATGCTTTGAAGATGGGCATGAGCTTTGAAATGCCCGATGTGAACCGCGGCTTCTACCGCTTCGAGCCAGTGACCGACAAGGTCATTCGCTATGGGCTGGGTGCGATCAAAGGTACGGGCCAGCATGCCATTGAGGCGATTGTGGCCGCCCGGGAGGGCAATGGCGTGGGGCCTGACGCACATGTCAAAGGCCCCTTCAAGAGCTTGTGTGACTTCTGCGCTCGCGTTGATCGCACCAAACTCAACAAGCGTACTTTAGAGGCACTGATTAAAGCAGGTGCTTTTGACAGCATTCATCTGGATCGTGCGGCGTTGGTGGCATCCATTGATACTGCGTTTGATTATGCCAATGCGCAGCTGGCCAATGCCAACCAAGGCGGCTTGTTTGACATGATGGGTGATGATGCGCAGGGCTCGAGCAACCAGGAGCCGGCCTTGGCGGAGGTGTTGCCATGGGGGGTGAAGGAGCGGCTGACGCAAGAAAAAACGGCAGTTGGTTTTTATCTCTCAGGACATTTGTTTGATGAGGTGGAACATGAAGTGCGCAACTTCATTCGTACACCGTTGAGCGAGTTAGGTGATAGCCGCGAGCCGCAGTTGCTGGCGGGCATTGTCAGTGATTTGCGCGTCATCAACGGACAGCGCGGCAAGCTTTGTCTCTTTAAACTGGACGACAAAACTGCTGTGTTGGAGGCGTCGATTGATGAGGCCACCCTCAATGCACACAGTGACTTGCTCAAAGATGACGAGTTTGTCGTCATCACCGGCCGCGTCCAGCACGACCATTTCAGCGGTGGTTTGCGGGTCAAAGCGCAAAAAGTGTTGGGCTTGGCAGATGCCCGCTGCCGTTTTGCACGCTATTTGCAAGTAGATGCTGCCCACAAAGTTCCCGATGTCTTGCGCATACTGCGCGAGTTCCCGGCGAAACTGGAGCGTGCCGAGGAAGGCGAGTTGCGCCATGGCCTCAAGATACGGCTTGGCGTGCGCTGTGAAGCGCAGGGCGTGGCTGCAGTGGCTGAGCTGGACGTTGGAGACAAACACAAGTTCTACCCCAGTGACGCTGCATTGGCCGCATGGCGGGCCGAAGTGGGGAATACGGGCTGCCAGATTGTGTGGCGGGGCGCTTAACTGCGACGTGTAGTCCAGGAACCCATGCCGTCCTACAAGAGATTGCTCAAAACCTCCCTTTGCCAGCCCAGATGACTCTATGAAGAATAACCATGGGCTGATCGCTAGAATGAAATTCATGGCTACCCAACAACCTCCATACCGCCCTTCTTCGCCAGACCAGATCTCTCATGAGGATGATGGCAACTCGGTTGTCATGGAGCGGCGCACTCAAAAAGTTGCGCCACCTCCGATGTACCAAGTCGTCATGCTCAATGATGATTTCACTCCGATGGAGTTCGTGATCATGGTGTTACAAGAATTCTTTAGTAAAGACAGGGAACAGGCGACGCAAATCATGCTCAAAATCCATCTAGATGGGCGTGGCGTATGCGGCGTCTATACCCGCGATATCGCAGCCACCAAAGTAGAGCAGGTATTGCAAGCTGCGCAGCAGGCAGGGCATCCCTTGCAAGCTGTGAGCGAGCCTATTGAATAAATGGTGTTCGCCCCGACCTATACACACAGTCTCATAAACCGCAAGCACAAAGGAGTTCGTACATGATTGCCCAAGAACTGGAAGTCAGCTTGCACATGGCATTTGTGGAAGCTCGTCAGCAGCGCCACGAATTCATTACCGTTGAACATTTGCTGCAGGCGCTGCTGGACAATCCCAGCGCCTCAGATGTATTGCGTGCCTGCTCAGCCAATATCGATGATTTGCGTGCTTCGCTGAGCAATTTCATCAAAGACAACACACCCCAAGTGTCTGGCACCGAAGAGGTCGATACACAGCCCACGCTGGGTTTCCAGCGGGTGATCCAGCGCGCCATCATGCATGTGCAGTCCACAGGCAATGGCAAGAAGGAAGTCACGGGCGCTAACGTATTGGTGGCTATTTTTGGCGAGAAAGACTCACACGCGGTGTACTACCTGCACCAGCAAGGTGTGACACGTCTGGATGTTGTCAACTACATTGCCCACGGTATTCGCAAGAGCGATCCGCCTGAGCCTGCCAAGGCAGATTCGGCGGCGGAAGGCGAAGAAGGAGGCATGGGTGCGGAGCGTGCGGAGAAAGCTTCCCCGCTGGAGCAGTACACCCAAAACCTCAATCAGGCAGCCAAAGAGGGCAAGATTGATCCGCTGATCGGTCGCGAATACGAGGTGGAGCGCACGATTCAGATCCTCTGCCGCCGTCGCAAGAACAACCCGCTGCTGGTGGGCGAAGCAGGTGTGGGCAAGACTGCGATTGCCGAAGGCTTGGCATGGCGCATCACTGAAGGCACAGTGCCTGAAGTACTGTCCGAAGCGGTGGTGTACTCGCTTGATATGGGCGCTTTGCTCGCAGGCACCAAGTACCGCGGTGACTTTGAACAACGCTTGAAAGGCGTGCTCAAAACCCTGCGCGACAAGCCCAATGCGATTTTGTTTATCGACGAAATCCATACCCTGATTGGTGCGGGCGCAGCCTCTGGCGGTACGTTGGATGCTTCCAACTTGCTCAAGCCCGCGCTGTCCAGCGGTCAGCTCAAGTGCATTGGTGCAACCACCTTCACGGAATACCGGGGCATTTTCGAGAAAGACTCGGCACTGTCACGTCGTTTCCAGAAGATAGACGTGGTAGAGCCCACTGTGCCTGAGACCATTGAAATTCTCAAAGGTCTGAAGCCCCGTTTTGAAGAGCACCATGGTGTGTCATATGCCGCAGAAGCGCTGCAAGCGGCGGCGGAGTTGTCGGCCAAGTACATCAATGACCGCCATTTGCCTGACAAGGCAATTGACGTGATTGACGAAGCGGGCGCAGCGCAGCGCGTGAAAACGCCTGAAACCCGCAAGAGCACCATTACGCGCGCCGAGATTGAAGACATCGTGGCCAAGATTGCACGCATTCCCCCTGCGAACGTCTCCAACGATGACCGCAGCAAGCTGCAAACGCTGGAGCGCGACCTCAAGAGCGTGGTGTTTGGCCAAGACAAGGCGCTGGAAGTGCTGGCCTCAGCGGTCAAGATGGCACGCTCCGGTTTGGGCAAGCCCGAAAAGCCGATTGGTTCCTTCTTGTTCAGCGGCCCCACAGGCGTTGGCAAAACAGAAGCGGCCAAGCAGCTTGCCTACATCTTGGGTGTGGATTTGATCCGCTTTGACATGTCGGAGTACATGGAGCGCCATGCGGTCAGCCGTTTGATTGGCGCGCCTCCGGGTTATGTGGGCTACGACCAAGGCGGGCTGCTGACCGAAGCGGTAACCAAAAAGCCGCACTCGGTGCTGCTGCTGGACGAAATCGAGAAGGCGCACCCCGACATCTTCAACGTGCTGCTGCAGGTGATGGACCATGGCACGCTGACGGACAACAATGGCCGCAAAGCAGATTTCCGCAACGTCATCGTCATCATGACGACCAATGCCGGCGCAGAGGCCATGCAAAAGTCGGTGATGGGCTTTACCACCCAGAAGCAACCGGGCGATGAAATGGCGGACATCAAACGTCTGTTCACGCCAGAGTTCCGCAACCGTTTGGACGCCATCGTCAGCTTCAAGCCCTTGGATGAGCAAATCATTTTGCGGGTGGTGGACAAGTTCTTGCTGCAACTGGAGCATCAGCTGGGTGAGAAGAAGGTGGAAGTCACCTTCAGCGACAAGCTGCGCAAGCACTTGGCGGCCAAGGGCTTTGACCCTGCGATGGGCGCACGCCCCATGCAGCGTCTGATTCAGGACACCATCCGCCGCTCACTGGCTGATGAGTTGCTGTTTGGTCGCTTGGTGGACGGTGGTCGCCTGGAAGTGGACTGGGACGCCGAGGCCAATGAAGGCAAGGGCGATGTGATCTTGGAGATCACGCCATTGCCCAAGCCAGAGGGCAAGTCCGAGCCGGCAGAGCCGCAACAGGCCACTGCTTCGGAATAAACCGAACTGCACCTAAAACCGACAGCCGATAAGCTGTCGGTTTTTTTATGGCTGGCCTTGGAAGGTGCCCAAGCAGGATACAGTCGGCGTTACCAATACCGCGCAGGAGGAGATGTGGAGGCAATCACGCAGTGGTTCACGCATGAACATGTCATGCTGATCCTGTCTGTTACCTGGTCACTGTATGTTGTGATTGTTGGCGTGTGGATTTTGCTACAGCGCCGTGCGCCGGTCGCCACCTTGAGCTGGCTGCTATCGATGGCGGTGCTGCCGGTGGCTGGCATTGGTATTTACTATTTTTTGGGTCCACGGCGCTTGAAGCGCCAGCGTCTGCGTCGTTTGCGCAGCCGCCGCCGCTCGCGCGTGCGCGCCAGTATTGCGCGCCTCAAAGAGAAGGTGCCTGCGGCGCCGGAGCGCTTGCACCAGGTGGTCAAGCTGGTCACGGCTTCCACCAACTTCCCCGTCAGCACAGCGGACAAGGTGGAGCTGCTGGTCGGTGGCGCTGCCACGTTCGACAGCATCATGCATGCCGTGCGTGAGGCCAAAGACCACATCCATCTCGAATACTATATTTTTGAGCCTGATGAGACCGGGCTGCGCTTGATTGCGCTGCTGTGCCAAAAAGCGCGAGAAGGGGTGACGGTGCGGCTGCTGGTGGATGCGCTGGGCTCCAAAAGGCTGTCTCGCAAATACTATGCAGCGCTGGAAGCGGCGGGCGGTGAGTTCGCACTGTTTCACCCCACCAAATTTGGGCGGCGCGTGCGCCCTGTCATTAACTTTCGCACTCACCGAAAAATTGTGGTGATTGATGGCGCCATTGGCTACACCGGCGGCGTCAACATCACCGACGAAGAAGACAAACGCATCTTGCAGGATGCCTATCACGATGTGCATGTGCGCCTGGAAGGCCCGGTGGTGAACTGGCTGCAAACCGTCTTTTTGGAAGACTGGAGCTATGCGCTGGATTACAACCGCAAAAATGAACCTGCGGATTTCAACGCTTTGCTGCCAGATTTGCCCGATGGCAACCAGGTGGTGCAAATCATGGCTTCTGGGCCCGACAGCAGCATGGAAGCCATCCACCGCGTGCATGTGTCGGCCATTCACGCTGCGCACAAGCGCTTATGGTTGACCACGCCGTACTTTGTGCCGACGGAAGCGGCCATGCTGGCGTTGACCAACGCGGCGTTGCGCGGCGTGGATGTGTGCTTGCTGGTGCCTGAAAAATCAGATTCCCGGGTGGTGACGGCGGCGGCGCGCTCGTACTTTGACGAGTTGATTACGTGTGGCGTGAAGGTGTTTGAGTACCACCGCAGCATGCTGCACTCAAAAACCATGGTGGTGGACGATATGGTGGGCATCATCGGCACGGCCAACTTTGACAACCGCAGCTTTCGCCTGAACTACGAAGTGTGTGCCGTGGTGTATGGCGAGGCCTTCGCAGCCAAGCTGGAGCAGCAGTTTGTGGAAGACCTCAAGCACGCGCGGCGTGTGGGTTATGCGCGGCCCCAGAGTTTTTGGCAGCGGCTGGGCGATTCCGCTGCGCGGCTGATGTCACCGCTGCTGTAAATAAAAAGAGAGCTGGCGGCGACTGTCTAGCAATGATTTCAGCAACAAAACTATCTGAAAGCTAAGTAAATCAAGCGCTAGCTGCTCTTTTTATTCTACTTCCTAACGTTGCCCCTTTGCCGGGGTAGTTCAAGCCCCACGCGCAACACCTGCGTGGCGGCGGCAAACAGGCATACTCCCAACCCATGGCTGAACACACATTTCTCTGGCACGACTACGAAACCTTTGGTGCCAACCCCCGCTATGACCGGCCCGCGCAGTTTGCGGCCATTCGCACGGACCTGGAACTCAACGAGATCGGTGAGCCGATCATGGTGTATTGCCAGCCTGCGCCGGACTACCTGCCCAGCCCCGAATCCTGCCTGATCACCGGTATCACCCCCCAGCAATGTCTGGAGCAAGGCGTGCCCGAAGATGCCTTTGCGCGCCAGATCGAGGCCGCCTTCACCCAGCCCGGCACCGTCGGCGTGGGCTACAACACCATCCGCTTTGACGACGAGGTGACGCGCTTTCTGTTTTGGCGCAACCTGATCGACCCGTATGCACGCGAATGGCAGAACGACTGTGGCCGCTGGGACCTGCTGGACGTGGTGCGCATGGTCTATGCGCTGCGCCCAGAGGGCATTCAGTGGCCCACCAAGGAAGACGGCATCCCCAGCTTCAAGCTCGAAGACCTGGCCCGCGCCAACGGCTTGGCGCACGATCAGGCCCACGATGCGCTCAGTGACGTGCGCGCCACCATCGCGCTGGCGCGGCTGATCCGCGATCGCCAACCCAAGCTGTTTGAATTTGCCTTTGGCCTGCGCAAAAAAGACAAGGTGCTGCACGAGATGGGCCTGCCGGCCGAGCAAATTGATGTGCGCCCGTTCTTGCATGTGAGTGGCATGATCCCGCCCCAGCGCGGCTGCATTGCCGTGATGTGGCCGCTGGCCCAGCACCCCACCAACAAAAACGAAATGATCTGCTGGGACTTGCAGGCCGACCCCAGCGAGCTGGCCAGCTTGGACGCTGAAACCCTGCGCCTGCGCATGTTCACCAAAACGGCAGACCTGCCCGAAGGCATCACGCGCCTGCCCATCAAGGGCATCCACATCAACAAATCTCCCATGGTGGTGCGCAACCTCAAAACGCTGACGCCAGAGATGGCAGCGCGCTGGGGCATTGACATGCAGGCGTGCATTGACAACGCCGTGAAAGCGCGAGCCTTGCCGGACATGAGTGTGCTGTGGAAGCAGGTGTACAGCCGTCTGGAAGGCCATGGCCCGCAGGATGTAGACCAAGACCTCTACAACGGTTTTGTGAACCCCGCAGACCGCCGTCGCCTGACGCAGTTGCGAGCGCTCAACCCGCAAGAGCTGGCCGTCGATAAAACCGGGTTTGACGATGCCAGGCTGGCCGAGCTGGTGTTCCGTTGGCGCGCCCGCAATTGGCCTGAGAGCCTTAGCGCTGCAGAAACTGCCCGCTGGCAGCAGCGTTGCGCCGCCGCGCTGATCCACGGCGAGGGTGGTGCCCGCACGGCGCAGCAAATGTTTGCCGAGGTGGATGCCTTGCAAGAAACCGTGGACGACGAGCGTGCCGAAGAAATTCTGGGTGCGCTGTATGACTGGGCCGAAGCGGTGGTGCCCGAGGTCTAGTTTTTTAGACTGCTTTGATGGGGCTGAAATTGGCTGCTAGCGCTTATCCATTAAGCGCTGGCAGCTATTTTTTTGAATATGAAGGCGGTGGGGCTGCAAGGGGAATTTGGGCTTCCTGCTCAGGTTGCTCCACCCAGCCGCATGACCTGCTGCCCAGTGTCACCGCCTTCTTGTACTGACCCGTTGTGGGGTGTCTGCACGGGATGACTGGGCCCAGTCGATGCATGGCGAAGGAAAACGCCAGTAGGCGGCAATCCCAAGAACATGCACATTGAAGGCTCAGGAAAGACAGCGCAGCTTGGGTGGTGCTGCCAGCGTAATGGCGCAAATGCTGCAATGCGTGCCCCATGCCTTGGTGGCGGCTTTCCTCGAATCTAAGGAGACCGTCTTGGCTGTGAAGAAATGGGTTTTGGGGACTTTGGTGGTAGTGGCTGCGGCTGGCGTGGGCGGCTGGTTCAGTCTGGACAAGGAGACGCGCGGGCTTTTGGCCACGGTGCCCACCAACCGGGATATCTTGTTCTGGACGCAGTCGCAGCGCGATGCTGCTTTTCGCGCGCTGGATCGGCTGCCTGTGCTGGCCAAGGTCAATGTGGTGCCAGCCAGTGCCAGCCCTTCGCCTTTGCTGCTAGGCGCTCCGCTTCGCCTCAAGCTGGATGTGGATGCCTATATGGCAGGCCAGCGCAGTGCGGCCCTGCTGGTGGTGCACCAGGGCAAGCTACGGCTGGAGCGCTACGGACTGGGCTTTGATGGCGCAGGGCGTTGGACCAGTTTTTCGGTGGCCAAATCCTTCACTTCCACTTTGCTGGGCGCTGCAGTCAAGGATGGCTTTATCCAAAGTTTGGACGACAAGGTCAGCGTCTACATCCCGGAGCTGAAAGGCTCTGCATATGACGATGTCAGTGTGCGGCAGTTGCTGACCATGACCTCGGGCGTGCAGTGGAACGAAGACTATGCGGACCCCAATTCAGATGTGGCCAAGTTCAACAACCACCAGCCTGAGCCGGGCGTGGAAGCGCTGGTGAGCTATATGCGCCAGCTCCCGCGCGCAGCGCCGCCCGGTACCCGCTGGCACTACAGCACGGGGGAGACCAATCTGGTGGGCACGCTGGTGCAGCGTGCTACCAAGAAGCCACTGGCCACTTATCTTGCCGAGAAGGTGTGGGGCCCCGCAGGCATGGAGCAGCAGGTCACCTGGATTTTGAGCAAAACCGGCAAGGAAATTGGCGGCTGCTGCGTGCAGGCTTCAGCTCGCGATTACGCCCGCATGGGGCTGTTTATCCTGAATGGCGCAAAAGTGAATGGCCAAAGCATCGTGCCTGACGACTGGTGGGCGCAAGCGACCACCAAGCGCGCTGACATTGGTCTGCCGGGGCGTGGGTATGGCTATCAGTGGTGGACCTATGACGACGGCAGCTATGCGGCCCGCGGCATTTTTGGGCAAGGCATTTTTATCGACCCCCAGCGTCAACTGGTGATTGTGTCGAACGCCAACTGGGCCGGAGGGGCGCGCGACCCCCAAGCCACCGAAGCGCGCGAAATTTTTTATCGTGAAGTGCAAAAAGCGATGGACGAAGAGCGGCAGGCGCCCGTGCAATGATCGGCGGCCACGTGAGGGCGCAAGCAAAAGGCATGGAGCCGCATGGCAGCTGTATGCGTTATCAGGGCTGAGGAGCGCTCAGGCTTGCATGCTCAAGCAGTGACCATGCTGCTTGAGCATGCATAAAACACACGGCCGGTTCAGCCAGCCGGCCCCAACGTGGCGCACTGCGGTGCTACAGATTGCGTGCAGGCACAGAAAAAATCTCGTAACACATCCATAATCGCGCAGCCCCTAATTTAGGCGCCTGCTGTATGTATCTATTTTTATTTTGATGCATATCAATTATTTGTTCATTCTCCTGAGTCATGCGTTTTAGCTCTCGTTTAATTTTTTGTACGGCTGCCCCTGCAGTGCTCTTTGTTTTGGCCTTGATGAGCAGCCTGTGGGGGCTCACGCGGACCCAGTCTGACTTCGATGCCTATCTGTCCAGCGACCAAGCAGTGGTCACGCAACTGCAAGAGCTGTACGCGCAAGGTTTGCAGTCGGGTCAGGCGGTGCGCAACATCGTGCTCAACCCCGCCGACCAGCAGGCGGTGCAGAACCTGCGTGGGGCGCGTGATGCCTACGACAGCGCTTATGCCGATGTGCGTCGGCGGGTGCAAGGCACGGCGCTGGAAGACGCCGTGGGCAAGCTGCAAGCACTGCGCACAGCGCAGTCGAGCGAGCAAGACAAAGTGGTGGTGCTTGCCAGCCAAGACCAGCAGGCGGCAACAGCGGCGCTGAAGGCGAACGAAACGCCTGCATGGCGCGAGTTGCGTGGTGCGCTGTTGCAGCAATTGCAGGCTGCACGCGAAGCTGCACATGCTTCGCATGAAGCAACGCGCAGTGCGGCGCAGCGCATGCAGTGGTGGTCAGCAGGCTTGGCACTGCTGGCTGTGGTGGTCGCTGCAGCGCTGCTGTGGGTGATGGTGCGTACCATGCGCCAAGAGTTGGGCGGAGACCCCGCAGACGCGCGCGCCGCATTGCGCCGTGTGGCGGATGGGGATTTATCGGATGACCAACGGGTGGGCAAGCCTTTGGGCTTGATGGCGGAGCTGCAGGGCATGCGCCAGTCGCTGCGTGAGCTGGTGCAGCAGGTGCAGACGGCATCGGCCGAAATGCTGCACGCTTCCAGCGAAATTGCGCAAGGTAATGCGGATTTGTCGATGCGCACCGAGAGCCAAGCCAGTGCCCTGGAAGAGACCGCCGCCAGCATGGAGCAGTTGAACGTCACCGTGCGCCAAAACGCGGACAACGCCCAAACAGCCAATCAACTGGCCCTCAGCGCTTCGGATGTGGCGCAGCAAGGCGGTACTGTGGTCGAGCGGGTGGTGGACACTATGAAGGGCATCAGTGCCAGCAGCCACCGCATTGCCGACATCATCAATGTGATTGATGGGATCGCTTTTCAAACAAATATTCTGGCGTTGAACGCTGCGGTGGAGGCAGCCCGTGCGGGCGAGCAAGGGCGTGGCTTTGCGGTGGTTGCCAGTGAAGTGCGTGCGCTGGCCAAACGCAGCGCCGATGCGGCCAAAGAAATCAAAGACCTCATTACCACCAGCTTGGAGCGTGTGGAAAACGGCAGCACTTTGGCCGATCAGGCCGGAGGCACGATGCAAGATATGGTGGGTGCTATTCGCCGCGTGACGGACATCATGGGTGAAATCAGTGCGGCCAGCCACGAGCAAAGCTCTGGTGTGGCGCAGGTGGGCGAAGCCATTACGCAAATGGACCAAGCCACGCAGCAAAATGCCGCCTTGGTGGAAGAAAGTGCTGCAGCGGCGCAAGGGCTGCGCAACCAGGCAGAGAGCCTGTTGCGCGCGATCTCGCGTTTCCAGTTGGAGCGTGGCGCGGCATCGTTTGCCCATTCAGCTCCTGCTGCAGAGGTTCTGGCTTTGTCATAAAGCATGGCTGAACCTGGGCGTGCCGCCCATCCCAGGCGTCGGCATGCATCATAAAAAATGGAGGCTTTAGGCCTCCATTTTTGTGGCTGCAGCGCTGCAGCAGTGCAGCGTTTAGGCTGTGGTCTCTTCGGCCATGCCCTGGTGGCGCAGCAGGGCATCGATCTGCGGTTCACGGCCACGGAAGGCCTTGAAGTTGTCCATGGCGTCGCGGCTGCCGCCCATTTCCAGGATGTTGTGCAGGTACTTTTGCGCGGTTTGCTGGCTGGGATTGCCATCGGCGCCTTGGGTTTCTTCAAAAGCTGCGTAGGCATCGGCGCTCAGCACTTCAGCCCATTTATAGCTGTAGTAGCCAGCGGCATAGCCACCTGCAAAGATGTGGCTGAAAGTGTTGGTGCCACGGTTGTAGTCGGTCGTAGGCAGCACAGCCACTTCGTCGCGCACTTGCTGCAGCAGTGCCAGGTAGTCGCCATTCTTGGCAGCGCCGGAGTGCAGCAGCATGTCAAACAGCGCAAATTCCACCTGGCGCAGCGTGCCCATGCCGGCCTGGAAGTTCTTGGCCGCCAGCATCTTGTCAAACAGCGTGCGAGGCAGGGGCTCGCCGGTGTCCACGTGCGATGTCATGTGGCGCAGCACTTCCCATTCCCAGCAGAAGTTCTCCATGAACTGGCTGGGCAGCTCCACCGCATCCCACTCCACACCGTTGATGCCGGAAACATCGCGCTCATTCACTTGCGTGAGCATGTGATGCAGGGCGTGGCCGGATTCGTGGAACAGGGTGATCACGTCGTCGTGCGTAAGCAGCGCGGGCTTGCCATCGACACCGTCGGCAAAGTTGCAGACCATGTGGGCCACGGGTGTTTGCAGCTTGCCAGTGTCGGGGCGCAACCAGCGGCTGCGCACATCGTCCATCCACGCGCCGCCGCGCTTGCCTTTGCGAGCGGGCTGGTCGAGGTAGAACTGGCCAACCAGCTGGCTGTTGCGCTCCAGGCGGTAGAACTGCACGTCCTGGTTCCACACGGCAGCCTGATCTTTGACGATCTTCACGTCAAACAGGTTCTCAATGATCTTGAATAGACCGGCCAGCACCTTGGGTGCGGTGAAGTACTGTTTGACTTCTTGCTCGCTGAAAGCGTAGCGTGCTTCCTTGAGCTTTTCGGCGATGTAAGTCCAGTCCCAAGGCTGTGGGTCGGTGATGCCCAGTTCCTTGGCCGCAAACTCGCGCAGGTCGGCCACGTCTTTTTCCGCATACGGGCGGGCGCGTTGGGCCAGATCGCGCAGAAAGTCGATGACTTGCTGGGGAGACTGGGCCATCTTGGGCACCAAGGACACTTGGGCAAAGTTCTGGTAGCCCAGCAGCTGTGCTTCTTCCTGGCGCAGCGCCAAGATTTCTTTGATGATGGCGGAGTTGTCGTACTTGACCAAGTCGCCTTCCGCCTGGTCTGACGCGCGGGTGACGTAGGCACGGTACACCTTCTCGCGCAGTGCGCTGCTGTGGGCAAACTGCATCACGGGCAGGTAGGAAGGAATCTTCAAAGTCAGTTTGTAGCCTTCTTTGCCATCGGTCTCCGCCGCCGCTTTGGCGGCTTGCAGGACATCGGCAGGCACGCCGTCCAGCTCTTGCGCCGTGGCGTAGTAGGCCCAGTGGTCGGTCGCATCCAGTGTGTTTTCGCTGAACTTCTGGCCCAGCTCGGCGCTGCGCTCCTGAATTTTGGCAAAGCGCTCGCGGGCTTCACCTTGCAGCTCGGCGCCCGACAGCACAAAGCCGCGCAGCGCATGGGCGTGGGCTTGCTTTTGTTCGGCTGTCAGCGTGTTGACGTCAATCGCTTTGTACTTGGCATACAGGCGCTCGTCGGCGCCTAAGTTGGTCCAGAACTCGGTGATTTTGGGGAGCACTTCGTTATAGGCTGCGCGCAGCTCGGGCGTGTCGGCCACGCTGGAGAGGTGGCTCACAGCGCTCCACTGCATGCCCAGTTGTTCGGTGGCCACATCCAGCACCTTGGAAATGGCGTTCCACTCCGCCGGGAAATCCGGCGCAGTGACCGTCTCCAATGCCGCTTGCGCGCGTTCAATCAATGTGTTGATGGCAGGGCCGACATCCGCAGGGGTGATGCGGTCAAACTGCGGCAGGCTGGAAGATTCAAGCAAAGCATTGGTCATAGACAAGCATTTTGCGCCAACTGGGCGTGTTTCAAGGGTGTGGTGTTAACTATTGTCTTGATAGCTGTTGGCGCTGAAAGTTTCTGGTTTTCGATAGGTTTTATGTCTGAAACCTAAGCTAATCAAGCGCAAGCAGCTATAAAAAAACCTCCAGTCGCCTTGCAGCGGTGGAGGTGGGCTGGGCCTATCAGCGAAAAGCCTTAGCGGGCAGCGACACCGCGCTCTGCGGCTTCCATGGTGTTGACCAACAGCATGGTGATGGTCATGGGCCCCACACCGCCGGGCACGGGGGTGATGTAGCCCGCCACTTCCTTGCAGCCGTCATAGTCCACATCGCCGCACAGCTTGCCTTCGGCATTGCGGTTCATGCCCACGTCAATCACCACCGCGCCGGGCTTGATCATGTCGGCCGTCAGTACATTCAACTTGCCCACGGCAGCCACCACAATGTCGGCCTGGCGCGTCATGGCGGCCAGGTCGGCGGTGCCGCTGTGGCAGATGGTGACCGTGGCGTTGGCAGCCAGCAGCATCATGGCCATGGGCTTGCCCACGATGTTGGAGCGGCCAATCACCACGGCGTGCTTGCCACGCAGATCCTTCATGCCAATCGATTCCAGCATCTTCATGCAGCCGTAGGGCGTGCAGGCTTTGAAGCCCACTTCACCCACCATCAGCGCGCCGGCGCTGGCCACGTGAAAGCCGTCTACGTCTTTGAGGGGCGAGATGGCTTCGATGACCTTGTGGTCGTCAATGTGCTTGGGCAGGGGCAGTTGCACCAGAATGCCGTGGATGCTGGGGTCGTTGTTCAGCGCTTCCACACGGGCCAGCAGCTCGGCTTCGGTCATGCTGGCATCGTACTTTTCCAGCACCGAGTGAAAGCCCGCGTCTTCGCACGCCTTGACCTTGTTGCGCACATAGACCTGCGAGGCCTGGTTGTCCCCCACCAACACCACGGCCAGGCCCGGCTTGGTGCCCTTGGCCGTCAAAGCGGCTGCGCGCTGGGCAACTTCGGTACGCAATTGGGCGGAGAGGGCTTTGCCATCAATGATTTGGGCTGTCATGGTGTGTGAGGTGTGCGTGAGAAATAAAAAAGCTGCCAGACCTTTGCAGGCGGTGGCAGCCTTGGGGGTAAGCCCCTGATTTTATGCCGGTACTTTGGCCGCAGCCGAGGAGCCCAGTGCAATCTTGAGCAGATCGGCCACGGTGTTTGCGCCCAGCTTTTCCATGATGTTGGCGCGGTGCGCTTCCACGGTCTTGATGCTGATGCCCAGGTCATCGGCAATTTGTTTGTTCAGGCGGCCCGCCACAATACGCTCGAGCACTTGCGACTCGCGGCCTGTCAGCTTGGACAGCAGGGCCTCGCGGCTGGCGGCTTGCTGGTGGCCCGCAAAGGCTTCGCGGGCATGATCCAGCATGCGCTCCACCACGCTCAGCAGGTCGTCTTCGTTGAAAGGTTTCTGGATGAAGTCCAGTGCGCCTTTTTTCATGGTGTTCACGGCCATGGGCACGTCGCCGTGGCCGGTAATGAACACGATGGGCAGGGGCGACTTGCGCTCCAGCAACTTGTCTTGCAACTCCAAGCCCGTCATGCCGCCCATGCGGATGTCGGCAATCAAACAGGCCACTTCGCGGTGGTCGTAGCGCGAGAGAAAGGACTCGGCCGAGTCAAAACAGCGCACGCGGTAATCTTTACCCTCCAGCAGCCATTGCAGCGAGTCACGGACGGCCTCATCGTCATCAACCACGTAGACAGTGCCTTTTTTGGGTGTCAAGCTCATGCAGATTTCCTTGTATTTGGATTAATTGCCGAAGAAAAGTTGTCTCCCTTTTCCTGAGTGGCGGCCAACGGTATCCAAAAGAAGAACCGGCAACCCACCACCTCAGAACCATTGTAGAGGTTCTCTGCGGACATCCGTCCGTTATGCGACTCCACAATCGAGCGGCACAGGTTCAAGCCTATGCCCATGCCTTCGTTTTTAGTGGAAAAAAAGGCTTCAAACAAGCGCTCCTGCACTTCTGGCGGCAGCCCTTTGCCCGAGTCTTGCACCGAAAACTCTACGCCAGCAAGCCCCTCGTAGTCTTTGGGCTGCACGCGCAACTCTACGGATCGCTGGGCCTGAGGACGTTGTGCTTGGTCAATCGATTCGCCGGCATTTTTGATCAAGTTGATCAGTACCTGCTCAATCAAAATAGCGTCTGCCATCACTGGCGGAATGCGCTTGGCGACAAAGTGCGTGAGACGCACGTTGCGCCGGCGCATTTCAATGTTGGCCAGCTCCAAGGCTTCATCCACCATGGCTTCCACGTGCGCCAGCATGCGATTGGGTTCGCTGCGCTTTACGAAAGAGCGGATGCGCTGAATGATCTGGCCCGCGCGTTGCGCTTGGTGGACGGTTTTCTCCAGCGCAAACTTCATCTGCTCTTCGGTCAACTTGCCCGATTCCAGGCGCGAGAGCATGCCGCTGCTGTAGTTGCTGATGGCTGTCAGGGGCTGGTTGAGTTCATGCGCCACGCTGGAAGCCATTTCCCCCATGGTGATCAGGCGGCTGGCTGAATGTGCCTGCTCGGTTTGCCGGGCGGCTTGCTCTTCGGCCAGGCGGCGCGGGGTGATGTCAGTGGCAATCACCATCTGTGCCAAGCGGCCATCCACCCAACTCAGATAGCGCGAGCGCACTTCCAGCCACTTGCCCAACTCGCCCACATAAATTTCGGCATTGTTGCTGGAGGCGTCGGTCAAGGAGTCAGTGGGCAGGCCCATCAGGCCGTCTTCGTCATCGACCGACTCACTGCGCTCAGCCGGAAGCCCGGCTTGCTGCACCAGTTGCAGGTGTCCCGTGGTTTGTGAGCCAAACCACTGGCGGTAGAGCTTGTTGGCAAACAGCAGCTCGGCACTGCCCAAGGGTGCTACGGAAACAGAAGCATCAAGCGCTTCCAGCACAATGGTAAAACGGTCGTGGGATGCAGCAAGCTGGTCGCGAATGCGCTTGGACTCGGTAATGTCGGTCATCGACGACATCCAGCCCGTTTGGTGTCCGCGCGCATCGATCAGCGGTGAGATGTACAGGCGCGCATCAAACATGGAGCCGTTTTTGCGGCGCACACGTACCTGAAAACCGTTTTGTCCGGTTTTGCCAGACAACTCGTCTTTAAGCTTGCTGTGCAGGTACTCGTAATCGCTCTCTGCCCAGTAAGGGTAGGGGGCAGTCTGGCCTACCAGCTCTTGTTCGCTCCAGCCCGTCATCTGGCAAAACGCTGCATTCACATAGGTGATGCGGCCATTCATATCTAGCGCCCGCATGCCCGTGAGCAGGGAGTTTTCCATCGCACGACGGAAATTGGTTTCTGCGATCAATGCGTCTTGCGCGCGCAAGCGCTTGCGCGTGTGGCGCCAGGTGCCCATCAGCAGCCAGGAGGTCAGCAAGCTCAGCGCGGCGACCAGCCAGAACATGCCGTTGCCCACCATGCTCAGTGAGGTGCGGTAGGCCTGCACTTTCAAGATCAGCGAACTGCCTACAGGCGAAATGGGCACTTGGTACTCCGTGGCCTTGGGCTGCGGCAGCAGATTCCATGTACTGGAGTGGCGGGGGGCGGTGAGCGGTGTGCCGGCAATGAGGGTGCCGTGTCCGTCCATCAGCGTGACGGCGTAGCGGGCCAGCAAATCACTGGGTGTGGCGTAGCGCATCAGGCTATCGATGGAGAACTCTGCCATGACGGTGCCGCCAAAATTGCGTGTGCCAATCACAGGGCTGTGAAACTGCAGCAGAGGCGGCGTGTAGCCCACCAGCACGCGGGGCTGGGTGTAAATCGGCTGGTTGGATTCTTTGACCAGCTGAAAGCTTTGCGCAGCATCGTCGTTTTGCAGTGTCTCACCCGGCATGCGCAGCTGCTCGCTGGCCACGGTGGGTGCTGCGTAGCTGGTGATGATGCGACCGTCACGGTCTACCCAGGTCAGAATTTGTAGCTCGGGGTACTGCGTGACCAGGACTTCGGCACGGTTGACAAACTCTGCCGTGCCAATGTCGCCGTAGGCCAGGTCACGGGCAATGCGCATCACTTGCTCTTGGCGCTCCAGCAGGCGCAGGCGCATGCGCTGCTGGGCATATTCCACGTCACGTTTAAGGGCTTGTTGATCGCGGTCGACCTCCTCCGCGCGCAAGTACCAGAAAGCAGCCACGATTGCTGCCATGAACAACGCAACCGATACCAGGGGCGCAAAAGCGGCCAGCCGGTCTTGTCGTGTGGGTGACAGGCTGCGCCACCACAGACGCCACCAGCGCGTGGGGTCAGCGCCCTGAAAGGGGGTGGATGGCTTTGTCTCGGTGTTCTTTTTTTCGGGTGTATCCATATGTGCAGTGTAGGGGGATTCCCTTGCCCCTATTCGGAGCCAAGCGAGCCCTGCAACATCTTGTTTTAGATGTGCAACTGCAGCATTTTTTCATAATGTGCAATCGATCTGCATAATTTGAAATATGAAAAAAATATGAGAAACTACGAACCGAAATGGTCGTTCAAATGGACGTATTTGTCTCTCAGTCAAGGTTTGGGGCAGCGAGTAAGCTCAGTCTCACACCTTGCATGGAAGGGCGGATCGATACGCGCCATGCAAGTTGCGCGACCTCCTACCTGCAGCCTCTTGAACAGGAGACACACCTATGACAGCTCAGACCGACCCTCAGGCCGGCGTTAACGCAAAGCCTAGCCTCGACCCCCAAGAATCCCGTGAGTGGGTGGACGCGCTTTCTGCCGTCATTGACCGCGAAGGTGCCGAATATGCGCACCAGTTGATTGAAGAAGTGCTGGAACATGCCCGCCAAAACAGCGTGGACATGCCTTTCTCGGCCAAGACCGGCTATGTGAACACCATCGAGCCCGGCCAGGAGGCGCGCTGCCCCGGCAATCTGGAGCTGGAAGGTCGCTTGCGCGCTTACATGCGCTGGAACGCCATGGCCATGGTGGTCAAGGCCAACCGCATTCACCCCCCAGAAGGCGGCGACCTGGGCGGCCACATCGGCTCGTTCGCTTCGCTGGCCAATATGTTTGCCGCCGGCTTTAACCATTTTTGGCACGCGGAGAACGAAAACCACGGTGGTGACTGCCTGTACATCCAGGGCCACGTTTCGCCCGGTATCTACGCCCGCGCTTACCTGGAAGGCCGTATCTCAGAAGAGCAGTTGCTCAACTTCCGCCAGGAAGTGGACGGCAAGGGCTTGTCCAGCTACCCCCACCCTAAGCTGATGCCCGATTTCTGGCAGTTCCCCACGGTGTCCATGGGCCTTGGCCCATTGATGGCAATTTACCAGGCGCGCTTCCTGAAGTACCTGCACGCACGTGGCATTGCCAACACCGAAAACCGCAAGGTCTGGGTGTTCTGCGGCGACGGTGAAATGGACGAAGTCGAATCGCTGGGCGCCATCTCGCTGGCTTCGCGCGAAAACCTCGACAACCTGATCTTCGTCATCAACTGCAACTTGCAGCGTCTGGATGGCCCCGTGCGCGGCAACGGCAAGATCATTCAAGAGCTGGAAGGCGAATTCCGTGGCTCGGGCTGGAACGTCATCAAGCTGATCTGGGGCAAGGGCTGGGACGAGCTGCTGGCCAAAGACAAGGACGGCGTGCTCAAGAAGATCATGATGGAGTGCAACGACGGCGACTATCAGGCCATGAAGGCCAACGATGGCGCTTACGTGCGCAAGCACTTCTTTGGCCGCGACCCCCGTGCGCTGAAGATGGTCGAACACATGTCCGACGACGAAATCTGGAACCTGCGCCGTGGTGGCCACGATGCGCAGAAGGTCTACGCCGCCTTCCACGCCGCCAACAGCCACAAGGGCCAGCCTACCGTGCTGCTGGTCAAGACCGTCAAGGGCTTTGGCATGGGCAAGATCGGTGAGGGCAAGAACACCGTACACCAGACCAAGAAGCTGAGCGACGAGGACATCAAGGCCTTCCGCGACCGCTTCAACATCCCAATCCCTGACAGCCAGATCGCGGACATCCCGTTCTACAAGCCGGCCGACGACACGCCGGAAATGAAGTACTTGCACGAGCGCCGCAAGGCCCTGGGCGGTTACCTGCCGCACCGTCGCCAAAAGGCTGACGAAGCGTTCACCGCACCTTCGCTCGATACTTTCAAGGCCATTCTGGAACCCACGCCCGAAGGCCGTGAAATCTCTACCACCCAAGCCTATGTGCGCTTCCTCACGCAGCTGCTGCGTGACAAGAACATTGGCCCCCGTGTGGTGCCCATTCTGGTAGACGAAGCCCGTACCTTTGGTATGGAAGGTCTGTTCCGCCAAGTCGGTATCTACAACCCCCACGGTCAGCAGTACACCCCGGTCGATAAAGACCAGGTCATGTACTACCGCGAAGACAAGGCCGGTCAAATCCTGCAAGAAGGTATCAACGAAGCCGGTGGTATGGCCTCGTGGATTGCGGCTGCGACGAGCTACAGCACGTCCAACCGCATCATGATTCCGTTCTACGTGTACTACTCCATGTTCGGTTTCCAGCGCATTGGTGACTTGGCTTGGGCAGCGGGCGACATGCAAGCGCGCGGCTTCTTGCTGGGCGGCACCTCGGGCCGCACCACGCTGAACGGCGAAGGCTTGCAGCACGAAGACGGTCACAGCCACATTCTGGCCAATACCGTGCCCAACTGCGTCTCATATGACCCCACCTTCGCGCACGAAGTGGCCGTGATCATGCAAGACGGCCTGCGCCGCATGGTGCAGAACCAGGAAAACGTTTTCTACTACATCACCTTGTTGAATGAAAACTACCCCATGCCCGGTCTGACCGAAGGCACGGAGCAGCAAATCATCAAGGGCATGTACCTGTGCAAGCCCGGCCAGAAGGTGCCGCAATCGGGCCAGCGCGTACAGCTGCTGGGCTCGGGCACCATCCTGCGCGAATCCTTCTTTGCGCAAGAGTTGCTGGAAAAAGACTGGGGCATTGCCGCCGACGTGTGGAGCTGCCCATCGTTCAACGAACTGACCCGCGACGGCCAGGACTGCGAGCGCCACAACATGCTGCACCCGCTGGAAACCGCCAAGACCGCCTTCGTGACCCAGCAACTGCAAGGCAGCCAAGGCCCCGTCATTGCGTCGACCGACTACATGAAGGCCTACGCAGAGCAAATCCGCCCCTACATCCCCAAGAACCGCACTTACAAGGTGCTGGGCACGGACGGTTTTGGTCGTTCGGACTTCCGCCGCAAGCTGCGCGAGCACTTCGAGATCGACCGCCACTACATCGTGGTTGCCGCTTTGAAGGCGCTGGCCGACGAAGGCAAGCTGCCCGTCACCAAGGTGGCCGAAGCGATTGCCAAGTACGGTATCAAGACCGACAAGATCAACCCCCTGTACGCCTAAGCAAGCACCGGAGACATACACATGGCATTGACAGAAATCAAGGTCCCGGACATCGGTGACTTCGACAGCGTGGGCGTGATCGAGGTGCTGGTCAACGTGGGCGACACCATCAAGGTCGAGCAATCGCTCATCACCGTGGAGTCCGACAAGGCCTCCATGGAAATTCCATCCAGCCACGGCGGCGTGCTCAAAGAGCTGCGCGTGAAGCTGGGTGACCAGGTGGCGCAGGGCGCCATCATCGCGGTGATCGAGACGGCAGACAGCGCCGCCGCGCCTGCTGCTACAGAAGCTGCAGCGCTTAGCGCAACAGCTGCGACGGTTGCAGCATCAAAACCTGCTGAAGTGGCCGCAGCACCTGCGCAAGCTGCTCCTGCAACTGCAGCAAGCTCTATGGATATCGTCATCCCTGACATTGGTGACTTCAAGGACGTGGCCGTCATTGAAATGCTGGTCAAGGTGGGCGATGTGGTCACGGCAGAGCAATCGCTGTTCACCGTGGAGTCTGACAAGGCATCGATGGAAATCCCATCGCCTGCCGCTGGCACCATCACCGCGCTGAGCCTCAAGCTGGGCGACACCGTCAACGTGGGCGATGTGGTGGGTGCCATGTCTGTGCAAGGCGCAGCCCCTGCCGCAACTGCGCCTGCAGCGGCCCCAGCGCCTGCTGCATCCAATACGGCTCCAGCGCCCGTGGCTGCTGCTCCAGCAGCTACAGCTGCGGTAGCAACTGCCGTGGCTGCCCCTGCCCACAACCCCACCGTAGCCCCATCGGGCGCGCTGCCCCACGCATCGCCTTCCGTGCGCAAGTTTGCGCGTGAGTTGGGCGTGCCACTGGCAGAGGTCAAGGGCTCCGGCAGCAAGGGCCGCATCACCCAAGAAGACATTCTGGCGTTCACCAAGTCGGTGATGGCCGGTGCCGTGCAAACTCTGGCACAGCAGCCGGCAGCGCCTGCCAAGGCATCGTCGGGTGGCAATGTGGGCGGTCTGGAAGTGTTGGCATGGCCCAAGGTCGACTTTGCCAAGTTCGGCCCTGTGGAGCGCAAGGATCTGTCGCGCATCAAGAAGATCTCCGGCGCCAACCTGCACCGCAACTGGGTGATGATTCCCCACGTCACCAACAATGACCTGGCCGACATCACCGAGCTGGAAGCCTTCCGCGTGCAAACCAACGCCGAACAGGCCAAGGCCAAGAGCGATGTCAAGGTGACCATGCTGGCCTTCGTCATCAAGGCCGTGGTCGCTGCGCTGAAGAAGTTCCCAGATTTCAACGCCTCGTTGGATGGCGACACCCTGGTCTACAAGCAGTACTACAACATCGGCTTTGCGGCAGATACGCCCAATGGTCTGGTGGTGCCAGTCCTCAAAGACGCCGACAAAAAAGGCATCTTGCAGATCAGCCAGGAAATGGCCGAGCTGGCCAAGAAGGCGCGCGACGGCAAGCTGGGCGCGGCCGACATGCAAGGCGGCTGCTTCTCCATCTCGTCACTGGGCGGCATTGGCGGCACCGACTTCACGCCGATCGTGAATGCGCCTGAAGTGGCTATCTTGGGTCTGTCGCGTGGCTCTATCCAGCCCGTGTGGAACGAAGAGAAGGAAAAGTTTGTGCCCCGCCTGATGCTGCCTTTGAGCCTGTCGTACGACCACCGCGTCATCGACGGTGCAGCCGCTGCACGCTTTAACGCCTTCCTGGGCCAAGTGTTGGCGGACTACCGCCGCATCCTGCTGTAATGAAGGGCTGATACCTATGGCAATCATCGATATCCAAGTGCCCGACATTGGCGACTTCGCCGAAGTGGGCGTGATCGAGCTGCTGGTGCAGCCCGGTGACAGCGTCACCGTGGACCAGTCGCTCATCACCGTCGAGTCCGACAAGGCTTCCATGGAAATTCCTTCCAGCCACGCAGGCGTGGTCAAGGAATTGAAAGTGAAGCTGGGCGACAAAGTCGCGATGGGCTCTGTGGTGCTGACCCTGGAAGTGGCAGAGGGTGCTGCTGCAGCCGTAGCAGAATCTAAGCCAAATCCGGCTCCAGCCCAGGTAGAACCTGCGCCAACAGCTCCTGTTTCTGCAGCGGTTGCCAGCAACTTTGCGGGCACGGTGGATCTGGAAGCCGACGTGGTCGTGCTCGGCGGTGGCCCCGGTGGCTACTCTGCCGCTTTCCGCGCGGCCGATCTGGGCCTGAAGGTCGTGCTGGTCGAGCGCTACGCCACCCTGGGCGGCGTGTGCCTGAACGTGGGTTGCATCCCCTCCAAGGCGCTGCTGCACGTGGCCGCAGTCATGGATGAGGTCAAGCACCTCGAAGTGGCGGGCATCCAGTTTGGCGCACCGCAGGTCAACATCGACCAGCTGCGCGGCCACAAGGAAAAGGTCATCGGCAAGCTCACCGGCGGCCTGGGCCAAATGGCCAAGATGCGCAAGGTGACGGTGCTGCGCGGTTACGGCCAGTTTGTCGGCGCCCACCACATTGAAGTGGAAGAGACCACTGGCACCGGCCAAGAAAAGACGGGCAGCAAAAAAGTCGTTCAGTTCAAGAACGCCATCATTGCTGCGGGCTCGCAAGCCGTGCACCTGCCTTTCATGCCCAAGGACGAACGCGTAGTGGACTCCACCGGCGCGCTGGATTTGAAGGCCGTGCCCAAGCGCATGCTGATCTTGGGCGGTGGCATCATCGGCCTGGAAATGGGCACCGTCTACAGCACGCTGGGCGCCCGCCTGGACGTGGTGGAAATGATGGACGGCCTGATGCAAGGCGCGGACCGCGACCTGGTCAAGGTCTGGCAAAAGATGAACGCGCACCGCTTTGACAACATCATGGTCAACACCAAGACCGTGGGTGCCGAAGCCACGCCTGAAGGCATCAAGGTCACGTTCGCGCCTGCCAAGGACGGCGTCACCGTGCCAGAACCCCAGACTTACGATCTGGTCTTACAAGCCGTGGGCCGCACGCCCAATGGCAAGAAGATTGGCGCTGAAAACGCTGGCGTGGCCGTGACCGACCGTGGCTTTATCGACGTCAACATCCAGATGCGCACCAACGTGCCGCACATCTTTGCCATTGGCGATATCGTGGGCCAACCCATGCTGGCGCACAAGGCCGTGCACGAAGCGCATGTGGCTGCAGAAGTCATCGCCGGTGAATTGCAGGGCAACAAAGAACTGGCATCCGCCGCGTTCAACGCCCGCGTGATTCCGAGCGTGGCCTACACTGACCCCGAAGTGGCATGGGTGGGTCTGACCGAAGACCAGGCCAAGGCGCAAGGTATCAAGGTCAAGAAGGGCCTGTTCCCTTGGGCAGCCTCCGGCCGCGCCATCGCCAATGGTCGCGACGAAGGCTTCACCAAGCTGCTGTTCGACGACAGCTCCGAGGCACACGGCCATGGCCGCATCCTGGGCGGCGGCATCGTTGGCACGCACGCCGGTGACATGATTGGCGAGATCGCACTGGCGATTGAGATGGGTGCAGACACCGTCGATATTGGCAAGACCATCCACCCGCACCCCACGCTGGGCGAAAGCATTGGCATGGCTGCGGAAGTGGCGCATGGGTCGTGTACCGATGTGCCGCCAGCCCGCAAGTAATTGTTTTAGGGTAATTAAAAAAGGCAGCTTAAGGCTGCCTTTTTGTTTTGCTTCTTGTGATTTTTACTGCCCGCTGTGAAGATTTTTTGTGATTGCTCGGCATAAGAAATATTTAATTCATTCCATCCCGTGGATAACTTAATTTAATTGGTGGATTTTCGATTGAATTATTCAGCAATGTCAGAATTGATTGTGTTTTGCAAAATTTTTCTGACCAAGGGATGATTCTTGCTGCGAGAGCTATATATGGCATGAATTTCTTCACTGAGTCCTTGGCTACAGCCAAGCAACCGGAGTTCTTGTATTTTTCCAAGATCCGCAGCACCTAATTCAGTGACAGGAAATATGCCCATGCCCTGTGCTGCAAAAATACTTAACAAGGCGCTATCTTCAAACTCACCCACAATCTGGGGTTGCAGGCCTATGCCTTCGAACCAGCGATCCATCCGGTTGCGCAGTGCTGCATGGGACGTCGGTGCCAATATGGGCAAATTGCCAAGACTTTGCGGGAATGCAGCAATTGCCTGATCCGTCACCAAGCTTGCCGGGCCGTACCAATCCACGCGTGACACGAGCAACCGATCACTCGACAAGCGAAAACTAGAGTTATGGCGAGGTGGTTGGCAGGCCAAAACCAAATCCAGCTTGTGCAACGCCAACTCCGCCATCAGCTGTTCATTTTCACCTTCGTGGCAGACAAGTTTTAAGCCTGCAGTTCGCAGTATGGGCTGGAGTAACCAGTGAGCCGCTAGCTTGGCAATACCGTCTGAAAGTCCTACGGACAAACGCATGGATGACCCAGCCGCCGCAGCAGTGGCAGCCTCTTCAGGGATGCGTGCGCCGAGCAGAAAAATTTCATCTGCCCGTAAAAAAACGGCACGGCCTGCATCGGTGAGTACCACGCTTCGTCCCGAAGGTTTGAGCAACTGGTGGCCTATCGAGGCCTCTAAATTTCGTACTTGTGCACTGATGGTCTGGATTGCCATATCCAAACGCTCTGCGGCACGCGCAAAGCCACCTTCATTGGCTACAACCCAAAAGTAGTAGAGGTGCCGGTAGTTGAGCATGGCTGGTGCATCAATAGTTCGGAAAAACCGAAGCGTAACTCATTTTTAAGCTGCTTTTTTAGTTTATTACCCCAGAGAAGAATTGCGGTGCCGGTACTTTGCTCAGTGAAAGAGCAAGTTTTTTAACCCATCTTTTCGCATCATGGAATTCCTCTCTACCCTCTGGTTAGGTATGCCACTTTGGATATGGTTTGCTTTCCTAAGCACTGTCATAGCTATTTTGGCATTCGATCTAGGCATTCTTCACAGAGATGCTCAGGCGATTGAAATTAGTGACAGTTTGAAAATGTCAGCTCTGTACATCGGTTTGGGTCTTGCCTGGGCTGCGGCTGTTTATTGGATTTATGTCAATTACTCCGGCGAAGGTGCGCTAGACCCCCAAATTGCAGCCGCCGTCAGCCCCGAAGAGAGGGGGTGGACAGCGGTCAAGCTGTATATGACAGGCTATCTGGTTGAAAAGACGTTGGCGATGGATAACGTCTTTATCATCTCATTGATATTTACGTATTTTGCGGTGCCGCGTGAGTATCAGCATCGTGTACTCTTTTGGGGCATATTGGGCGTGATTGTGCTGCGTGCAATCATGATCGGCCTGGGTGCCGCACTGGTGATGGAATTTGCCTGGGTTATGTATTTGTTTGCCGTCATATTATTGGCAACAGGTATCAAAATGCTCATCATGGTTGACCATCAGCCTGATATTGCCAACAACCCCGTACTGCGATTTTTGAAATCACGCATGCGTGTGACGGAGACATTGCATGGTCAGGCGTTCACGGTGCGTCAGCAGGATCCTGCGACAGGAAAAATGGTAATTTTTGCCACCCCCTTGCTTTTGAGCTTGATTCTGGTTGAAATCGCTGATTTGGTTTTTGCGATTGACTCTGTTCCGGCTATTTTTGCGATCACACCGGATCCGTTTATCGTATACACAAGCAATATTTTTGCTATCTTAGGGCTGCGGGCACTTTACTTTGCATTGGCAGCCATGGTGCATCGATTCCACTATCTTAAGTACGCCTTGGCTTTGGTATTGATTTTTATTGGAGCCAAAATATTCTTGGGTGATTTTATGTTTGACGGAAAAGTACCTGCGTTCGTGAGCTTGGTGGTTACAGGTGGACTTTTGGCTGCTGGAATTATAATCTCTTTGTATAAAACTAGGAAGATTAATTAAATAATTTCTAAAGGATAAAATAATGGGGTTTTGTGCCCCATTATTTTATGAATTAACCATTTTTTTTAATTTATCAGTGAAATGGAGTTGTTGCATAAGTAATTTTTGGTGATTCAACTTTGATTATATTTATGCGGCAACGCCAGGTAAAATTATTGTCGTATTTTATAAATCAGTTTTTGCGATAACCACTTTGTTTTTACCGCTTCGCTTCGCTTGGTACAGTGCTTCATCCGTGCGTTTCAGTAGTTCTGTGTAATTTTCTGATAGCCGAACCGTACCAACTCCGAGGGACAATGTGATTTGTCCAACGACCGGATCATTCTGGCTGGCAACTACCTTTCTGATGCGCTCGGCTAAATCTTTGGCAGCGTCCAGTGGGCAGCCTGGCAATACAATCAAAAATTCTTCACCACCCCATCGGGTGACAATATCACCCACTCGGACGGATGAGTTGATGAGTTTTGCACATTGTCGTAAAACTCTATCGCCTTCATCATGTCCAAATTGATCATTTATTTTTTTGAAGTTGTCAATATCTATAAGAATTAATGCATAAGCTTGTTTTTTTGATTGTGCCGTTTTGCAGCAGAGCTTAAGTTTTCTTTCGCCAACACGTCTATTGAGCAAACCTGTTAATGCATCATGCTCCGCTTGCTTTTTTAGTTCGTGTGTACGCATGACTAAATCAGAAACATCTTTGCTGACGCTGACAAAATGCGCTATGGAGCCGTTTTCGTCTTTGATTGGGGTAATGGTCTGAGCGGCATAGTACAGATGCCCATCTTTATGCTTGTTGGTAAAGGTGGATTGATAGCTCTCACCTTGTGCCAGTGCAAGGTGCAGATCGGCATAAAAAGTAGGTGTATGTGTGCCAGATTGCATGAATTTAGGTGTCTTTCCTAAAACTTCACTGCTTGAATACCCTGTTTGATGTTCGAAGGCTTGATTGACAAAAAGAATTTGTGCCTTGTCGTCTGAAATTAAAACTGCGTCCTCAGTGGCATCCAGTGCGCGTGCAAGTAGGGCTTGTCTATGTTCAGCCTCTGCGCGTGCAGTGATATCTTGCTGCACAGAAACATATGCCTGAATTTCGCCAGTTGCATCGCGCACGGCAGAAATATTCCACTCAACCAAATAAATGGTGCCATCTTTGCGATAGTTTAAAGTCGATCCTAAAAAAGGTTTATCTTCAAGAAGAGTAATTCGTAATTTTTTGAGAAGCTCTTTATCTGTCAAAGGGCCTTGCAGCAAACCGGGGGACTGGCCGAAGAGCTCCTCTGAGCTGTAGCCTGTCATTTTGCAGAACGCGGGATTGCAATAAATTATTTTGTGTCCTCGACCATTTTCACCAGGACTTGTAATTAATACTGCATTAAATGCTTGATCTACAGCGGCTTGCAAAAGATTAAGCATTTCTAATTTCGAGAACGGTATTTCAGTTTTAATAATGGTCACAAGAATCTAGCTGCATCATGCAAGGAATTGCGAAGGCAGCATAACAAAATATAAAAAATCGTGCGCTTGCTTCGGCGTGGCTGCATAAATGGCCGGCGTGCAGCCGATAGGCCAGGGCGATGGGCAAAGTCAGCAGAGTCAGCAGAGTCAGCAGAGTCAGCAGAGTCAGCAGAGTCAGCAGAGTCAGCAGAGTCAGCAGAGTCATACCTTACTGCCAACTGGAAGGAGTAGGGGGCGCTGACTGCTGGATGGACAAGCGCATGGCCTGTGTCCGTTGCCAGCAGCATAGGCGGGCGCAGCCCTAGGTTCACGGATGCCGCTATTGCGAGTGGCTTCATGCTCGGCAACCTGTTTGGTTACGCGTTGTGGCAGGCCGCAGGCTTGATGCAGTCCGTATTGCAGCTTTCTGGTTTATTTGACCTGCAGCGGGCTTCGGCACTTTGTGACAGCGCCAGCTACTACGGGGCATGCAAGTGTCATACATACGCGTCCAAAGTGGGCTGCGCCTGCTGGCAGATTTACAGGCATCAAGTTGCGGGGCGAGCGTGTGAGGTTTAGAGCACTTAGAGTGCCGAGTGAATGAGCTGCATGTCCGTGCAGCCATCCGGCTTGCAGCCCCGCTGGTTCAACGCGCGGCAGCAGGCGCAAAGGTTGCTGTTTTAATAGCTGCATGCGCTTTAAAATCAAGCGCTCAGGCTGGTTTTGACCTTATGTAGTGCTTGCAAACAAAGGGCGTGCGCTGGCAGGCTGTTTGCGTTGCCACTGCGTCGCTCCTGCGTTTGCCTAGCGCTTGTCCATTTTGGCCTGCCCATTTTGATTACCCGTCGCACAAAGGCTGTATTCCGATGAACCCACCCAGCAGTTCTTCATCGTTTTTGGGGCTGAGCTATGGCTGCTCATACGCTTTGGCGGCTTTCACGCTGACCATCTGTGGCTGCCTGCCGCTGGCGTTGCTGCTGACCATGCATGTGGGCACTTCAGGGGCGGAGCGTGCGAATGCCTTGATGGCCATGATTCCCACTATGGCGGGCGCGATTGCTGTGGTGTGTGCGTTGCTGTATGTCACAGTGCTGCGCCAGCGCACGCAGTGGCGTCGGCACGCCCTGATGGGTATGTGGGCGCTGTCAGCGCTGGGTATGGTGGGGTGGTGGAAGCTGTGAGCGCCCCGCTCACGGCGCAGGGTGCATAACCGCAGACTAGCCGCCCTGGCGGCATGGCCCCTGTCAAAAGGAGCACAAAGGTTAACGGCTCGCTCCGCGCACGCAGCAAGCTGCCTCACACAGCCAGTTCGGGCTGCGGTGTGTGTCGTTCGTTCTGCCTGGAGTTTGAATTTGATAGCTGCTGACGCAATCCAGATAAGGGTTAGATGCACATTTGATGCTTAATGTGCTCGCAGACTTGCAAGTCTGCGTGAGCATGGAAGCCGAGGCATGGGGAGCTTGCAGGTTTGCGGCAGCGCAATTCCTGCGCAATCAATGCGTTGAATAGGGCACCCAGCGCGCGCGAATGCTGGCGCGGTGCTGCTTTTCGCGAATAATGCGCGCCATGCTGGAAAACATCCGTCAACGCCGTCGCTTGCACACCGTGGTTCTCACGGTGTTCACGCTGCTGTGGCTGGTGGCTATGCTCTCTGGCGTACGTGTGCGGGCCATGCCAATGCCTGTGCCGATGGGGGGCGATGCGGTGCTGTCTGCCATGCAGCACAGCCTGTGTATATCGGAGGCGGCATTGCCAGCCAGCGATGCGGAATACACCGCATGGCTGGAGACAGACTTGAATGCCACCGATGCGCCACACCCCGATCTTGACCATAGTGAGCATGCCGGGCCGCATTGCTTGCTGTGCGTTGCATTGATGGGCCCTGCAGCCTTTGCGCTGCAGGTGGTGCAGTACCCCGAGCCTGCCCACCCACACCGCTGGAAACAGCCACCGCACTTTCCCCCAGCGCTGCAAATCAGCGCGCCCTTGCCCCCACGCGGGCCGCCCTCTCTTTTCCGCGCGTAAATCTGCTGATGCTGCCCTTGCGCTAGATGCCTGGGTGTCGAGCGCGGCCTTGGGTATTGCGGACTGCGGCACCTGCCGTGGTTGCGAACCTTGGGTCTGCGGGCTGGCATTGGCCATGCGCGACCACTTTATGTGCTGTCTGCTGCTTTGCAAGTGCCCCCGCTCTGTGCGCATTCCGCTGGAACAGCGGGTGCTTGCAGGCATGGCAGCCCTGAACACACTCACGTTGAACACCTGCACCTGATCACTGTGTGCCCGTCACCTGCACCACCGCTGCCGCCAACGCCGCTAGCAGTGTGCAAACACTGATGGCCCATCAGGAATGTGGTGTTCCTTGTAATTAGCCTGTTTCACGCCCTGTGGGGGCGGCTGCCTGCGTGCGCCGCCCAGCTTTGCCCTGGGCGTTTACGGGCACGGAAAAGAAATTGAAAACCATGTATTTTTTGACTGCGGCGCAGCCTTGCGCCTCTGTAGCAGCCCGGACATTGAACGTGGCTGCCCCATGCACCCGTACATCTTTGCTCGTACTGCGCCCCGTGGCACTGGCCTGCCTTGCCTTGTGGGGCGCGCAGGTTGGGGCCCAGCAGGCTGAACCTGTCGTCCAGCCCGAGGTGGTGGTGACGGCAGTGCACGACCAGTCGCCCATCCAGCTGGTGATAGACCCTAAACAGCCGCGCCAGCCTATTCCGGCCAGCGACGCAGCGGACTACCTCAAATCCATTCCGGGTTTTTCCGCACTGCGCAGTGGTGGCAGCAACAGCGATCCGGTGTTTCGCGGCCAGTTTGGCTCACGCCTGCCGCTCTTGACCAACGGTGCCCATGTGCTGGGGGCCTGTGGGGGGCGCATGGATTCGCCCAGTTCGTACATTTCGCCCGAAACCTTTGACAGCCTGACGCTGGTCAAAGGGCCGCAGACGGTGCTGTGGGGGCCGGGTACTTCGGCCGGGGTGGTGCGGTTTGACCGCCTGCCGCCCGATTTTGAGCAGGCCGCTGCCCGTGGCACTGCCAGCGTGATGGCGGGCAGCCATGGCCGCAATGACCAGCGTGCCGAGCTGGAAGTGGGAAACCCGCAGATGTATGCCCGCATCAGCGCCAACCGCTCGCACAGCGACAACTACGAAGACGGCGCAGGCCAGCGCGTGCATTCGGCCTACGAAAAGTGGAATGCTGACGTGGCACTGGGCTGGACGCCCGATGCCGACACCTTGGCAGAGCTGACCGTGGGCACAGGCGATGGCTGGGCCAAGTACGCCACCCGCGCCATGGATGGCAGCATGTTCCGCCGCGACAGCGTGGGGCTGCGCGTGGAAAAGCGCCACCTGACGCCGTGGCTGAGCAAGGTCGAGGCGCAGCTGTACCACCACAGCGCTGACCACCTGATGGACAACTACACCCTGCGCACCCCGCCCACCAGCGGCATGATGGCCGGTGGCAAAGCTAGCAATGTGCGCCGGATTACCAATGGTGGCCGCCTGGCGCTGACACTGCAGCCGCTGCAGGCGCTGGAGGTGGTGACCGGGGTGGACAGCTATGTCAGCCCGCACGACAAGCGCGCGGGTACACCCAGCATGTCTTATCAGCTGCAGCCGCGTGTGCGCGATGCCAAGTTCAGCAACTGGGGCTGGTTTGCTGAATCCACCTGGAAGGCCAGCGCCAACACGCGCTGGGTGGGCGGGCTGCGGCTGGATCAGGCGCAGGTGCGGCGCTACACCGGCAATATGTCTGACAGCCGCAGCGATCACATGATGCCCAGTGGCTTTGTGCGCTGGGAGCAGACGCTGGCACAGGGCACCACGGTGTATGCCGGGCTGGGCCACGTGCAGCGCTTTCCTGATTACTGGGAGTTGTTCTCGCCCAGCAACGGCGGCTTGAACCAGGGCAATGCCTTCCAGATGCTCAAGCCTGAAAAAACCACCCAGCTGGACTTTGGCGCGCAGTGGAAGGGGGAGCGGGCGCAGGCCTGGGCATCGGCCTACGTGGGCCAGGTGCAGGACTACATCCTGTTCAACTACGCTGGCAGCAGCAAAAACGTGCGCAATGTAGATGCGCGCACCGCCGGGGTGGAGCTGGGCGGGCACTACCGCTTCACACCCGCGTGGACGGCGCAGGCCACGCTGGCTGCCAGCTGGCAGAACAACACCACCGATCACCGCCCCTTGCCCCAGACCCCGCCGCCTGAGCTGAAGCTGGGTCTGGACTATGCACAGGGTGCGTGGACCGCAGGCACCCTGTGGCGACTGGTGGCCCCCCAGCACCGCTACAGTCGCGACGAGGGCAACGTGGTGGGGCGTGACCTGAAGCCCACGGCCGGTTTTGGCACGCTGGCGCTGAATGCCAGCTACCGCGTGTCACCCACCGTGAAGCTGCTGGCCGGGATCGACAACGTGTTTGACAAATACTATGTCGAGCACCTGAACCTGCTGGGCAATGCCGGTTTTGGCTACCCCGGTGACCAGCGTATTACCGAGCCAGGGCGCATGTTCTGGGTGCGGGCAGACTTCCAGTTCTGAGTGTGATGTGTGCCACGCCCTGCTTGCCTTGCCTTGGCAGGAGGGCAAGCAGGGCGTGGCACGGCACTGCGCAGTTTGCAGGCTCTGCCGCAGGGGCATCCATGCGCTCCTGCAGCATTCATTCAACAGGCAGCTTCGGCTGCCTTTTGTTTTTTAGATGGGGTGGTTTGAAGAAGTTGTGAGCTGCTGTCGCTTGCTGAATAAGCGCTAGATGCTGTTTTTCTATAAAAGCAGGCGTTGCCCCATGCCAAGTGCTGCGCATGTGCATGCCATCTGCATCCCGAAAAAAAGCCGCATGAAAGCGGCCTTTGGGGTGGTTGAGGCGCCCAGCGCGCAGGCGCGAGCGCCTTCAGGCCTTCTTCAAAAACTCCGACTTGAGCGTGAAGGGCCCTTGCTCGGTTTTGCAGTCTACATCGTGGTCACCGTTGTCATACACCAAGCGGATGCCTTTGATCTTGCTGCCTTTTTTGAGGACGGTGGATGAGCCTTTGACCTTCAAATCCTTGATCAGCAGCACGGTGTCGCCGTCGGCCAGCGGCGTGCCGTTGGCGTCTTTGATGGTGCGGGGGCCGCTGTCTTCGTCGCTGCTGTCGGCGGCATGGGCTGACCATTCATGCGCGCAATCAGGGCAGATGAACATTTCGCCATCGGGGTAGGTGTTGTCTAAACCGCATTGGGGGCAAGAGGGGAAGCTGGAAGTGCTCAAAAGAAGGCCTTGTCAAAAAACGGCTGCCAGCACAGGCACGGCAACCCAACAATCTTGAGGAAAGCCACAAGCGTAGCGCGTGCGCTTTGGCGCAGGGCATTGCTGGGGTATGGGCGAGGGGAAGGAATCGGTTTCCTCATCTTGAAAGCCCAACAGGTTTGGCACAGGCACAGGCACAGTCCAGCCAGCCAGCCATTGGACATGCAGCAACGTAGCGCCTAGGCTACGCAGCCCTTTATGCCGCTTCCTGAAACGCTTGCATACCTTGCATGCAGTACTGCAAAAAACGGTTGGCCGCAGGCGACAGCTGGCGCCCCGCGCGGGTGATGAGTTGCACATCAGCGCTGAGCAGGGCAGGGTTGTTGATGGGCACGGCCACCACGCGGCCTTGCTGCAGCTCGGTCGTGACCGCGCATTGGGGCAGCAGCGTGACGCCCTGGCCCGAGGTGACAAAGCCCATGAGTACGCTGATGAGGTTGCTGGTGAGTGCGGGCGAGAGACGGATTTTCTCGGCATGCTCAGCGTATTCCACCAGTTGCCGGATGCCGTACACCCCCTGCAGCAGGGCCACGGGCCATTCGCTCAGTTGCTGTAGTGAGGTGTGGGCCATGCGACTGAGCGGGTGGCCGGGCGCCACAATCGCATGCATGGGTTGGTGGGCACTGCCGCGTGAGGTGATGCGGCTGTCTGCAGGGGCGTAGTACACCAGCCCAATTTCTGCCGCATCTTCGCGCACGCGGCGCACGATTTCGTTGGTGCCGTAGATTTCCAGCGCAACCGAGACGTTGGGGTATTGCTGGCGAAACTGGCGAATGGGGCCTTCAATCAGCTCTTGCGCAAAGCCTTCACCGCTGACCACGCTGATATTGCCGCTGCGCAGCCCGCGCACGGCATCCACCTTTGCCAGCATGTCGTGCTGGTGGGACTGGTGCTGGCGGTAGTAGTCCAAAATCAGCTGCCCAGCGGCGGTTGGCACCACGCCGGTGCGATGGCGCTCGATCAGCGTGACGCTGAGTTCTTCTTCCAGCAAGCTGATCTGGCGGCTGACGGCCGAAGGCACAATCCCCAGCTTTTCTGCTGCGGCACGCACGGAACCATTGCTCACAGCTTCAAACAAATAACGAGCGCGGGAGTCTTGAAATGCGTGCATGGGGGGGCGAGAGAAAGGCTGTTGTCGAGGGAATGTTGAGGGAATAGGCCGTGTAATGCGGCCAGCGATGGTACTGGGATGTTCTGTTTTTTCGAACAGAAAACCAAAACAAACGCAATAAACACGCGGATATATTTTCCGTCCTTGGCAAGCGCATGCGCGCAGAGTGCGTCGCTCGGTGACTGCTGCTTGCCCCTGACGGCCGCCCGTGGCTTGCCGCGCAAGCGTTGTACAACCCCGCTATGGGCTTTGGCTGAGGGTGGCGCAGCGCGTGTGTGTGCACCACAGGCTGCTTTTTGCTTTTCTCTATCGCTGCGTCACGCGGCCACTGCTATGGTGGCGCGTGCAAAAGGATGCCAATGCGTACAGATGTTCAGCCCGGCAAGTCGCCGATGAACTGGGGGGTGGTAGTGCAAGTGTTTGCACTGGCACTGGTGGTTGCTGCTTTGTCCGAGTGGCTGGGCCCACTGCCCGTGGAGTTGGGTATTGGCAAGGTGGTGTTGCTGCCCATGATTTGGGCGCTGCTGATCGGCCTGGTGCTGGGGCTGCTGTCCAAGCGCATGCCCGCCCCCGTCAAGCTGGACTTGCACGGCCAGCATTTTGCCGCTGCCGTGCTGTCGTGCGCGCTGCTGCTGTTTATTGCCAAGCTGGGCTTGCTGGTGGGTGGCTCTTTGCCGCAACTGGGCAAAGTAGGCTGGGCACTGGCCCTGCAAGAGCTGGGCAACCTGATTGGCTGCATTTTGCTCGGTATGCCCGTGGCGCTGATGCTGGGTATCAAGCGCGAAGCGATTGGCGCGACGTTCTCCATCGGGCGTGAACCGGGCTTGGCGATTGTGGGCGAGCGCTTTGGCATGGATTCGCCCGAAGGCCGTGGCGTGCTGGCTGAATACATCACCGGCACCTTGATTGGCGCGATTTTCATCTCCATCTTGGCCGGTTTGGTCACCAGCTTGAACATCTTCCACCCCTACGCACTGGCCATGGGGGCGGGCGTGGGCTCGGGGTCGATGACTGCCGCAGCGGTGGGCGCCGTGGCGGCCCAGCACCCCGAGATGGCCGACCAGATTGCCACCTATGCGGCGGCGGCCAACCTGATCGCCACCACATTGGGCACCTATCTGACGCTGTTCATCTCGCTGCCTTTGGCCGTGCGCGCCTACCGCTGGATGGAGCCTTGGCTGGGCCGCAACCGCAAGGCCGTAGCGATTGACGATGGCAGCGCTGCAGCCCCCACTGAAGTGGTGCACACCCCCTCTCTGAACTGGGGCATGCGCCTGCTGGCCTGGGTGATGGGCGGCTTGACCGTGCTGATTGCCAACCGCGTGGGCCACGGCGTGCCCATGCTGGACGCGCTGCCGGGCGTGGCCATCATCCTTGCCGTGGTGGTGGTGGGTGACATGATTTACGTGGGCACCCAGCGCAAGTTGCCTGCCGTGTGCTGGATCTCGTTTGTGGCCATGGCCATGACGTTCCCCAGCACACCCTATGCCGCCGAAGTGGCCGCACTGACGGGCAAGGTGAACTTCTTTGCCATGATCACCACCATGCTGACCTTTGCGGGCCTGGCGCTGGCCAAAGACATTCCCGCGTTCCGCCGCCTGGGCTGGCGCATTGTGGTGGTGTCGTTGATGGCCAACGCTGGCGTGTTCCTGGCCGCCGCAGCGATTGCGCAGTTCTTTGTGGGCAGCTTGTAAGCGCGCCCCATCTGTTTGAAGGAGAGTTGCCGCCATGAGCGCCATCGACAACACCCCCCACTGGCCCACGCAGGACACCCTGCAAGCGTGGCGCCACGACTTTCACCGCCACCCTGAAACCGCGTTCCAGGAGCATCGCACCAGCGCCCGCGTGGCCCAGCTGCTGCAAAGCTGGGGGCTGCAAGTGCACACGGGCCTGGCAGGCACCGGCATTGTGGCCGTGCTGCATGGCCGCCGTGGCGCTGGCCCCAGCATTGGCTTGCGCGCCGATATGGATGCGCTGCACGTGCATGAACTCAACACCTGCGATCACAAATCGGTGCACGAAGGGCGCATGCATGCCTGTGGCCATGATGGTCACACCACCATGCTGCTGGGTGCCGCCCAGACGCTGGCCGCCCAGCCTGACTTTGCAGGCACGGTGTATTTCATCTTCCAGCCTGCGGAAGAAAACGAGGGCGGTGCACGCGCCATGATGGCCGACGGGCTGTTTGAGCGCTTTCCCATGGATGCCGTCTACAGCCTGCACAACTGGCCCGGTCTGCCCGTGGGCAGCGCTGCCGTGCATTCCACGGCCGTGATGGCGGCTTTTGACATTTTTGATCTGACGCTCACGGGCCAAGGCTGCCACGCGGCCATGCCGCACCTGGGCAAAGACGCGCTGCTGGCTGCGTGCCAGCTGGTGACGCAGCTGCCCGCGCTGATTGCGCGCGAGCAAGAAGTGCACAAGCCCGCCGTGCTGAGCATCACCAGCTTCCACGCTGGTGACACCTACAACGTCATGCCCGAAGCCATCAAGCTGCGCGGCACCGTGCGCTGCTTTGACATGGCCCAGCGCGAGCGCATTGAGCAGCGCTTTCGCGATGCCATTGCCGCCTCCTGCCTGCTGCATGGGCTGAAGGCTGAGCTGGACTACCGCGTGAGCTACCCCGCAACCATCAACCACCCAGTCCATGCCGAGGTGTGTGCCGAGGTGCTGGCCCAGGTGCTGGGGGCGGACAAGGTGCACCGTGATCTAAAGCCCAGCATGGCTTCCGAAGACTTTTCCTTCATGTCGCAAGCGCGCCCCGGTGTCTATATCTGGATGGGCAATGGGGAAGACAGCGCCTCACTGCACAACCCCCAATACGATTTCAATGACCAGGTGCTGCCTTTGGGCGTGAAGTACTTTGTGGCCCTGGTGCACGCTTTGCTGCGGGATGGCAAGTTGCCTGCGTCGGCCTGACGGCGTCGCCATGCGTCAGTGTGCTGCTGCCGTCAAGTGTGCAGCGTGTGAAAGCCGGGTTCAGCCCGGCTTTTTGCTAGGTGCTTGCCGGTCATTGCTTCATTAACCGTAGCTGGTGGCGTGCATATTGCATGCTTTCCAGACTAATTCATTAAGAAACTCTAGGTTTTACAAGCACTGATAGCTCTATTTTTAAGAGCATCTGTCATAAGCGTATACCTGCACCGTCATGAGGTGCTGTATTTTTTGCAGGCCCCTGGCATTGAAAAACGCTGAATGCGCGCCATATGAAATGCACAGGCTGGTCAAAAGCCTGTCTTTTTTATGGCTGAAACATTCATGACCCAACAACTCCAACAAGCTTTCAACATTGGCTCTGTGACCTTGCCCAATCGCGTGGTGATGGCACCCTTGACCCGCATGCGTGCCTTTGATGCGCGTACCCCCGGTGATCTGCAGGTAGAGCACTACCGCCAGCGTGCCAGTGCAGGGTTGATTTTGACGGAAGCCACCTCGGTCAGCCCCCAAGGCGTGGGCTACCCCAACACACCCGGCATCTGGTCGCAGGCGCAAGTCGCAGGCTGGAAGCGCGTGACCGATGCTGTCCACGCTGAAGGCGGCCATATTGCGCTGCAACTGTGGCACGTTGGCCGTATTTCAGACCCGGAACTGCTCGACGGCCAACTGCCCGTAGCACCCAGCGCGATTGCCCCCGAAGGCGAGGTCAGCGTGCTGCGCCCCAAGCGCGCCTATGTGGTGCCACGTGCGCTGGAGACCGCAGAAATTGCCGGCATCGTGCAAGACTTTGTGCAAGGCGCACGCAATGCCAAGGCCGCTGGTTTTGACTTTATTGAAGTGCATGCGGCCAACGGTTACCTGTTTGACCAGTTCTTGCACGATGGCAGCAACCAGCGCACTGACCAGTACGGCGGCAGCATTGAAAACCGCGCGCGCTTCCTGTTTGAAGTGGTCGACGCTTTGCTGCAAGAGTGGCCTGCGGAGCGCATCGGCGTGCACCTCAACCCCATGAGCAACACGCACAGCATGCACGACAGTAACCCCGTGGCGCTGTTCAGCTATGTGGCCGAGCAGATCGAAGCGCGCAAGCTGGGCTTTATCTTCTCGCGCGAAGAGCTGAAAGACGGCGTGCTGCCCATCGGCCAGCATATGCGCAAAATTTACAGCGGCACCTTCATTGCCAATGACGGCATGAGCCAGCAAGACGCTGAAAAGCTGCTGGCCAGCGGCGCGGCCGATGCGGTGGCGTTTGGTCGGGTGTTTATTGCCAACCCCGACCTGCCCGCACGCTTTGCGCAGGGCGCAGCGCTGAACCCCTTGGTGGCCCAAACCATCTACAGCCCCGATGCCACGGGCTACAACGACTACCCCACCTTGGATGCCGCTTTGGCGCAGGTGTGAGCCCAGTTGCAAGACGCGGGCGCAGGGCCTGCGCCGTGCACCCATAAAAAAAGCCAGTCTCAGGACTGGCTTTTTTGTTGCAAGCGCATAACCGGCATATAACTTTTAATAGCTGCTAGCGCTTGCTAGGCAACGACTTCTAAGGGTTTTAAGTCTTAAAGCACGTGGCGGTGCAAGCGCTGCACGGTGAGGGGAGTTAGAAGCTTTCCCACTCGTCGTTGGCATGGCTGGCTGCGGCCGGTGCCTTGGCTTTAGGGGCGGCGGGTGTGGACAGGCCAAGCGCCGCTGGCTTTTTGCCAGCCACAGAAGTGGTACTGGCAGCGCGTGCTGCGCTGGTGGTTGCAGGGGCCATGGCAGGGCGAGCAGCGGCGGTGTTCATGCGGCTGGCCAGCGGCTCAGTGCCCAAGCTGCCAGAGGTGTGGGACAGCTTGAATACCGCGACCGCCTGCACCAGATCTTGGGCTTGGCCATGCAAACTGGTAGCGGCGGCAGCCATCTCTTCGACCAAGGCCGCGTTTTGCTGGGTGGCCTGGTCCATTTGCGTCACCGCTTCGCCCACCTGGGCCACACCGGCGCTTTGCTCGGAGCTGGCAGCGCTGATTTCGCCCATGATGTCGGTCACGCGGCGGATGCTGCTGACCACTTCATCCATCGTGGCACCAGCTTGGTCGACCAAGGCGGTACCTTGTTCCACACGCTGCACGCTGGCCGTGATGAGGTTTTTGATTTCCTTGGCCGCTTCGGCAGAGCGACCCGCCAAGCTGCGCACTTCACCGGCCACCACCGCAAAGCCACGGCCTTGCTCGCCGGCGCGGGCAGCTTCTACGGCTGCATTCAAAGCCAGAATGTTGGTCTGGAAGGCAATGCCGTCAATCACGCTGATGATGTCGGCAATCTTGTTGCTCGATTCGCTGATGCCCTTCATGGTGTCTACCACCTGGGCGACCACCTGACCACCTTGCACCGCCACGTTGGAGGCGTTTTGGGCCAGCTGATTGGCTTGTTTAGCGTTGTCGGCGTTTTGCTTGACGGTGGAGCCCAGCTCTTCCATCGAGGCCGAGGTTTCTTCCAGCGCAGATGCCTGGCTTTCGGTACGTGCCGACAGGTCTTGGTTGCCGTGGGCAATTTCCGAGCTGGCCGTGGCCACGCCGTCCGAGCCTTGGCGCACGGTGCGCACCACCTGCGAGAGGCTGTTTTGCATGTCACGCAAGGCCTTGCGCAACTGGCCAATTTCATCACCGCTGTTGATGGTCACTTCCTGGCTCAAATCGCCTGCGCCAATGCGCTGTGCAATCGCGCGGGCGCCTTCCACGCCGTTGGCAATGCCGCGCGACAAGCGCCAGCTGATAAGCACGGCCAAGGCAACGGCCAGCAGGCACAGCACTGCAGACAGCTGGTAGAGCTGGCTGAACATGGCTTTCACTTCTTGCTCGGCAGCGGCCACGGCATTGGCTTCACCGTCCACCATCTCTTGCGTTGCCTGAATGTAGGCATCCGTGGCTGGAATGAACTTGGTGCGCACAAAGTTCTGCACCGTCTGGTCGTCAGAGGACATGCGCATTCGGTTGACTTCTTCGCGGGTGCTCAGCCAGACCTTGCGCAGTTCGCCCACTTTTTGAGCGCGCTGCAGCGATGCAGGGCTGTCTTGCGCCATGCTCAAAAAGGCTTTTTGTTTCTCGTCGGTGGAGCGTGAGGTCGATGCCATGGATTCTTTGAAAAAATCCAGCATGGCATTGCTCTCGGCAAAACCCACCGCCAAAGAACGGGCCGAGTTTTGGCGCACATCACCTTGCCAAGCGCTGGCAATCTTGAGCAGGGCAGAAGAGCGCTGCATCTCGGTGGTGGCATCGGATACTTTTTCGACTTGCCAAGCCGCTGTTGCTGCGGTGATGAGGAAAATCAAAATCACTAACGCAAAACCTAAATTGAGTTTGTGCGATATTTTTAAATTATTCATGAATGTCTCGGTAGTTATATCGGTATTGGTATCGAAGTGCAATCGCACCTCGTTAATAAATTATTCGGAAATAACTTTGGAAGATTGAGAAATGACACCAATTTCAGCACTGGTCATAAATTGCTCAATATCCATCAAAATCAGCATGCGGGCAGCATCTGCTTGGCTCAGAGTGGCAATGCCCACAATATGCTGCGAAGCCACGGCGTTACCAAAATCAGGGGCAGGTTTGATGTCTTCGGCTTTCAACGCCACCACGTCTTGCACGGCATCCACCACCATGCCCACCACGCTGTCAGCCACATTCAGCACAATCGTGACGGTCTGGTTGTCATAAGAGGGTGCAGAAATACCCAGCTTAATGCGCAAGTCGACAATCGGTACGACGGTTCCGCGAAGATTCAAAACACCCAGAATATAGGCGGGAGCATTGGCAATATGGGTGGCGATTTCATAACCGCGAATTTCCTGAACTTTCAGAATATCGATGCCGTATTGTTCACCGCCGAGCTGAAAGCTCAGATATTCACCTGCGTGCTGTTTCATAGTTTTTGATTTTTGCTTTGTAATATTGAAAAGCAAGCATTGGAAAGCGGAAAACCATGTGCTTGCGTGATCAGCAAAAATCAAGGTCGTAAATACACAGAGGGCGCGGCTGACGCCTCTGTGCTTGCACGAAATACGTCACCATCGTGTAGTGCGCATTCCTGCAAGTGGCAACCCCGCTATCTTTTGCTGCTGACGCAGCCGGTAGACCGGAGGCTTTGCGACCTTCGCTTTCGCTGAAGTGTGCCCAGCCGCGGATCATAAGAAGATTTGACGTATGCCGGTGTAAGTGCTTTTTTTAATCCCGATGAAATTAATTTCAAGTGACTTTGTGTGGATATTGTGCAATGCAGCAAATTGGATGATCACCTCATTGCATGGCGCGGCATCGCACCAAAAAAACGTGTGGTGCAGCACAAAACTAGGTACGCTCTTTCTTGCAGGCACCGTGTGGTTGCTGGCGGTGGCCAGCACTGGCTACATATCATTGAAGGGGAACAGCATGGCGATATTGCGCAGACAGTTTGCCGCCGCCTTGGCGGTGACGGGCTTGGGAGTCGGGTTGGCGGGGTGTGCGGTCCCTCAGGATCGTGCAAGCAGCCCCCCTGTGGGCGTGGCCGACTCGCTGTATTGGAACGGCCCCATCTTGACCATGAATGATGCCCAGCCCCAGGTAGAGGTCGTGGCCGTGCGCGCAGGGCGTATTGTGGCTGCAGGCACTAGTGCGGACGTGGCCCGCTGGCAGGGGTCCACCACCCAGGTGGTGGACTTGCAAGGGCGCACGTTGATTCCGGGTTTTGTCGATCCGCACAGCCATCTGGGGGGCGTGGGGCTGCAGGCCATCGCTGCCAATTTGTTGCCCCCGCCCGATGGGCCCAACACGGGGATCGCGCAGTTGCAAGAGACTTTGCGCGGCTATATCAGTACCTCGCCCGATGTACGTGAGCTGCAAGTGGCATTTGGTTTTGGCTATGACGACTCGCAGCTGAGTGAACGGCGCCATCCCACGCGCGAGGAGCTGGATGCGGTGTCTACCACTTTGCCGATTGTGGCGATTCACCAGTCGGGGCACTTTGCAGCCTTGAACAGCAAGGCGCTGGAGCGCGCGGGCATTACGGCGCAAACCCCAGACCCACAAGGTGGCGTCATCCGCCGTCGCGCCGGTTCGCGTGAACCCGATGGGGTGCTGGAAGAGAACGCTTATTTCGGCGCCTTGCAGCACCTGATGCCCCGGTTGACTGTGGAGCAGTCGGTAGGCTGGCTGGAGAAATCGCAGGCGCTGTACCTGCAGTTTGGCTACACCACGGTACAAGATGGCCGCGCTGACCCTGGTGGTGTAGACACTGCGATTGCCGCAGCCAAGATGGGCAAGTTGAAAGTGGACGTCGTGTCGTACCCCGACATCTTGACCATGGGCGAGGGGCGCTTTATGCAAGGCCCGTACTACAGCCGCAACTACCAGCAGCACTTTCGCATTGGTGGGGTGAAGCTGACGCTGGATGGATCGCCACAAGGCAAAACCGCCTGGCTGACCCAGCCGTATCTGCAGCCCCCGGCGGGCCAGCCGGCCAGCTATGCGGGCTATGGCGTCATGAGCAATGCGCAGGCCACGGCACAAATAGAGAAAGCATTTGCCAACAACTGGCAAATTCTTGTGCATGCCAATGGCGATGCAGCCATTGACCAGATGATTCAAGGGGTGCAGGCCGCACGTACACGGTACGACGGTGCAGGCACGCTGCAAGACCGCCGCCCGGTGCTGATCCACGGCCAGACGCTGCGCCGTGACCAGGTGGATGCGATCAAGGCGCTGGGCATCTTCCCCTCGCTGTTTCCCATGCACACCTATTACTGGGGTGATTGGCACCGCAGCTCCGTGCTGGGCGATCCGCGGGCGCAAAACATCTCGCCCACCGGTTGGGTGCTGGCGCAGGGCATGCGCTTTACCACCCACCACGATGCGCCCGTGGTGCTGCCATCCTCCATCCGGGTGCTGGATGCCACGGTCAATCGCACCACCCGCAGCGGGCAGGTGCTGGGGCCAGAGCACCGTGTCAGCCCCTGGATTGCGCTGCAAGCCATGACCTTGTGGCCTGCCTGGCAGCACTTTGAGGCCGAGCACAAGGGCTCGATCGAAGTGGGCAAGCTGGCGGATCTGGTGGTGCTCTGTGGCAACCCCCTGACCGTGCCGCATGCGCAGCTGATTGATTTGAAAGTGCTGCAAACCATCAAAGAGGGCGTGGTGGTGTACCAAGCTCCTTGAAATCGCTTCAAGGGGCGTTTGAATTTTCTAAAAAGTGAGCTTCTGGCGCTTGATTCATCAGCGCTAGAAGCCTTTTTTATGCCTGAAAAAAGCAAATACCAAGGGTTTGCATGGGGGAGCGCTGTATCTGGTCACTTCTACACTGATTGTCGCCAAACAATTCAATGGGAGACAAAAAATGACGTTATCGCGCAGAACCTGTTTGCAAGCTGGTGTGGCCGCTGCGGCGGGTGCTTGGCTGGGTGCAAGCCCCTCGCTGGCCTTGGCCAGCAAGGCATTTCCGGCCCGTGCCATCAAGCTGGTGGTGGCTTTCCCGGCAGGGGGGCCGACAGACCTGACCATGCGCCAGCTGGCTGAAAACGCCTCCAAAATTCTGGGCCAGCCCATCATTGTGGAAAACCGCCCTGGCGCTTCGGGCTCGCTGCCTGCAGCGCAACTGCAGTCCACCGTGGCCGATGGCTACACGATTGCCCAGCTGCCGATGAGCGTGATGCGCCTGCCTTTCACCACGGGCCTGAAGTGGAACCCCGTGGATGATTTGAGCTACATCCTCAACGTGACCGGCTATGCATTTTGCATGGTGGCCAGCACGCAGTCTGGGCTGAAGAATTGGCAAGAGGTGGTGGCATGGGCCAAGGCCAACCCCGGCAAGCTGACTATTGGTAACACCGGAACCTATACCTCGCCGCATGTCACCTCGGCCATCATTGCGCAGCAACTGGGGCTGGACGTGGTGCACGTGCCGTACAAGGGCTCCGCCGAGCTGATGCGCGCCACCATGGCGGGCGAAGTTATGGTGGGGGCCGATACCAGTGCAGTGATTCCCTATGTCGACCAAGGCCGCATGGTGGCGCTGAACGTCTGGACCGAAAAGCGCCTGCCCACATTGCCCAACACCCCCACGCTGATTGAGCTGGGTTTGCCCACCACCCAGTATTCGCCTTTTGGCCTGGTAGGCCCCAAGGGTATGCCTGCCGATGTGCTGACACGCCTGCACGATGCCTTCAAGCAAGCCATGGAGATGGACAGCTACCAGGCCATGTTGCAGCGCTTTGAGATGCTGCCTATTTATATGAATAGCCAAAGCTACCGCCAGTTTGCCGTGGAGTCGACCGCAAAGGAAAAAGCGGCGTTGGCCAAACTGGGGCCGATGGCAGGGGCTTGAATCTTTCAAAAGAAGAGCTGTCGGCGCAGATGCAGCCTGGCTCAGGGCTGCTTTTGATTGATTTTTGACGGGCCGCATCAGCCACATCAAACGCGTCTGCCGTGCTGTCCCATCAGAAAAAAGCGGCTTGCAGGGCGTGCAAGCCGCTGAATGTGGCAGTGACAAAAAGGCAAATTACCACCGCTGCGCTGCAGCCGTCAGCGCAAGGACTGCTGCAACGCTGCTGTTTTGCGCTGTTGAAGATGGCGGCCCACGGCCAGCACCAAGGCCGTACCCAGCACCGCAGCAACGTATTTGAGTGCGGGGTACTGCTGGGCCACGCTGTCCAGCATGTGGTCGTTGACGATGGTCTCGCCCGCCACCCAGCCAATCAGGCCGGCGCCCAGCAGCACAATCCAAGGAAAGCGGTCCATCAACTTGATCATGAGGCTGGAGCCAAACAGCACCAGCGGAATGCTCAAGGCCAAACCGAAGATCAGCAGTGTCATATCGCCTTGGGCGGTGGCGGCCACGGCAATCACGTTGTCCAAGCACATCACCAAGTCCGCCATCAAAATGGTGCGAATGGCGGTGAATATGCCGCGTTGCTTGCTGCCCGTGTCCTGGGTGTTGTCATCAGCGGCATCGTCGCCTTGGAGCAGGCTCACACCAATCCATAGCAGCAAGCAGCCGCCCAGAATTTCGAGGAAGGGCAGTTGCATCAGCTTGGCCGCCACCACGGTCAGGGCAATCCGCAACGCGATGGCAAAGCCGGCACCCCACAAAATGGCTTTGCGCTGCTGCTCTGGCGGTAGGGAGCGCGCGGCGAGGGCAATAACTACGGCGTTGTCCCCGGAGAGGATGACGTCAATCCAAATAATTTTGAAGATGCCAATCCAGAAATCGGCCGTCAGCAGGGTTTCCATGCCATTCAGTGTAGGCAACGGTTACAAGTGGCCGGGGCAGGGCGCAGTCATGCATTCGCTGGTGGCATGGGCATGGAGACCGTGCTTTACAAATGCCTGCAACAGGCGCATAAGCACTCAAACATAACTACTCAAACGCCTGTGTCTGTCAAAAATGCCAGCGACCCGCTGCAGGCGTCTGGCAGAGGCTTTGCCGGGCTCGTGTGACTGAGTTGCATAAAAAATATGCAAGCTTGGCGAGCGTTGCTGAAAAACTAACCAGCGGGATAAATCTTGTCTGCAATTTTTTGCGTTTTTCATTTTTTGCAGCAAAAAGTGACGGCATAATCACGGCTTCTCTCAAGGGGAGTCGCCAAGTTGGTTAAGGCACCGGATTTTGATTCCGGCATGCGAGGGTTCGAGTCCTTCCTCCCCTGCCAGATTTAGTTCTGGTTTGTTTATGCAAATCAGAGCGCCGTAGGGGAGTCGCCAAGTTGGTTAAGGCACCGGATTTTGATTCCGGCATGCGAGGGTTCGAGTCCTTCCTCCCCTGCCACACCACAAAAACTAAACCCAGTCAGCAGATGCTGAGTGGGTTTTTTTACGTCTGTGCGTTAGTGGGTATGGGCGGAGGGTGCCACTGCGTGTGCATTGATGTGCGCCGCCTTCCAAACCATTTCCAGCCCACAGGCGCTTAGCGCTGCACCAGCCGTACTTGCAGGGCTTCGCCGCTGTCGATGATGTGAAACAGGCGGTCAATATTGGGGTGGCTGCCCGGATGCTGGCGTGCCGCTGCGGTGTGCTCGGCAAACAATGCCAGTCCTTCGTGGGCGGCGGCCACCGTAATTTGGCCGCCATGCCGAGCTGCCAGCGCGTGGTAGACGCGCACTGAGCCTGCTTTGCCAGGCTGATTGGGAATAGCGGTCACCAGCTGGCCCTGGGCATCGCGCAGCTGGAGTTCAGCCACATGGTCGACAGAGGGCAGTTGTTGCAGGTTATCGGCAAAGGCCATGGCAAGCTTTCTAGAGAATTGAAAAAAGAGCAAGCAGCGATGGTGGCTGCAGCGTTGGTGGTGTCAGATCTATACGCAGATTGTGGGATTCAGGCGTCGAAGGCGCTGATGCGGTGCTCTGCATGCTCCAGCAACCACAGCTTGCGCTTGGCGCGTGTCATGGCCACATACAGGCGGTTGCGCTCCAAAAATGCAGTGGCTTTAGCGGCAGGTGCAGGAAAGCGCCCGGGCTTGAGGAAGGGCAGTGCCACGTAGTCAAACTCCTGGCCCTTGGCTTGCTCAATGCTCAGCAGCTGAAAATCAAAGCCTATGCCATAGCTCCATGCTTTGTGGGTGCGTTGTGCCAGGTCGGCCACACGCTGCAAGACTTGGGGTGCGCTCAGCCCCGCGATCGCCGCCATAAAGCTTTGTACGCGTGCGCGCAGACGCGCTTTGTCGTCATCGGGCATGGGGGTGCCTGCAAACAGCCCCCACACATCGGCTTGTTCCAGCAGCGCGTGGGCATTGCTTTGCAGTGCCAAGGGCAGCTTGAGAAAATTGCCAAATGCGGCAAAGTTGCGCTGGCCGCCTTGCAGGCTCTGCTCACCAATCAGAAAACGCCAGATAGCTTGCGGGTTGGCATGCATTTGTGCCGCCATGGCGGGCAGTTCGCTGTCGGCTTGTTGGTGGTCGATACGGCCTTTGCCAAAGTACAGCGCGCCGTCCACAAAAGCGGCAAGGATGCGCGCATCCAAGATGCAGGTGCTGCTTTTCCAATCGGGCGCTTGCATGCCGTGGGCATACAGCAGCCCCAGCAGCAAAGCAATTTCACGCTGCAGGTAAAAATGCTGCAGGCCATGCAAGCTGGCAGTTTTGCCTGCGCGGTCGATCGTCAGCTCTAGCGCGGTGGCGTCGTGCGGGTGGCGCAAGATCACGGTCAAGGGGGCGTTGGCTGGAATAGAGGCCTTAGCTTGCAGCAGTTGGTCTATGCATTGCGCATCGTCTTTCCACTGCCAGTAGGTGACGGTGCTGTAGCGCGTGCTGGGCGCCTTCATGTCGACGTGAAACCACTGGTTCACCGCCTGTGCAATCTGCGGGCCAAAGCGGCGCGACTGGGTGAGTGGCAGGCTGTGGGTGGGCTGGGGCAAAAAATCAGCCAGTTGGTGTAGCTGATCTTGGAACACCGACCAGGCTTGGTCCTCAATGTGCTGGTTGAAGTCGCCGGCACCCAAAAACTGGGCATTGCTGGCCATGAGCATCTGGCGCAACACGGTCAGCGATGCCAGATCCAGGTCGTGCATTTCATCCAGCAGCACCAGGTCATAGGGGGCGTGCAGTGCAGGTGCATCGTCTTGCGCCAGTGCGTAGGTGCAGTCGCCTTCGGCGTAGTAAGCCGTGTCACCGCAGTGGTCAATGCGCAGCCGCTCATAGGCCGCGAACAGACGTGCTTGGGTGTAGTCCAGCATGTGTGCATCGCAAAATTCGGCCAGATCAGCCCCTTCGTCGCGCACGCGTTGCAGCAGCAGCGATTTTTTGGCCGCGCGGTTGAAGGCGGCAAATGCCTGCATATCGACCTCGGTGGGCAGCTCTAGGCGCTCATCGGGCTGGCGCTCCAGTTGTTCTGCAAGATGCTGCAGGGCTTGCCGCGCGTGCTGGCGCAGCTCCTGCGGGTCGGTCAGAAAGCGCAGGCCGGGATCGGTCTGGCGCAAACTGCGCGCGCACCAGCGCTCCAGCGTGGTGATTTGCACCGTGGCAGGCTTGCTGCGCACCAGCATTTGCAGGCGCTGCTGGAAGGCCTCCACCCCTGATTTGGAGTAAGCCAGCACCAGAATGCGCGCCTCGGGGTTGCTGCGTAGCGCCTGCACGGCGCAGCACGCCAGCGTGGTGGTTTTGCCCGTGCCCGCCAGTGCCGCAATGATGGCAGAGGGTTGTGTGCGGTGGACGATGGCCAGTTGCTCGCTGCTGAGCAGCAAGGGTTGGCCATGTTCGGTGTCAAAGGCGTTGGGGCGTTGCATGGGTGAGGAGATGTGAAAACTGTACAAATATACAGTTTCTGTAAAAACAGCACCCCAAGCCTACCGCATGGCAAGGCCGCTGCAGAGGTGGCACCAATGCGGTCATCGACAGGGCTGTTGTCCCCAGCAGGTAAAAGAAGATTGAAGAATTTGAGTCAAATATGCCTCTAAGTCAATGTGGATAAGCGTAGGCAGCTATGTTTTTGATGTTGTTTGAATGGGCGTTATGGGCGCCAAGCGCTTAGCTTCCGTCATCCTTGCGGATACCAAGGCCTAGCCCCATGCCCATCCCTGCGCCGCCACCGCCACGACCTTGACCACCGACGCGGTTGCCCGGCCCCGCTGGGCTTTCTGCATTGCCGCCGCGCCGGCCAGTTGCTGCCGTGCTGCTGCTTGGGCGCAGTGGCCCCTGGTTGGGGATGGTGACATCGGGCGGAATGGCTTCCAAATACAACGCCGCGCGGATGAACTGCCGCAAGCTGCTGACCAAGGCCGCGGTTTGCACCGGGCGACCGGCCACCATGTCTTGCGCCGCTTGCGCTGCCATGCGCACTTGTTCTTCGGTGCCCAGCAAAATAATGTCTGACAGCGCGGCCTCCACCGTGTCGCGGGTGCGGCGCTGGCGCTCTGAATTGCCTCCGGTGATGGCGCTGTCGTCGTCGGCATCGGGCAGCAGGCCTTCGTCCACAGGCACGTCTGCGTGGGCGCGCGCGTTGCGCAAATGCACCGGGCTGACGGTGAGGTTGCCAGTAAAAGAGCTGCCCAGCGTTTTGTAGGCTGCCATCAGCGTGCGCAGGCGCTCGTTGATCTGGCGGTTTTCACGCTCACGGCGCTTTTGGATGGTCTGCATAAACAGCAGACGCACGCCCATCATCATCAGCGTCATCAGCAGCAAGCCCAGCACGGTGGTGATGAGCGATGACCAGGAACTGAAATCAAACATGTTGCGCATAGGGCTGCTTGGTGCTTCTTTGGCTGACGCTTACTTCAGGATGACCTGCATGATGTAGTCCCACTCCTGTGGCGTGACGGGAGTGATTGACAGCCGGTTGCCACGTTGCAGCACACGCATCTGCGCCAGGGCCGGGTGCTCGCGCAGTTCCGCAATCGAGACATAGCGTGTTTTTTTCACGGCCTGCACATCCACCAGCAGCCAGCGGGGCTGGTCGGTGGAAGACTTGGGGTCGTAATACGGGTCAGCGGGGTCAAACTGGGTGGGGTCTACGCGCAGATTGCCTGCAATCCGGGCGATGCCGTGGATGCCGGGCTCTGCGCAGCTGGAGTGCCAGTACAGCACGCCATCGCCGACTTGCATCTGGTCGCGCATAAAGTTGCGCGCCTGGTAGTTGCGCACGCCGGTCCACGGCATGAGCTGGTCGGGAGCGTTCAACGCGTGGTCGATGGAGTATTCGTCGGGCTCATTTTTCATGAGCCAGTATTGCGGGGTGGTGCTGGTCATGTCCTGATTTAAGCATTGCGTGCCCAAGGATTGAGGGTACGGAGCCCAAAACCTGCACAGTTGGTGGATGCTGCACCGCCGTGCAGGTGCGGCCGGTGCATTAGTAGGCGCGCGTGGCATCAGCGCTGTGCTGCAGCGCCTGGGCCTGGGCCTGTGCCACCACATGGGCGCAATCGTTGATATGCCGCTGGCCCAAATAGCGCAAAGCCCCATACCCGACCACGGCCGCGATGGCTTGCCCGGCAAAGGGGATGAACTTGGCAAGTTGCTTGGCGCCCATGCGTGCGCCTACGGTGCGGGCAATGCGCAACACCATTTGGCGCGTGAGCAGCTGGCCAATGAAGACCGAGCCCACCAAAGCCACGGTTTTTTGCACTTGGTCGCGCACGGTGGGGTCAAGGGCATCCAATTGCTCGGGCGCCAAGCCAAATTCTTCGCTGATGTCAGGCAGCAGCTTGGACAAAATGGCCGCATCCACGGCCCAATCCAGCCCCGGAATAGGAACCGCACTGGCCGCACCTGCCCACAGGGCACGCTGATGCAGCTTGGAGCGGCTGCGTTCAATGGCTTGCTGCAAAGCAGCGGGGGTAGTGGGCATATGCCCAAGCCCAGGATGGCGTTGCGCGCCTTGTGTCGTCATAGGCCAGTCAGATGCATCAAGGTGTGCGATATGGCAGTGGTCTTACTTGGTCTTGCTGCGCACCAGGTTGTAGAGGAATAGAACCACGATGGCGCCAATGATGGAAGCAATCCATCCCGCGCTGCTGCCCGGTGGGTAAAAGCCCATGGCCTGTCCGGCGTAGCTGGCCAAAAACGACCCCACAACGCCCAGCACGATGGTCATGATCCAGCCCATATCGTCATCACCGGGCTTGAGCGCCCGTGCTATCAAGCCCACGACCAAACCCACCAGCAAGGTGCCGAGTAATGCCATCATCTGCAATTCTCCTAAAAAGTGAATGCAGTCACTCTAGACACATTGTGGGTAGCTGCGCGTCGGACAGCGTCGGTTGTGCGTGCTGATGCAAGTCCGATCAGGCCGCACAGCGCCCTGCCGTTTCTTGCGCAGCCCAGTGCTGGGTATGCAGCATGAATTGGTAGAGCAGTTGGGCCGCATCAGGGGTCGCGCTGCAGTGCAACTGGCGTGGTGGCAGGCTGCTGGCACCGTGTTTGGCTAAATCCTGCACCACGTGGTCGATATAGCGCTGCATGGCTTCTTGGCTGAATTCGGGGTGGAACTGCACCCCCCATACGTTATTGCGCCAGCGAAAGGCTTGGTGGGGTTCGTGTGAATTGCCCGCTAACACGCAAGCCCCTGGTGGAAGACGGCGCACGCTTTGGTAGTGCACCACATGGGCCTCAAAGCACTGCGGCATGTGCTGCCACAGCGGGTCTTGCGAGACGTCGGCCTGGATAGAGACAGGGACGGTACCCAGCTCCAGACCGGCAGGGTGCATGCTGACCTGTCCCCCAAGCAGTTGTGCCAGCAACTGGTGACCAAAGCAAATGCCCAGCACGGGAACGCCCGCCATGCAGACGCGGTGCAGCCATTGCGCCAGCTCCTGCATCCAGGGGGCGCTGTCGGTCACCATGTCGTGCGAGCCGCTGATCACCACCCCGGCGCATTGCTGTGGGTCGGGGTAAGCCACGCGGCCGTGCGTGGTGTTGGCTGCATGCAGCAGGGCCATTGCCGGGCGCTGCGCCGCCGGCACATGTGCTGGGGCCAACCCGGTGGCAATCCAGTGCTCAAAATCACCCAGCGTGTGGGCAATTGGTGCAAACGTGCTCCCAGCCTTGACGATGTACAGCGTGCGCATAGCGGCCTTTGATCGATGAAATCTATGCGCAAAACAAAGTAATTTATGCGCCAGAGCATGGTTTGTTGAAGGGAAAAGGGCGCAACTCGCTGCGCAGCACGCATCGTGGGTGGAGAATGTCGCCCTTGTGTTTTGCGAGGGTGCCACAGGCTGGCAGCGGCGCAAACGCTAGAAATTCAAGAAAAACACGTTATGCAACAACTCACAGAATGGCTCCAAAGCCTCAACGGCTTGGTTTGGGGTGTCCCGATGATCGTGCTGATCTTGGGGACTGGTTTTTATCTCCAGCTGCGTTTGGGCTTTATGCCCTTGCGCAATATTGGCTACGGTTTCCGCATGATCTGGAAGAGCCGCTCGGTTGATGCCAAAGAGCACGGCGATATCTCTCCGTATGCGGCGCTGATGACGGCTTTGTCAGCCACGGTGGGTACGGGCAATATTGCCGGGGTGGCCACCGCGATTGCCGTGGGCGGCCCCGGAGCGGTGTTTTGGATGTGGATGACGGCCTTGGTCGGCATGGCCACCAAGTACGCCGAGGTGGTGCTTGCGGTGAAGTACCGCGAAAAGAATGCCAAGGGCCAGTGGGTGGGCGGCCCCATGTACGCCATCAAAAACGGGCTGGGCGCCAACTGGCGCTGGCTGGCTACGGCATTTGCCATTTTTGGTGGTTTTGCCGGCTTTGGCATTGGCGCCATGGTGCAGGCCAACGGTATTTCTTCGGCCATGCACAGCGCGTTCGGGCTGCAGACCTGGGTGTCTGGCCTGGTGATTGCGGTGCTGACGGCTGCGGTGGTGCTGGGCGGCATTACCCGCATTGGCGCGGTGGCGGAAAAGCTGGTGCCCGCCATGTGTGTGGTTTACATCTTGTGTGTGCTGTGGGTGCTGGGCACGTTTTATACGGAAATTCCGGCCGCTTTTGCACTGATCGTGCGCGAAGCCTTCAGCCCCACGGCTGCAGTGGGCGGTTTTGCGGGCTCGACCGTGCTGATGGCCATCCGCATGGGGGTGGCGCGCGGTATTTTCTCGAACGAGGCAGGCTTGGGCACGGCTGGTATTGCGCAGGCCGCAGGCCAGAGCAAAGACCCGGTGTTTTCGGGCATTGTGGGCATGATGGGCACGTTCATTGACACCATCATCGTGTGCACCATGACAGGGTTGGCGATTGTGGTCAGCGGCGTGTGGAGCAGCGGTGCCAGCGGCGCAGTGCTGAGCACGCAAAGCTTTGAAGCGGCCATGCCTGGGTTTGGCAAGTATTTGCTGGCGATCAGTTTGGCCGTGTTTGCCTTTACCACCATCTTGGGCTGGGCCTATTACGGCGAGAAGTGCTGGAACTATCTGGTTGGCCCGGTTTGCGAAAAGCCTTTCCGCCTGCTGTGGGTGGTGGGCGTGTTCACGGGTGCCGTGGTGACGCTGGACGTGGCGTGGCTGGTGGCCGATACGCTCAACGCTTTGATGGCGATTCCCAACCTGATTTCGCTGCTGCTGCTGTCTCCTGTGGTGATCAAGCTGACTAAGGATTATTTCGCGGCCAAGCAAGCGAGCCAGAAGTAATCCCTCAAGCCGGTGTCTGGGGCAGTCAATTTGAGTAGTGCAGGGCTTGCCTAAGCTGTGTGGCCACTAGTAAGTCGCAGGTAAAACTTAAAAATAAGAGCTGCCAGCGCTTGTAATTTCTTGGTCTTAGATGAAAACGCATCTGAAATCAAAGCAAAACAAGCGCTGGCAGCTCTTTTTATGGGAGTGTCAAAGCTAAGCGAGGCTTGGGCGGTTTGTTCCGCCGCGTTACAGCCTCGGGTGCAAGCGGAAGCTGAAGTTCTGGCTCGGATTCCGTATCAGTTCAGCACGATGTCTTCAGCGATGTAGGCACGCAAATGCTGCAAGGCGTTGGGGCTTTTCATGCCTGCGCGCTCCAGCACCTCTTGCACGCTGCAGCCCGCATCCAGCCACTGCACCAGCACCGTGTTGCGCAGCACCTGCGGGCCCATGCGCGCAGGCTCGTCCAACCGGCTGGCGGCAGCGGCTTGCTTGAGGGTTTTGGTCACCAAGTGCAGCAAGGTGTGGTTGGACAGCTGCGGCGCTTTGCGGGTGCAAAACAACGCTGGCTGGCCTTGCATGGCGTGGTAGCCCGCACGCGCTTGCAGCCAGTGGCGCAGGGCAGCATCCAGTTTGGCGGATACCGGCAGGGTGCGGCTTTGCTTGTCGCGCTCACCTTCAATTTGCAGTGCCACGATGGTGCGTGGCGCTTGCTCTTGCTCACTCCAGCGCAGGTGGCCAAGTTCCAGCAAGCGCACTTCCTCGGGCGTCAGGCCCAGTTCCATCAACAGCATGAGCACGGCGCGGTCGCGGCAGCTGATGAGATCGTCCGGCTGGGGAATTTGTCGCTCCAGCGCCCGCCACATCCGCGCTGACAAGACCGCGCCTTTGGGGTCTTCACTGGGGGGCATGTCTTGCGCCGTAATGCCTTGTGCGGGATTGCTGGCTGCCCAGCGGTGCAGCACGGCGTGGTCATACACACGATCGAGCACGCGCCAGTAACGGCGGCGGGTGATGTCGCTGGGCTTGGTGTGTTTAGGGCTTTGCGGGCCATGGTTGATGAAGGCCAGCACCTGCTGCGGCGTGGCGTGTGCCCAGGCGTGTGGATCGCCATCGCCGTCAGGGGCCAGAAAGCGCATCCACGAGTGCCAGATAAACCCGTACGGTTTGGCTGCGTCGGGGCTCAAGGGCTCCCAGGGGTTTTGGCCGCAGGTGAGCAGCCAGTGGTCAAACGCGTTGTCACCGCGCATTGCCACCAGCGCGGGTGCTTCAGGAACTTCAATACAAGAGGGCATGCAAAAAATAGAGCAACAGGTGCAGTCAGGCAGCCATTGTGCGGCATGTTTACCCGCCTTTAGTGCGGCAGCGGCTTGGGCTGGGTATGCAAAGGCCGCAAATCATCCACGGCCAGCGCTATCAACTCACTGGCTGTCCCCATGGCATGCAAGGTACTGGTGCAGCCCAGCTGAATTTCATCGACCGCGTACTGGCAGTAATTGATATGGCTGTCGCTGATGGATTGCTCCAGGCGCTGCACCAAGGCGTGCAATGTTTCGGCGTCGTCGATGCCTGTGAGCAGCAAGGCTAGTTGGTCATCCGCCCAGCGCGCCAGGGTGTCGGTGCTGCGCAGTTGCAGTTGCAACTGCTGCGCCATCAGCTGCAGTGCCCCTGTGTGATCGGGGCTGACGGGTTGTATGGATGGGGTGGGGCGGCCAATTGTTTTGACCACTATCACGCCCAGATGGGCAGATTTACGTTTGGCGTTCAGCAAGCCGCTACTCAGGCGCTCTATGAATAATTTGTGCGCAGGCAGGCCCGTTGCGCTGTCGTGCAAATCTGCGCTGGAGTGTGCAGCTTCTGGCCCGGGGCGCTCGCTCACATCGCTGATGACGGCAATGAAGTGCTGGGGGCGCTGGTGCTCATTGAGCACCGGTGAGATGGAGAGGCGCTGCATCCACAGCGTGCCATTGCGGCGTGTGACCATGATTTCGCTTTGCCAGTACTGCTGGGTAGCCACGGTTTGCCACAATTTTCCCATATCGGATGGAAGGTCTGCCTCGTCATAGAGCGCCTCCAAGGCCTGGCCCACGCATTCTTCGCGTGACTTTTCCATCAGCCGCGAAAAAGCCGGGTTGACGTCAGAGATGTTGTGGTTGGCATCCACAATCGCCACGCCTTCGCGCACGTGCTGGAAGACGCTGGCCGCAATGCGCAACTGGGCGTCGGTGCGTTTGCGCGCGGAGATGTCTTGCAGATAGCCAACAAACAGGATGCCGGAAGGCGTCGATGCTTTGCCAATGGCCAGATGCAGCGGCACATGCCGACCATCTTTGCGCTTGCCCAGCACTTCTCGGTCAGTGACCGTTATGGCTTTTTCGGGGTGGCCGACGTGTTTCAGGAGGTGGGCGTCATGTTGCTCGGCCAAGGGGGAGGGCATCAACATTGAAATATTGCGGCCAATGACCTCGTCTTTGGCATACCCAAAAATGCGTGCGGCAGCGGGGTTGAAATCCTGTACCAGACCGCGCTCGTTTATGGTGATGACGCCATCGACTGCCGTATCCACCATGGCGTTCAGGCGGGCATCATGCACCGCCAAGGCTTGCCACAAGTCGCGGTAACGGAGCACCGCATGGGCCAACCCCAAAATGACAAACACCATGCCGATGGTGGCAGCAATCGCCAGCGAAAGCGTTTGGTGGTTTTCTAGCACCGTGGGTTGCAACTGGCTGGCCATGGGGTGATGGCTTAAATCAAAACGCATGGCGTGCATGGCCACATAGTGCATGCACGCCATTGCCACCGTCAGCAGCAATGGCGGCAGCAGCCGCCACGCCCAGTGCAGGTTTTCAAGGCCGCGTTGGTACAGCCAGCGGTGTGTTGCAAAAGCCGCAATCGCAAAGACTGGGCCCAGCAGCAGGGAAAGCAGAAACTCTGGGAGCAGAAAGTGCAGCTGCGCTTGCAACTGCATGGCGGCAATCCCGCTGTAATGCATGGCAGTAATACCGATGCCCACCAAGAAGCCGCTGGTGGCAATCCGCAGGTTGGAAGGATGCTTGACCTGCAAAGCGTGTAGCGCCAACCAAGCTGCCACCATCCCGGGAATGATGGACAAGAGGGTGCCCAGGGTGTCATAGCGCACCGGCATGGGCAGGCGCATTGCCTGCATGCCCATAAAGTGCATGGCCCAAATACCCAGCCCCAGCAGCATGCTGGCGCACAGAAGCAAAACGCGGCGGTGACTGGGTAGGGAAGTGCGCCGGTTGGTGTGCGCCATATACAAGGCGGCGCAGTTGCTGCCAAAGGCTATCAGCAACGACAGCAGAACCAGGGCGGTGTTGTGGCTGGCCTGCACCAAGGGGCTGGCCAGGGGCGTGTGAGCACCGTCAGAAACAAATGAACCAAGCACGTTGGTGTCCTTTGAAACAAGTGGGTCATCAAAGTTGCAATCGAATCAACATTACATGAGTGACTTGATTGTCACTGAACACCGGCAAAAAACAATCCGTAAGAGTGCGCGGGTGCATGGCAGTGTTTTTTTGTGGCGGGTCAGTACAGATAGCACTTGTAGCGCAGTGTTTAGCTGCGGGATGCAGCCGCGGCCAAGCCGTTTCGGAAGTGCGCTTGCATTGCTTGGCGCGTGGCTTCGGCGTTGCGGTTGTTTAGATGCTGCATGATGGCGCTGTGCTCTTTCAGGCTGTCTTCAATACGGCCACGCTTGAACAAGGACTGGTGGCGGTTGAGCTTCATGACCTTGCGTAAATCGGCCACGGTTTGCGACAGAAAGCGGTTGTCACACATGGCCAGCAACGCCATATGAAACCGTTCATTGATGTGAAAGAATTGGTCGGCATTGCTGACTGCCTGTGCTAAATCTTGGTGCAAATCGTGCAGTTGCTGCAGTTGCTCATCACTGGCTTTTTCGGCAACCACGGCTGCCGCATCGCTTTCCAATAAAGACAGCAGGTGGTAGACGTCATGCAAATCTTTTTCGGAAACCTCCGTCACATAGGCACCACGTCGGGGTTTCATGGTCACCAGCCCTTCGGCGGCCAACACTTTTAGCGCTTCGCGCAAGGGGGTGCGGCTGATGCCAAATTTTTCCACCATCTTCATCTCGTCGATCCAGCTGCCGGGCTCTAATTCCCGGCTGTAAATTTGCTGGCGAACGAGCTCCGCGACCTCTACATACAGAGGCTTGGGAGTGAGCAGGGCGGTGGTTTCCGTCATAGGTTTTTAGGGGCTAACCCTAGGTCCGTGCGAGTGGTTATGTACCCATAATTATGAATAATGAGCAGTGCTGATCAACTGGCGTTTACCAGCACAAAACCACAACGGAGACTGTTTTAGCCATGGGTAATGATGTCAAACAAGGCCAAGCTGCGGCCAATGGGAGTGCGGTATTTTCAAGCAACAATTTGGCAGATTGGGAAAAAGCCTCTGCCAAAGCCGCTCCCGGTGGCGATGTGCGCAATCTGAACTGGACAACGCCCGATGGCATTGAGGTCAAGCCGCTGTATACGGCTGCCGATACTGCAGACCTACCCTATACCGACACCTTGCCCGGTTTTGCCCCCTATATCCGCGGTCCTCAGCCCACCATGTACGCAGGCCGCCCTTGGACGATTCGCCAGTACGCGGGTTTCTCAACGGCCGAAGAATCCAATGCTTTTTATCGCAAGGCATTGGCAGCTGGCGGTCAAGGTGTGTCCGTCGCTTTTGATTTGGCCACGCACCGTGGCTACGACAGCGACCATCCCCGCGTAACCGGTGACGTCGGCAAGGCTGGGGTCGCGATTGACTCGGTCGAAGACATGAAAGTGTTGTTTGACCAGATCCCGCTGGACAAGGTCTCGGTCTCCATGACCATGAACGGTGCGGTGCTGCCTATTTTGGCGGGCTACGTGGTGGCAGCTGAAGAGCAGGGCGTGGCGCAAGACCAGCTCTCTGGAACCATTCAGAACGACATTCTGAAAGAGTTCATGGTGCGCAACACCTACATCTACCCGCCCCAGCCGTCGATGAAAATCATTGGCGACATCATCGAGTACACGAGCCTGAACATGCCCAAGTTCAACTCGATCTCGATTTCGGGCTACCACATGCAAGAAGCTGGGGCCAACCAGGCGCTGGAGCTGGCCTTTACGCTGGCCGATGGCAAGGAATACGTCAAAACCGCGATTGCCAAGGGTATGGATGTGGATGCATTCGCAGGCCGCCTGTCTTTCTTCTGGGCCGTGGGCATGAATTTCTACTTGGAAATTGCCAAGATGCGCGCCGCCCGCCTGCTGTGGTGCCGCATCATGCAGGGCTTTAATGCCAAGAGCCCCAAGAGCCTGATGCTGCGCACGCACAGCCAGACTTCGGGGTGGAGCTTGACCGAGCAAGATCCCTACAACAACGTGGTGCGCACCACGATAGAGGCTATGGCCGCCGTGTTTGGCGGCACCCAGTCGCTGCACACCAATGCGCTGGACGAAGCGATTGCTTTGCCGACCGAGTTCTCGGCCCGCATTGCGCGCAATACGCAACTCATCATTCAGGAAGAAACCCACATCACCAACGTGATCGACCCCTGGGCGGGCTCGTACATGATGGAAAAGCTCACCCAGGAAATGGCGGACAAGGCCTGGGCCATCATTGAGGAAGTGGATGCTATGGGCGGCATGACCGCAGCGGTGGACAGCGGCTGGGCCAAGCTCAAGATTGAAGCGGCGGCTGCTGAAAAGCAGGCGCGCATTGACTCTGGCAAAGAAGTCATTGTGGGCGTCAACAAATACAAGCTGGCCAAAGAAGACCCCATCGAGATCTTGGACGTGGACAACGTCAAGGTACGCGACAGCCAGATTGCGCGCCTGAAAGATATCAAGGCAAAACGCGATGCAACCAAGGTGCAGCAAGCGCTGGATGCTCTGACTAATGCAGCGCAGTCGGGCCAAGGCAATCTGCTGGAGCTGTCCATCCAGGCGGTGCGCCTGCGCGCGACAGTGGGTGAAGTTTCTGATGCGCTGGAGAAGGTGTATGGCCGCCACCGCGCTGACACGCAAAAGGTGACCGGTGTGTACGCTGCCGCTTATGACTCCGCCGCAGGCTGGGATCAGCTCAAGTCTGAAATCAACACGGCCTCCGAGCAATTGGGCCGCCGCCCTCGCGTAATGATTGCCAAGTTGGGTCAAGACGGCCACGACCGTGGTGCCAAAGTCGTCGCGACGGCCTTTGCCGATTTGGGCTTTGACGTGGACATGGGCCCGCTGTTCCAGACCCCCGAGGAATGTGCCCGCCAGGCCATCGAGAACGACGTGCACGCCGTGGGCGTCTCCACCTTGGCAGCGGGACACAAAACCTTGGTGCCGGCCATCATTGAAGAGCTCAAAAAACAAGGTGCAGACGACATCATCGTATTTGTCGGGGGCGTGGTGCCCGCGCAAGACTATGACTTTCTCTACCAAGCAGGGGTCAAGGGCGTGTACGGCCCCGGCACGCCCATCCCTGCCAGCGCCAAAGATGTGCTGGAGCACATCAAGCGAGCCGCTTCGGTATAAGCGCCGTTGTCCCAATCTATAGACAGAGAGATTGCCCAGTGACACCTGAGCAAATGCATGCGGGCATTTTGCAAGGCGACACCGCCGTGCAGCGCAGGGCGATGGCCAAGGCCATTACCTTGCTGGAATCCACTCGTGCCGACCACCGCCAGCAAGGCGACGACTTGCTGACGGCTTTGCTGCCGTACACCGGCAAAGCACTGCGCCTGGGCATCAGCGGCGTGCCGGGCGTGGGCAAGTCCACGTTCATTGAGGCGCTGGGCACCTATCTAACGGCGCAGGGCCACAAAGTGGCAGTGCTGGCGATTGACCCGTCGTCCACCGTCTCGGGCGGCTCCATCCTGGGTGACAAAACCCGGATGGAGCAGCTCTCGGTCAACCCCAAAGCCTATATCCGCCCCAGCCCTTCCAGCGGCACGCTGGGTGGTGTGGCGGAGAAAACCCGCGAATCCATGCTGGTCTGCGAGGCTGCAGGCTACGACGTAGTGATTGTCGAGACGGTGGGCGTGGGACAGAGCGAGATCGCCGTGCATGGCATGACCGATATGTACTGCGTGCTGCAACTGCCCAATGCCGGTGATGACCTGCAAGCCATCAAAAAGGGCGTGATGGAGCGTGCGGACCTGGTGGTGATCAACAAGGCCGACATTGACCCCAACGCGGCCACGCGGGCTCAGGCGCAAATCACCTCCAGCTTGCGATTGCTGGGCATGCACGGCAACCCTGACCATGCCAACACCTGCGCACTGTGGCAGCCGCGTGTGCTGCAGCTCAGTGCATTGAAAGGCGAGGGCGTCGATAAATTCTGGGCTGCGGTGCAACAGTTTCAGCAATTACAAACCGCGAATGGGCGTTTGGCAGCACGGCGCGAGAAGCAGTCCCTGGACTGGATGTGGGAGCGGATTGACGCAGGTCTGAAGCTCGCCTTCAGGCAGCACCCGCATGTGCAGGCTTTGTTGCCGCGCATGCAGGCCGAAGTTGCCAGCGGCAAATTGGCGGCAAGTACTGCAGCAAGAAATCTGCTTACAGCGCAAAGCCAACAAGCGCATACAGCTAGCAAATTTGAATAAATACAGCGCACATGCAATGTTCAATCAACATTACATGATGAATAAACAAGCTATCCCTATCGGAAGAGGACGCAAGGACGACATATGGAACACAACAACATCTTGGCCCAGTTAGAAGCTAAAAGAGAACAGGCCCGCCTCGGCGGCGGGCAAAAACGCATCGACGCGCAACACAAAAAGGGCAAACTCACCGCCCGCGAGCGCATCGAACTGTTGCTGGACGATGGCACGTTTGAAGAATGGGACATGTTCGTCGAACACCGCTGCACCGACTTTGGGATGGAAAACACCAAGATCCCCGGTGATGGTGTCGTGACTGGCTACGGCATGATTAATGGCCGCTTGGTGTTTGTGTTTAGCCAAGATTTCACTGTGTTCGGCGGTGCCTTGTCCGAAACCCATGCTGAGAAAATCTGCAAGGTCATGGACCAGGCCATGAAGGTGGGAGCGCCTGTGATTGGCCTCAACGATTCTGGCGGAGCACGTATTCAAGAGGGTGTAGCGTCTTTGGGCGGCTATGCCGATGTGTTCCAGAAAAACGTCTTGGCATCCGGCGTAGTGCCGCAGATTTCCATGATCATGGGCCCCTGCGCCGGTGGCGCGGTGTATTCACCTGCCATGACCGACTTCATCTTCATGGTCAAGGACAGTAGCTACATGTTCGTGACCGGCCCCGAAGTTGTCAAAACCGTGACGCACGAAGAAGTTACGGCCGAAGAGCTGGGTGGTGCCATCACTCACACCACCAAGAGCGGTGTCGCCGACATGGCCTTTGAGAATGACGTTGAAGCATTGATGATGCTGCGACGCCTCTACAACTACCTGCCGCTGAACAACAAAGAAAAAGCACCCGTACGGGACACAACCGACCCTGCGGATCGTGCCGACATGTCGCTGGACACGCTGGTGCCCGACAACGCCAACAAGCCCTACGACATGAAGGAGCTGATCCTTAAAACGGTGGACGATGGCGATTTTTTTGAGCTGCAGCCCGATTACGCAAAGAACATCATCATTGGTTTTGCCCGCATGCGGGGGCAGACCGTGGGCATAGTGGCCAACCAGCCGCTGGTGCTGGCCGGCTGCTTGGATATCAAGTCCTCCATCAAGGCGGCGCGCTTCGTGCGCTTTTGTGATGCCTTCAACATACCCGTCATCACCTTCGTGGACGTGCCTGGCTTCATGCCAGGTACTTCGCAGGAATACGGCGGCATCATCAAGCACGGTGCCAAGCTGCTGTATGCCTACGCAGAAGCCACGGTGCCAAAAATCACCGTCATTACCCGCAAGGCCTACGGCGGTGCGTACGACGTCATGGCCTCCAAGCACCTGCGCGGCGACGTGAATCTGGCCTGGCCCAACGCTGAAATTGCGGTCATGGGTGCCAAGGGGGCGGTGGAAATTATCTTCCGTGAAGACAAGAACGACCCTGAAAAGCTGGCAGCCCGCGAAGCCGAATACAAGGCCCGTTTTGCGAACCCCTTCGTGGCCGGTGCACGAGGCTTCATTGACGACGTGATCCAGCCGCACGAAACTCGCAAACGGATCTGCCGCTCGCTGGAGATGCTCAAGACCAAGGAGTTGGAAAACCCTTGGCGCAAACACGGCAACATACCGCTGTAAGGCACTGCGACCATGCGCCCGAACCTCTTGTTTTTGTTTGATTTGCGCAAGGATCAGCAAGATCCGGGCGTGATCGACGATATGGTGCGCTCGGGCGTGCAATTTGGTGGTACCAACCTGTGGGTGCTGTTTTTTGCCATTTTGATTGCGTCCGTCGGGCTCAACACCAACTCCACCGCCGTAATTATTGGCGCGATGCTGATTTCGCCGCTGATGGGCCCTATCGTGGGCCTGGGTTACGGCGCGGCAGTGCAGGATTTGGGCCTCATTCGCGTTGCAGGCAAAAACTTGGCGATCTTCGTGGTACTGAGTTTGCTCACTTCGGTGCTGTATTTCACCCTCAGTCCCTTGGAGCAGCCCCAGTCTGAGTTGATGGCGCGCACGTTTCCCACTTTGTGGGATGTGCTGATTGCCGCCTTTGGCGGCGCAGCAGGAATGGTTGCGGTCACACGCCGTAACTACTCCAACATCGTGCCCGGGGTAGCAATTGCCACGGCACTCATGCCACCTTTGTGTACCGCAGGCTTTGGGATTGCGCATGGCCGCTGGGACATGTTTGGCGGGGCTTTTTATCTGTTCATCATCAATGGCATGTTCATTGGTGCTGCCACATTGGCGGTCGCCAAACTGCTGCGCTTGCCAAGGCATGGGGAACTGGATGAGGCAACACGCAAACGCCACCGGTTGATTATTTTTGTGGGGCTGAGCGTGGTTTTGCTGCCCAGCGTGTGGATGGCCTATCGGCTGGTGCAGCAGGAAGTGTTTGCGGGCGTCGCCACCCGCGTGGCACGTGAGCTGGAAGCAGAGCCGGGCAGCCATGTGCTGATGCATGAGGTCGATGCTGCTGGTCGTACCTTGCGCCTGATCGTGATTGGCAGCCCTGATGGGGCTTCGCTCCAAGAGCAGGTACAGCGGCGCATGCTCAATAACGGGCAGGCCAATGTGACGGTCGTGGTGCGTGATGCGGGCGATGACAAATTGAATGTGGAGAAATTGCGGCAAGAGTTGCAAGAGGGCGTGAACCGTACGCTGGTCGAGCAGGTCAAGTCGATGGATGCACAGCTCAAAAACCTGCAGCAAGCAGTCGCCCAAGTTAATGAACCACCGGCAACTGCCACAGAACTACCTTTGGTCAAGGTCGAAACCTTGCTCCACGAAGTGCAAGCCCTGCAACCGCTGGTTTGCGCTGTGACATTGGCGCGGGGCGAACGCTCCGCGAATGACGGCGGCGAGCCGCAGGCCACCCTGATGGTGGTCTTGGATGTGGCCCGCTACCTATCCGCGAACGACAAGGACAGCCTGCACCGCTGGCTTGGCGTGCGATTAGAAAAAACGCAAGAAGGAATGCAGTTGATCGAACGCTTGGATTCCCGTTCGCTCAATTCTCGAGACAAAAAACAAAGGAAGCAGACAACATGTTCACCAAAATCTTGATCGCCAACCGTGGCGAGATCGCCTGCCGCGTGATCGCTACCGCCCGCAAGATGGGTATCGCTACTGTGGCGGTGTATTCCGAGGCTGATAAAGAGGCCCGCCACGTCAAGCTGGCTGATGAGGCCGTGCATATTGGCGCGGCGCCCAGCCGTGAGTCCTACCTGGTGGCTGACCGCATCATTGCCGCCGCGAAGCAGACCGGTGCCCAGGCCATCCACCCCGGCTACGGCTTTTTGAGCGAAAACGAAGCCTTTGCCAAACGCTGTGAAGAAGAGGGCATCGCCTTCATCGGCCCCAAGGCGCACTCGATTGCCGCCATGGGCGACAAGATCGCCTCCAAGAAGCTAGCCAACGAGGCCCAGGTCAACACCATCCCCGGTTACAACGACCCTATCGCCGGCCCCGAGCAGGCGGTGGAGATCGCCAAGGGCATCGGTTACCCCGTGATGATCAAGGCCTCGGCCGGCGGCGGCGGCAAGGGCCTGCGCGTGGCCTTCAACGACAAGGAAGCTTTTGAAGGCTTTGCCAGCTGCCAGAACGAAGCGCGCAACAGCTTTGGTGACGATCGTATCTTCATCGAGAAGTTTGTCGAGCAGCCACGCCACATCGAAATCCAGATCCTGGGTGACAGCCACGGCAACGTCATCTACCTGAACGAGCGCGAATGCTCCATCCAGCGCCGCCACCAAAAGGTGATCGAGGAGGCACCCAGCCCCTTCATCAGCGACGCCACGCGCAAAGCCATGGGTGAGCAGGCCGTGGCCCTGGCCAAGGCCGTGCAGTACCAGTCGGCCGGCACGGTGGAATTCGTGGTCGGCAAAAACCAGGACTTCTACTTCCTGGAGATGAACACGCGCCTGCAGGTGGAGCACCCGGTGACCGAGTGCATCACTGGCCTCGATCTGGTGGAACAGATGATCCGCGTGGCCGCCGGCGAGGCACTGACGATTCGCCAGGAAGACGTCAAGCGCGACGGCTGGGCCATGGAGTGCCGCATCAACGCCGAAGACCCATTCCGCAACTTCCTGCCTTCTACGGGCCGACTGGTGCGCTTTAACCCACCCGAGCAGACCATGTGGCAGGCCGATACCGCGCACCTGCACGGTGTGCGCGTGGACACCGGCGTGTACGAGGGCGGCGAGATCCCGATGTTCTACGACTCGATGATCGCCAAGCTCATCGTGCACGGCAAGGACCGCTCCGAGGCGATCGCCAAGATGCGCGAAGCCCTGAACGGCTTTGTCATCCGTGGCATCAGCTCCAACATCCCGTTCCAGGCGGCGCTGCTGGCGCACCCAAAGTTCCAGACGGGCGACTTCAACACCGGTTTCATCGCCGAGCACTATGCGCACGGCTTCCACAGCAGCGACGTGCCGCACAGCGACCCGGACTTCCTGGTGGCCCTGGCCGCCCACATGAACCGCCGCTACCGCGCGCGCGCCTCCACCATCAGCGGCCAGATGCGTGGCCACGAGGTGGTGGTCTCGGCCGATTACACCGTGATCGTGCTGGGCGCCGAAGGGCAGAGTCAGCACCATGCCGTTACCGTGAGCGATTTCGAGTACGACAGCCGCAAGAGCACGGTCACGCTGAACGGTAAGCGCTATGAGTTCCAGAGCTTCAGCGCCATGCGCGAAGTGCGTCTGCAAGGCATTTGCAACGGCCAGCCCTTCACCGTGCAGGTCGAGCGCGGCACGCCCAAGAACCCGCTGGCATTGCGCATCATCCACAACGGCACGCAAATCGAAGCCATGGTGCTGTCGCCACTGGGGGGCAAACTGCACGAGATGATGCCTTACAAGGCGCCGCCCGACATGTCCAAGTTCTTGCTCTCGCCCATGCCCGGTTTGCTGGTGGATGTGGCTGTGCAAGAAGGGCAGAAGGTGCAGGCGGGCGAAAAGCTGGCCGTTATCGAAGCCATGAAGATGGAAAACATCTTGTTCGCCACCCAGGATGGCGTGGTGCGCAAAATCAGCGCCGGCAAGGGTGCCTCGCTGGCGGTTGATGACGTGATCATCGAATTCGAATAACGTTTTTGCGATCACGCCACAACGTGCAAGGGTGCTGCAAGCCAGTTTTGTACACTGGCTTGACCAGCCAGGCTCTAAGAAATGGGGACTACCATGCGCCTGCTCCAGCCCTTGCATGTTTACATTTCCACACTGTTTTTCTTCATGACCTTGCTGGTCGGCGGATTGATCGGTGGACTGGGTTATCACATCAGCGCAGGCATGCTGCAGACGGCTGCCCATGAGCAGTGGACGCGTATTGGACCGTCTGTCCAGCAAGAGCTGCACAACACCCTGGAGCCTGCGGAAATGGCGTTGGAATTTCTGCGCCTACACCGTATTGCATGGGCCACAACGCTCCAGGAACGGCTCAATGGCCTGAATGCTTTGAGCCAGGTGTTTAAGGGAGCCAAGGCTGTCAGCGCTGTGTATATGGCTTACCCGAATGGGGATTTCTTCCTGCTGCGCCAACTGGACGAGCGCTCGAGAGAGCAGCTATCAGCGCCGGCAGAGGCGCACATGATGGTGCAAAGCATTGAGCGAGGCACGGTCAATGTGGGGCGCTACATTTTTCTGGATGCATCTGGCGAAATTATTGAAAGTGTGGACCGTCCTGATTACGCCAGCACTTATGACCCGCGCAGTCGTTCATGGTGGCGTGAGGCCACAGTGTCCACAACGCTGATACAAACGCGCCCCTATCTGTTTCACACCACCCACTCCGTTGGTATCACCCTGGCATCTGCAGCAAGCTGGGGCGGGGTGGTGGTAGGTGTAGATATCAATTTGGCCACGCTGAGCGATAGCCTGGCGCAGCAAAAATTCACGCCAGGAACCCAGCTGGCTTTGGTCAATAGCCGTGGCGAACTGCTCGCCAACGAGCACATCGAAGCACTGCTGAATGCCGCAAATGGCATGAACAGCAGCATGCCTTTGCTGGAGTCCTTGCACAGCGCGCCTTTGGATCATTTATTCAAAGGCCCTGGCGCAAAAGATATGGAGCAGTTTACTGACCCTGGTGGTCAATCCTGGTGGACAGCGTCCATACAGGTGCCTGACAAAGCGACGCAAGACATGCGGCTGCTGTTGGCAGTGCCAGAGATGGAACTGACGGCTGCTGCACGGCAGCAGTTGCAATGGTCAACAGTGGCCACGTTGTTGATCATTTTGCTGTCCATGCCGGTTGCTTGGCTGTTGGCACAAGCTATTTCGAGGCCTTTGCGCCGTTTGGCTTTAGATGTCCAGGCGATTGAACAATTCGATTTTGAGCAGCCTATCCAGGTCGACAGCTTTATCAAAGAAACCCATGAACTGGGCGTCACGCTCCAAAGCATGCAGGGCACCATTCGGCGTTTTTTGGACCTGAGCATGGCAGTCGCCGCGGAAGAGCAGTTTGACCGCTTGCTGCCGCGCTTGCTCAAAGAAACCATGTTGACGGCCGGTGCCGCTTCGGGCCTGCTGTACTTGGCCGATGGCGACCAGCTTTATCCAGCCTGTGGACGCTTGGCGGATGGCACTGCCTTGGATGACCAGGCTTTGGCCACGCTGGCAACCATCCCGCTGCCGTCCTCAACCTCGCCTGAGCAATCGCCCATAAGCTCCTACGGGCCTTTGCTGGCGCAGTGTCTGCGCAAAAACGCGGTGACCAGCCAGCCGCTGACCACTGCAGATATCCAGGGCTTGCAACTGGCACCCAGTGCTATCGCCCAAGGGCTCGCGCACAGCGTGGTCATTCCGCTGCTCAACCGTCGCCGCGAATATGTGGGGGCGATGGTGTTATTTATGCCATCTCCCCCCGTGGATACGCAGGTGGCTTTTGTGGCTGCGCTATCAGGCAACGCGGCCGTCTCGCTGGAAGCGCGTGCCTTGATCGAGCAACAAAAGAAGCTGTTTACCGCTTTTATTGAATTGATTGCCGGTGCGATTGATGCCAAGAGCCCCTACACCGCCAGTCACTGCGCGCGCGTGCCAGAACTCACCAAAATGCTGGCCCAGGCTGCATGCGACCAGACCGATGGAGCGTTTGCAGACTTTGCGCTTTCTGCGCATGACTGGGAGGCCGTACATGTCGCATCGTGGTTGCATGACTGCGGCAAAGTCACGACGCCGGAATTTGTGGTGGACAAGGCAACCAAGCTTGAAACCATTTACAACCGCATCCACGAAGTGCGCATGCGTTTTGAAGTGCTCAAGCGCGATGCACAAATCACCATGTACGAAGCGATCGCAGCCGGTGCCCACCCCGAGCAAGCCCGCGCTACCATGCTCCAGACCTGTCGCGAATTGGATGAGGGGTTTGCCTTTGTGGCCGCTTGCAACCAGGGCGGTGAAAAGCTGGGTGCTGCAGAGCAAGAGCGGCTGCGCCACATTGCCCAACGTACCTGGACACGCACCCTGGATGACACCCTCGGTATCTCGATGGCAGAGGCCCAGCGCCAGCAATCTACACCATTGCCTGCGCAAGAGATGCTGCTGGCTGATAAGCCCGCACACCGCATTGAGCGCTCGCCCCACGATCAGATAGCGCCTGACAATGTCTGGGGTTTCAAGATGCAAGTGCCTGAGCTGCTCTACAACCGTGGGGAATTGCACAATCTGTTGGTGGCTCGAGGCACGTTGTCGGACGAAGAGCGCTACAAAATCAATGAGCACATCATTCAAACCATCAAGATGCTCACTTGCCTGCCATTTCCGCAGCACCTGCGGGCGGTGCCTGAAATTGCAGGCGGGCACCACGAAAAAATGGATGGAACCGGCTACCCCAAAGGCCTGCGCCGCGAAGACATGAGTCCCGTGGCACGCATGATTGCCGTGGCCGATATTTTTGAGGCGTTGACTGCTGGTGACCGCCCCTACAAACCGCGCAAGTCCTTATCCGAAGTGCTCGGCCTGATGGCTGACATGCGGCGCAGCCACCATATAGACCCCGATATTTTTGAGCTGTTCTTGCGCTCTGGCGTGTATCTGGAATATGCCCAGCGCTTCATTCCCGTTGAATTTATTGACTCCGTAAACATTGAGGACTATCTGCAATGAGCAACCCCCGCCCATTTAAAGTTTTAGGCATCCAGCAAGTGGCCATTGGTGGCACTGACAAACAGCGCATGAAAAAGCTGTGGGTCGATATGCTGGGTCTGGAGCAAACCGGCACTTTCCAGAGCGAGCGTGAGAATGTGGACGAAGACATTCTGGCCATGGGCACCGGTGCCATGAAGGTAGAGGTGGACATCATGCAGCCCATGGACATCGACAAAAAACCCGCCGTTCACACCACGCCGCTGAACCACATTGGCCTGTGGATTGACGATCTGCCCAAGGCCGTGGAATGGCTCACCGCCCAAGGCGTACGTTTTGCCCCCGGTGGCATCCGCAAGGGTGCCTCAGGCTATGACATCACCTTTTTGCACCCTAAAAGCAATGACGAGTTTCCGATTGCGGGAGAGGGCGTGTTGATTGAGTTGGTACAGGCACCGGCCGATGTGATTGCCGCACTGGGCTAAAACCGGAATGCTTCAGCCAAACTTGGGGGCTTGCAGCTTGGCAACTGCGCTGGTTTAACGGCTATCAACGTTAAGCTTGAAACATGAATACCAGCGACATGACTGCTCAAGCCTACTTTGACCGCCAATACAACGCCCGCGCCAGTGTGCAAGATGCGCTGGCCTACATGGCACGCTACACCCAAGAAAGCCACGCGGCGTTGGCCTTGCCCGGCGCAGTACGCAACCAGCGCTACAGCCCGCGCGCGACAGATCTTTTAGATATTTATTTGCCTCCAGCGCTTGCTGTACAAGCGCCAGCAGCTCCTGTTTTTATCTATATCCACGGCGGCTATTGGCGTGCCTTGGGCAAAGATGATTCGGCGTTTATGGCGCCAGCGCTCACCCAGGCAGGCGCCATCGTCGTGGTGCCTGATTACGATCTGGCCCTTGCGGTCACGCTCGATCACATCGTCGACCAAATCCGCCAGGCCTATGCATGGGTGGTGCGCAACATCGCGATTTATGGGGGCGATGCCCGCAATATTTGCGTGTGCGGAAGCTCCGCAGGCGGCCATTTGGTGGGCATGTTGCTGGTCAAGGGGTGGCAAGAAGACTACGACTTGCCCGCCAGCGCCACACCAGCGTCCGCTTTTCCTTTGAGTGGGTTGTTTGATTTGCAGCCTCTCATTACCACGCACATCAACGCCTGGATGCACCTGGATGACGCGGCTGCCCTGCGCAACAGCCCGCGTTTTGCGCTGCCCCATGCCAGCACACACAGCCACTGCCAGTTGCGCGTCGCGTGCGGAGAGTTCGAAACCACCGAGTTCAAGCGCCAGTCGCGCGAATATCTGGCGGCCTGGCAGGCCCGCTGTTTGCCCGGGCAGTGGGTGGATGCGCCAGGCACCAACCATTTTGATTTGCCATTGGCCTTGGCAGACCGCCAATCGGTCGTACACCAGAAGGCATTGGCGCTGATGGGGTTGCCTCACGCGTTGGCCTGAAAGTCACAGGCCCGCGCCGCATGTCCCCGCTTAAAAGTGGTAGCCCATCTGAATGCCAAACACCGTGGCCGAGCTTTTGCCAAAGCGTGCCATCGGTGTCTGGGTGGTGGAGACTTCTGCGCCGCCCAGTTTTTGGTAGCTCACCCACGGACTGATTTTGACCACCTCGTTGTCATACACCAGCCCCAAGGTGTAGCCCTGTCTACCGCTGCTGGGGCGCAACGGTGACAACGGCATGGATGGGCCTTTTTTGTCATGGGCCAGCGCCAAAAAGCCCGTCCACTGCGGCGAGAATTTTTGCGCCAAGCCCAGGGTGTAGGTGATGGCGTTGTCCAAATCCGTCAGGCTTTTGCCCTGGGTAGCAGTAGCAAAAGCCTGGGGCCGCAACTCAAACGCTTCCCAATTGCCCCAGCGAATCTGCCCAAACAGCAAGGTGCTGGCGGTAATGCCAGTTTGCACATCCAGATTGAATGTCTGGGGTGAGGTGGATGCCGTCTGGGTTGACCCCGGCCACAGGTTTTCGGCGGTCTGAACGCTGTGGTGGATGGCCGAGTAATACGTGGCCACCACACGCAAAGCAATGTCTGGCTGTTCGTAGCTGATGCCCAGCAAATAACCCGGCTCGGTACTGCGGGCAAATTTCACGTGATAGCCGCCGAGCGCAGCACCATACGCCAGGCCTTGGAGGGTGACGCTGCCGTGCGATTGCTGCAGCCGCAGGCCGCCATGTACGCCCAATTGCGCATTGAACTTGTAGCGCAGCACGCCCTGCAGCTCGCGCGTGGAGAGCTTGACTTCGGTACCTCCCAGCAAGGGCGAAGCACTGCGGTCATAGCGGATATGCAACCCAAACGGACGGGTCAGCATCAACGCCATGGACAACTGGGGGCTGAGGTCTTGCTTGTAGCTCAAGCCCCATTGCCCGTAGCTGGGGGCGACATCGCCGGTCGAAAACCCCATGGCATCGCGGCCTTGGACGGAAGGGCGGGAGTAGTAGCCGTCCACGCCCACGTAGCGGCCTTTTTCAAACAAGGGGGACAAGCTTTGGGCGGTGCGGTCCAGCCCGCCCGCCACGGCGCAGGTGCTGCCCAGAGCAAGCAAAACAAAGGCACAGCGGCCTAGAACGTGGGCCGCAGGAGTGGGGTGTGACATGGAGGTGTTGGGCGCGCGGCTTATTGTTAGCTGCGGTTTATTTTGTAATCAAAAGAAACTATAAAACGATTTCAACCGTCCACTTTTCGGCCGAGATGCCATTCGTCCATGTCGGCACGCACAGCGCAGGCATTGCCCCTGTCAAGCAAGCTTGCACAAAGCTGAGGACGTGTGAGCATGCTTGCAACAGGGGCAGGGCATTAGCTCCACAAAACAGAGCATGCTGTGTAGGCTGTGCGGCGTTGCGCACCTTCCAACTATCTCAGAGACAAGCACCATGACCTACGCCCGCCGCCTGTTCACCCTGGCTCCTTCTGCTTTGGCCACTGCTGCGCTGTGCATGGCCAGCGCCAGCGTTAGTGCCGCCAACCCTATCAAAGTGGGCGTGGCCCTGGATATTTCCGGCCCGTTTGCAGGCCCCGGAGCCGAAATCAAAGACGGCCTGAACCTGGCCGCCAAGCTGCTGGACAACAAACTCGGCGGTGTGCCCGCTGAATTCATTCAGGCCGACACCGCTGGCAACCCCGAAACCGCGCGCCAGGTGGCAGACCGCTTTATCAAGCGTGACAAGGTCGATTTCTTCACCGGCCCCGTTGGCTCCAACGTGGTGTTGGCCGTCGGCCCCACAGTGTTTGGCGCGAAGGTGCCGTTTTTGTCGGCCAACCCCGGCCCCAGCCAGCTGGCGGGCAAGCAGTGCAACCCGTACTTCTTTGGCACCAGCTACCAAAACGACGCCATGCACGAAGCGGCAGGCAAACATGCAGCTGACAAGGTCTACAAAAAAGTGGTCGTGCTGGCCCCCAATTACCCTGCGGGCAAAGATGCGGTCAATGGCTTCAAGCGCGGCTACCAGCATCCGGTGGCGGATGAGGTCTACACCAAAGTGGGCCAGCTGGACTTTGCCGCCGAGCTGGCCCAGCTGCGCGCGGCCAAGCCCGATGCGGTCTATATCTTCCAGCCCGGCGGCATGGGCATCAACTTCATCAAACAGTTCATGGGTGTGGGCCTGAACAAAGACATGGTCTTGATCTCCTCTCCCTTTACGGCCGACCAAGACATCATCGCCGCCGTGGGCGAGCCCATGGTGGGCATCTACAACGCCTCCAGCTACGCCCACGATCTGGACAACGCTGCCAACAAGCAGTTTGTGGCCGAGTTCCAAAAAGCGTATGGCCGCCTGCCCACGCTGTACGCCGCGTTTGCCTATGACGTGGTCATGAACCTGAACGCTGCCGTCAAGGCCGTGGGCGGCAAGCTCGATGACAAGGCCGCCGTGGCCAAGGCCATCAAAACCGCCAAATTCGACTCGGTGCGCGGCAAAGTGCGCTACGGCAACAACCAGTTCCTCACGCAGGACTATTACCTGCGCCAGGTCGTCAAAACCAAAGACGGCCTCATCACCAACGCGCTGCAGTCGGGCAAAATTTTCACGGCCCATCAAGACAGTTTTGCGGCTGAATGCGGCATGAAATAAGCGCTGGCAGCTATTAAAAACTATGGAAACCATTGCATGGGATGACTTCACGCGCGTGGAGTTGCGCGTGGGGTGCATCGTTGCTGCTGAAGTCTTCGCCCAGGCGCGCAAGCCCGCGTACCTGTTGCAGGTGGACTTTGGCCCCGCGCTGGGCATCAAAAAATCCAGCGCGCAAATCACCCACCACTACACCCCCGAGGGTTTGATCGGCAAGCAGGTGGTGGCGGTGGTCAACTTCCCACCCAAACAGATTGGCCCCGTCATGTCCGAATGCCTGGTCACCGGCTTTCACGATGAAAAAGGCGGCGTGGTGCTTTGCGTGCCCGATCAGGCGGTGCCCTTGGACACCAAGCTGCTGTAGTTCGTTATTGGGTAAGGCCTTATGGATTCGGTTTTTTTAGTGGAGCAAGCCCTCAACGGCCTGGGCTACGGCCTGATGCTGTTTTTGCTGGCTGCAGGCTTGACCTTGGTGTTCGGCATCATGGACACGCTCAACCTCGCCCACGGCGCGCTGTTCATGGCGGGGGGCTATGTTTCAGCCAGCGTGCATACGCACAGCGGCTCTTTCTTATTGGCGATTGCCGTGGGCGTTGTGGTGACGGTAGCCTTGGCCGCCGTGCTGGAGGCCGTGCTCATTCGCAAGCTGTACGTGCGTGACCACCTCTCGCAAGTGCTCGCCACCTTTGGCGTGATCTTGATAGCAGACGACACCGTCAAAGCCATCTGGGGGCCATCGCCCATCATGGCGCCCACACCGGCTGCGCTGTCGGGGCCGGTGGAGCTATTCGGTTTTCTGCCTTATCCGTCCTACCGCTTGGTTGTTCTGGCTGCAGGCCTGGGCGCTGCGCTGGCGTTGTACCTGCTGGTCAACCACACCAAGCTCGGCATGTGGGTGCGCGCTGGTGCGTCCAACCGCCAAATGGCGGAGTGGATGGGCATTCGCGTGAACCGCGTGTTTGCCATTGTGTTTGCCATGGGGGCGGCGCTGGCAGCTTTGGCCGGTGCGCTCATGGCGCCGATTAGCGCCGTGCAAGTGGGTATGGGAGAGAGCATTTTGATTCCCGCCCTCGTAGTCATCGTCATCGGTGGCATTGGCTCCGTGCGCGGCGCGCTGATTGCCAGTTTGCTGGTGGGCTTGGTCGATACCGCTGGCCGCGCCTTGCTGCCGCCGCTGCTGCGCGAGGTGCTCTCACCCAGCTTGGCGGCCGACATTGGCCCCGCCGTGGCCAGCATTGCCATGTATGTCTTGATGGCCGGTGTGCTGGTGTTCAAACCATCGGGCTTGTTTCCCGCCAAAGCTTAGGTGGTGTTTTCTGTGATGGATCGCAAATTGGTCAATGTAGACAGCCCGCCAGCCAATCCCCCGGCTTTGGCCTCCAACGCCCACGCCCGCTGGGTCAGCCACAGTGTGTTGGCCGTGCTGGTGCTGCTGCTGGGCGCTTTCCCGTGGGTCGCGCCCGCGCTGGGGCTGGACTATTACGTGGACTTTGTGCGCCGCATGCTCATCGTCAGCATGGCCGCGCTCAGTTTGAACTTTCTGATTGGCCGCGCAGGGCTCGTCGCCCTGGGCCACGCCGGTTTTGTGGGCGTGGGCGCCTATGCCGTGGTGGCCATGGTGGAGGGCGGCTTTAGCAATGCATGGTTGATCTGGCTGGTCGCCGCCGTGGCGGGCATGCTGATCTCGGCAGTCATCGGGCTGGTGGCCGTGCGCACGCAGGGCGTGTACTTCATCATGATTACGCTGGCCTTTGCGCAAATGCTGTACTACCTGGCCGTTTCGCTGCGCGCTTATGGTGGGGACGATGGCTACACCATGTATTCGCCCTTGCTGCTGTGGGAAGGCGTCGATGCAGCAGGAAATTGGCTGTTTACCCTTGTCCTGATTGCGCTAGCAGCTATATTTTTGTTGCTATCGCGCATCGAGCGTTCGTACTTTGGCCGCGCCTTGGAAGGCATTCGCGACAACGAAACGCGCATGCAAGCCATGGGCTACCCCACGGTGCGTTTGAAATTGCTGGCCTTTGCACTGGCGGGCGGCATTGCCGCCTTGTCCGGCGCGCTGCTGGCCACGCAAAACCTGTTTGTCAGCCCCAGCCTGATGCAGTGGAACCAGTCGGCACTGCTGATTGTGATGGTCGTCATCGGCGGCATCGGCCTGCGCTGGGGCGCGCCGCTGGGTGTGGCCGTGTGGCTGGTGTTGGAAGAAGTGCTCAAACAACATACCGACTACTGGCATGCGCCCATGGGCGTGCTGCTGGTGGCCGTGGTGTTCCTCGCGCCCAAGGGCTTGGCGGCGTTTTTTGCTAAAAAAGACAGCGCAGCTAAAAAACATAGCGTTCAGCGCAAGGAGGGCGTGCTGTGAGCCTGCTTTCCATTCAAAACTTGGTCAAACGCTTTGGTGCGCTCACCGCGACGGATCATGTCTCGCTCCAAGTAGAGAAGGGCGAAATTCACGCTCTCATCGGCCCCAACGGCGCGGGCAAATCCACGCTGGTGCATTTGATCTCGGGCTTGCTGCCAGCCGATGGCGGCTCGCTCAAGCTCGATGGCCAAGAACTCATCCACCTCGCCCCCCACCAGCGCGTGGCCGCAGGGCTGTCACGCTGCTTTCAAATTACGAGCATCTTCCCCAAGCTCACCGTGGCAGAAAACCTACTGCTGGCCGTGCAAGCCCACCACAGCAACAGCTTTCGCTGGTTCAAGGTGCGCGACAAAGATGCGGAACTCAAAGCCCAAGCGTGGGGGCTGGCGCACCGCGTGCAACTAGAAAGCCAATGGAACACCATCGCTGGCACCTTGCCCCACGGCGCGCAGCGCAAGCTCGATGTCGCTTTGGCCATTGCCGCCACGCCCAAACTGCTGCTGCTGGACGAGCCCATGGCAGGCATGGGGCCAACGGAGTCCGAAGAAATGGTGGAGCTGATTCAGCAACTGCGCAAAGACATGGCGATCTTGCTGATTGAGCACGATATGGACGCCGTGTTCCAACTGGCCGACCGCATCACCGTGCTGGTCTACGGCAAGGTGTTTGCGCAGGGGACGAGCGCGCAAATCCAGAACGATGCCCGCGTGCAAGCCGTGTATTTGGGCCAAGAAGACGAATTAGAAGAACAACAACAAAAAGAAGAGGGCCCGGCATGAGTAGCTCCAATGACACCCCCTTGCTGGAAGTGCGCAATATCGAAGCAGGCTACGGCGCCAGCCAAGTGCTGTTTGGCGTGAGTTTGAGCATTGCGCCGCACCAAGTGGTCAACCTCATGGGCCGCAACGGCATGGGCAAATCGACCACCATCAAATGCATTACCGGCGCTTTGCCGGTGCGCAAGGGGCAGATTTTCTTTGAGGGGCAAGAAATTACCAATCTGCCCGCCGATGAAATATCCCGCCGAGGCATTGCGCTCGTGCCCGAAGGGCGCATGTGTTTTCCCAATCTCACGGTGCGGGAGCATTTGGTGGCCTTTGCGCGCCCGCCAGCCAATCCTCAAAAAGGAGAGCTAGCTGCGCAGGCTGCACCTTGGGATTTGGCCAAAATCTATGAACTGTTCCCGCGCCTCAAAGAGCGTGAGCACCATATGGGCAACCAGCTTTCGGGCGGAGAGCAGCAAATGCTGGCGATTGGGCGGGCCTTATCGACGAATCCAAAGTTATTGATTTTGGATGAGGCGACGGAGGGGTTGGCGCCTGTGATTAGAGATGAGATTTGGAATTGTTTGGCAAAACTAAAGAAAGATGGTCAAGCAATTTTAATTATTGATAAATATATCAAAAAAATTGAAGTCTTATCAAATAAAAACGTGTTGATTCTAAAGGGTGAATCTACAGTTAATAATGTTTAATATTAAGGATAAATAATGGCATCAAGATCAAATCTTGTGAATTTAGATGCAATGATTAAAAGAGAAGATTTTGCCACTACAGATGCGGAGTCAAGTTCTTTTGAAAATGTTTCTACAATATCTCTACGCGATTTTACTAAAGGTGGTTTGATTGGCCCTAGTTTAAGGAAACCTGACTTTCAAAGAGAAACAAACCATTGGTCACCAGAGCAAGTTACATCTTTGCTGGAGTGCTTTGTTAATGGCGATTTGATTCCATCGGTAATTTTATGGCAATCCCCAACGTATTTATTTGTGATTGATGGGGGACATAGACTTAGTGCACTGAAAGCATGGATTGATGATGATTACGGTGATGGGCCTATTTCACAAAGTTTTTTCGGATATCACATATCTGATGAGCAAAAAAGAAATGCCGATAGAACAAGAGCTCTAATTAAGAAAAGAATCGGTAGTTGGCAACATTTTTTAGCAAAGACCGAAAGTGATGATATAGATCCAATTGAAAGAAGAAGGGTAAATGCTTTAATTACAAGAGGTATTCCCATACAGTGGGTCAAAGGTGATGCTGATAAAGCGGAAAGTTCATTTTTCAAAATCAATACAAAGGGGACACCACTTGATGAAGTTGAAGAACTCCTTCTGAGGAATAGGTCTAAGCCAATATCTATCGCAGCAAGAGCAATCATTAGGGCGGGTACAGGCCACAAATACTGGTCTTCATTTCCTAAAGATGTGGCAGATGAGATTGAGTCAAATGCAAAATCTCTGCATAGCGTTTTATTTGATCCTGAAATCAAAAGACCTATTAAAACTCTTGACTTGCCTTTGGGAGGACCTAAAGGGGTAAGAACAGCCATTCAAGCCTTGATTGATATCGCCCTGATAGCGGTTCGAAATCAGCAAGGGCTCCCAAAATATTTAACTGATACGGATGATGATATTGATGGTCGCGCGACGATAGTGACACTTCAGAAGATGCTAAAGCTTGTAAATAGAGTCACAGGCAATAGTAATGGAAGCCTTGGATTGCATCCTGCTGTATATTTTTATGGGCCGACAGGTAGGCACTCAAATCCTATGTTTATGGGAGTAATGTCCCTCATTGGCCGAAAGGTTTCAAATAATGATCAAACTTTCTTTAATAAATTTACAGTAGTTAGAGAGAAGTTGGAAACTATTTTAATTGAAAGAAAAGATTTAATAGCAACAATTCTCCAAAAGCATTTAAGTGCAAAAAGAGTAGAAAAGCACGAATTATTTTTAGATCAACTAATTGATTACTTGCATAAAAATGATATACCATCAGATACTGACATAGTAAACATTGCCGGCTTGAACGGAAAAATAGTAGTTGGTGAATTTTCTGAATTAAAAAAAGATTTCAGTGATGATGATAAAAGCCAAGTTTTTATTAAATCAGCTCTATCCTCAGCTCTTCAGTGCCCGATATGTAACGGCTACCTAGATGTTGAAAAATCAGTTTCTTATGACCACATAAAAAGATTACAAGATGGAGGTTCTGGGAGTGCTAATAATTGCCAACTAACACATCCATACTGCAATCAATCTGTGAAAAATTGAAATGAGTAATTTAAAAACCGCCATCATCATCGCTGCCGGTTCCGGCATGGGTGCAGCCGCTGCCCGCCAACTCGCCGCTGACGGTTATCACGTCGGCATTCTCTCATCGTCCGGCAAAGGCGAAGCGCTGGCCCAAGAACTGGGCGGCATTGGCATAACAGGCACGAACCAAAACCAAGCCGATATCCAACAACTGGTCGATTTGGTGATGGAGCGCTGGGGCCGTGTCGATGTGCTGGTCAACTCCGCGGGCAATGGCCCGCGTGCGCCGGTGCTGGAAATGTCGGACGAGGACTGGCACAAAGGCTTGGATGCCTACTTCCTGAACGTGGTGCGCGCTGCGCGGGTCGTGACGCCGATTATGGTGAAGCAAGGCGGCGGCTCCATCGTCAATATCTCCACCGCGTGGGCGCTGGAGCCAGTGGATTTGTTCCCCACCTCCGCCGTCTCGCGCGCGGGCTTGATGAGTTTTACCAAGCTGTTTGTGGATGAATACGCCAAGCACAATGTGCGCATGAACAATGTGCTGCCCGGCTGGATCAACAGCAAACCCGAGCAAGCTGCGCGCCGCACGGCCGTGCCCATGCAGCGCTATGGCACGGTGGAAGAGATTGCGGCAACGATTGCGTTTTTGGCGGGTGAGGGCGGTGCCTACATCAACGGCCAGAACATTCGCGTGGATGGCGGTTTGATGCGCTCGGTGTAAAGCGCGCCCCAAAGCACACCCACCGCAGCAAGCTGTAAATCACCATGAAAAGCCGCCTTGGGGTGGCTTTTTTTATGGAATTAATTTCACGATTGATAGCTGCTAGCGCTTGCTGCATAAGCGCTAGAGGCCAGTTTGGCTTGTAACGCCATATCTGCTCGATCAAATTGCCCGGCAGTTGTGAATCAACTGGCCTGCGGTGCGCTGCCGCGCTGCAGGAGCAGGCCTTCCAGCAGTTGCAGCTGTTCGCGCTGCAGCGCCAGCAGCTCATGCCATTGCTGGTTTTGCAGCTGGTCGATTTTTTCGTGCAGCAGCATGATTTCCAGCTCGGCTTTGAGGTTGACTTCGTAATCGTGCTCGCTGCGCACGCGGTCTTTGTCGGCCTGGCGGTTTTGGGACATCAAGATGATGGGCGCCTGGATGGCTGCCAGCATGGACAACACCAGGTTCAGCAAGATGTAGGGGTAGGGGTCAAAGGTGTGCCCCTGCCATGCCAAAAGCAAGGTGTTGACCACCATCCACGCCAGCGTGGTGAAGACGAACAGCAGCACAAAAGTCCACGAACCACCAAAGCCTGCAACGGTATCAGCGGCGCGCGCGCCCAGACTGTCGCGGTTTGGCGCGGCCTGATGGCCGAGGTTGCGCGAGATGTGGGTGCGCTGGCGTACATGCGCCACCACTTTGCGGGTGTGTTCGTCGATGGCGCTCAGCGCATCGAGTGCAGCCGATGCGCCAAATACCTTGGCTGCACTTGCAGCGCTGGGCTTGGCGGCGGTGCCTGTGGTCTGATCTTGGGTGCTGGGGGCTGACTGGCTGCTGCTAGGGCGGGGCATGGTGCGCACTCCTGAAACGGGTGAGAGGGCTGGTGTTGGATGAAAGTGCAGGAGAGAACTTTCAGCCTGTGCAGCCATGCTAGAGCGCCGGGCGCCTGCTATCAATCCTCATCCATCAAATGCGCGGCCTGGTTGTGGATGACGGATTCTGCGCGGAAGTAGCCCAGCACAGTGGCCACGCTCTGGTGGCCGGTGAGCGCCATGGTTTCGGCCAGCGGCACATTGCGTTTGCCCGCCTCTGTAACAAAACCCGAGCGCAGCGAGTGCGCTGAAAAGTCACCATCCACCCCGGCCAGCGCACAGCGTTCTTTGACGATGGCACGCACGGCGGGCGCTTGCAGGGGCTCGCCCAGGTGCCCGCCTTTGCGAATGCGCCGGAAGATGGCGCCTTCGGTAATGCCGCTGGCAGCCAGCCAGTCGGCCAAGGCTTTGCCTGCCGCTCCCAACACGGGTTTGGTGTTTTCGGGCAAGTCTGCGCCGCTTTGGTTGGTTTTGGAGAAAGCCAGCTCGTACAGATATTGGCCGGGGCCAATTTGACGCAGGTATTGCATATCGGCACTGCTGATTTCTGAGCGGCGGCGTCCCCCGCTGCTCCAGGCAAACAGCAGCAGGGCACGGTCGCGCAGGCCGCGCAGGCTGTCGTCACAGGTGGCTAGCAGTTGTTGCAGCACGTCTTTGGTGATGGCAGATTTTTTCTGGGGCCGCTCGCCCCGCTTGGCGTAAGCCTTGCGCGTGCGCGAGAGCAGCTCACGCACTTTTTCATCATGGCAGGGGTTGGGCATGCCCCGGTTTTGGTGCGCTTTGCTCATCACCGCCACACGGTGCACCAGCGTGTTGTGGCTGGGCGCACCCGGCCTGGCCTTGCAGCCCGATTGCACCAGCGCCGCATCGATTGACGGGGGCAGCTCACAACGCAGCCCATACGGGGTGCTGCGCTGGGCATGGTCAGCAATAAATTGCAGCACCACATCCACCGGCAAGGGCAGGGCAATGGCCTGCCCCAGCCGGAACTGGTGCCAGCCCGCCCAATAGCGCATGGCACTTTGGTAGCTGCGCACGGTGTTGGCGGCTTCACCTTCGCGCAGCAGCTCTTTGAGGGCGTGGAGCGTGCTGTCGCTCAACAGGCTCAGGCCTTGTTCCTCTTTCGCCACTGCCAGCAGGTGTGTGTTGCGCATATGTAGTATTTCTCACTGAATATGTATTAAATAACATGTATTACATGTGATATTATATAATAATATCTAACAACTTACGATAACAATCTCTTATCGATGGTAATCTAAGAACCATGCAATCCACAGCACCAAAAACGCCGCGAGGCATTCAAGAAGCCGATGTTTGGGCCGCCGCCGATGCCTTGCTGGCCGACGGGCACAAGCCCACCATTGAAAAAGTGCGCCAGCACATGGGGCGGGGTTCACCCAACACCGTGGCGCCCATGCTGGATGCATGGTTTGCCACGCTGGGCGCGCGGCTGGGCCTGAATCAGCACACCCAGGATTTGCGCAATGCCGTACCGACCGAGGTGTTGGAAGCCGCGCAGGCGCTGTGGAGCAATGCCATGCAGCAGGCACAAGCGCTTGCTGTGCAGGCGCTGCAAACCCGCGAAGAAGCGGCCCAGGCGGTGCAAAAGCAGCTGGAAGCCCAGCAAACCAAGCTGCAGCAGCGCGAGGAGGCCATGCAGCAGCAAAAAATGGCCATGGATGCGGCGTTGAAGCTGGCGCAAGACCAACGCGAAGATTTATCGCGCCGGTTGAATGAAATGCAGCAACAACTCAATGAGCGCGATGTGCTACTGGAAAAACAGCGCTTGGAGCAAGCTGCGCTGCGCGCCGCGCAAGAGCAGCTGCGTGAACAGCATTCCAAAGAGCTGGAAACCGCAGCCCAAGAGCGCCAGCGTTTGGCCGAACAATTTGCCGGCAATGAGCGCCGGATGCTGGCCGACCTGGACCGCAGTCGGCAAGACACAGAAAAAGCCAAAAAGGCCCAGCAAGAGGCGGAGCACAAAGCCCAAACCCGCTACGAAGCCCTGCAAGCGCGCTGCGCTGCGGCAGAGGAAGAGTTGCTGGCCAGCCAAACGGCCCATCTGAGTGCCCAGCAGGCTTTGGCGCTGAGCAAGGAGCATGTGCAAGAACTCAAGTCCATGCTCAAGCTTACGCAAGCAGCAGTCAGCGGCGCTGCAGAGAACCCTGAGGCCGAAACTGCAGCAGGTACCAAAAACCGGGGCGGTCGTTCTTTGCAGCGCAGAGCCTTGTCAGAGCGGGCGCTGCGTTTGACCCGCAAGTAAGTGTGGCAGCCCAATGCGTTGGCGCAGAAGGCAAAGAACGGAGCAGCGCTGCGTTCTGGCCGATTTGGTGGAGTCCTTGATTCAGCTGCATGTGCTTGTGTGGGCAGTGCCTGACTTCCGCATCCTGTGCAGGCGACAGATGGATTCGGATGTCCATATTCCGTACAGCTGCAAGCACAAATGGCTTGCTCTTCGCTAAGGTGAATTTACAACGCGGTTGGACGTCCACGCCCTGCAATTGATTTATGTACAACGTCTTAGTTTGTTAGGCTGTCCGCCATGGTAGGGAGGTGGATAAATTGTGCTTTTTGAGATGCTCGAAACATGGCCTGCGCTTGTCGCGATTGACCACATTTCAAGCAATGCGAAGCATCAAAGCGAGGTGCTTAAACTGACGTCGAATAGCTCGTAAAAGCGACTTAACATAATATACATTGTATTTAATTACTGTCCGCCCAAGGAACTAACTCTGCAATTCAAGTCTCTGTACGCGTAGATACACGCAAAAGATTCAAAAAGCTTTGCCAAAGCTAAACCACCGTTTGTAACATCCAGCATCATGAGCTCATACCGTTTGAAAGACAGTGAGCACGATGCTTGAGTTGGACTTGGGTCGCCCACAAACTGGCTGCCATACACCAACTAAAGCTGAAACCGCATGTGTTCTGGTTATGTACCACAGGCTTGGTGGCTGCCAGATTGGGGTTTGTGCTGCAGTATCCGCAAGCGTATGGTGCAGCACCATTCTCTGTACTTGATATCAGAGACGGCGGCTGGTCCGCAACTGCGGGCTTTGCTACAGCAACGCTGTATGCCCTGAGCTTAGGGCTTCGTGCTCAATACAAAAAAACACAATCTTTGATGCTAGGGATTGCAGCGGCGGCTTTCATTTGGTGGGGCGGCTTAGGCTTACTTGATCAGTTTGGAGCCCCTCCTTCTGCCATTCCTGCATGGGAAACCCTGAATTCGCAGGGTGAGACCGTAGATTTAGCTGCGCTACAAGGCAAGCCAGTGGTAGTGAATCTCTGGGCAAGTTGGTGTCCGCCCTGTGTGCGTGAAATGCCTGTGCTGGTGCAGGCACAGCAAGGCCAACCTGACGTGCAATTTATTTGGCTCAATCAGCAGGAGCCTGCAACATCCATCGTGCGTTTTGTCAATCTGCACGGCTTACCTGCTGCGCAGACTTGGCTGGATCCGCAAGGATTTATGGCCCAGCACATTGGGGGCAATGGGTTGCCCACAACGTTGTTTTACGACGCATCAGGACAATTGCAGGCCGTGCGCAACGGCGAGTTGTCTGCTGCCAGTCTGCAGCATTACCTGAAGCAGATCACAAACTGAGTCGACCAGAGTTTTGTAGATAGTGCGCATCCGCCGCAAAACTTAGGTGCTCTCGCCTTGCTTTAAGCCGCCTCATCCTGCTTTATGCACAATACACACACTATGAGAATTCTCCACACCATGCTGCGCGTTGGTAATCTCCAGCGCTCGATTGACTTCTACACCAATGTGCTGGGTATGCAATTGATCCGCACTTCTGAGAACCCAGAGTACAAATACTCGCTGGCCTTCTTGGGCTACGAAGGCGGTAACCCTGGCCAAGCCGAAATTGAGCTGACCTACAACTGGGGCACGGAAAGCTATGACATGGGTACGGCCTACGGTCACATCGCTTTGGGCGTGCCTGATGCGTATGCTGCCTGCGCAAAAATCAAGGCTGCCGGCGGCAATGTCACCCGCGAAGCGGGTCCCGTGATGGGTGGCTCGACCGTGATTGCGTTTGTGACCGATCCCGATGGCTACAAGATTGAGCTGATTGAGCGCAAGGACGATCACGGCGCAGGCACTGGCTTGCGCTAATTCGCACGGCTTCTCTCAAAAAAAACGCCAGCGTTCATCAAGAGCGCTGGCGTTTTTTATGCTCGGTGATTGATTGACGGAAGATGCAACGCGTGGGCAGGCCTTGCTCACGGCAGCAGCGTCACTTCAACCCGGCGCGCTTCTGCATGATTGCCAGTGCTGGCTGTTGCGGCGGGCTTTTTCAGTGCAATCGCCTGCGCGGGTGCACCCAGGCTAATCAGGCGTTTTTGTACCACTTCAGCGCGTTTTTTAGACAGTGCGATGTTTTGCTGGGCATTGCCGGTTTCATCGTGGAAGCCTGAAATCTGTACGCGCTGGCCGTTTTGCATGGCTGCAACGATGTCTTGCAATGCGCTTTCTGCGCTCAATGGAATATCGGTTTTGCTGGGGGCGAAGAAAAGCTTGACCATGCCCTGCTCTACCCGGAACGCGGGCACGCCCTGCAGCACGATGGCAGAAGGTGCCAGTGTGGGCGGTTCATAGGCAGCGTATGTAGTCTGGGTCATGCCACCCGGTGCGGCTTGGGCCGTGTTTTCGCTCAAAGTTTCTGCATCTACGGAATAGGACACCGACAACGCCATCAATGCCGCAGAAAACGCCAAGATAAGCATAGGTGTTTGTGAATCGTTGGACTGTGACATGGCATCTCTCTCGGTGGTTAAGCACTCCTGCGGCGAAGGCTCCTGTTCATGGCGGTGGGCGTGCGGCGGCACGGCGTGCAAATTTGTAACACATTTGCGACATTTGCAAAAAACTTTTAACTGCAAAAAGTCAAAAAACTTGCAGTTCACGCGACCGGCGGCACATTCCCGCAGGTGCACAATCACGGCATGAGCCAAATTTCTGCCCACATTGCTGATTTGCGCAAAAGTTATGAGCGCGCGGAGTTGAATGAGGATGCCTCGCACAGCGACCCTCTTCAGCAGTTTGACCAATGGCTGCAAGAAGCCGTGAATGCGGAGGTGAACGAGCCCAACGCCATGACGGTGGCCACCGTGGGCAGCAATTTGCGCCCGAGCACGCGCGTGGTGCTCATCAAAGGCTATGACGAGCGCGGGATTGTCTGGTACACCAATTACGACAGCCGCAAAGGCAAAGAGTTGGCGGGCAACCCGTTTGCCGCGCTGCAGTTTCACTGGGTGGAACTTGAGCGCGTGGTGCGCATTGAAGGGCGCGTTGAGCGTGTGAGTGAGGCGGAAAGCGATGCCTATTTCAACAGCCGCCCCTTGGACTCACGGATTGGCGCATGGGCCAGCCCGCAAAGCCAGGTCATCAGCGGCCGCAGCGTGCTGGTGGCCAATGCCGCCAAATATGGCGCGCAATTTTTGCTGAACCCGCCCCGCCCTGCGCACTGGGGAGGCTTTCGTCTGGTGCCTGACCGCTGGGAGTTTTGGCAAGGCCGCAAGAGCCGCTTGCATGACCGCCTGCGCTATGAGCCCCACAACGGTGCATGGCTGCGTGAGCGGCTGGCACCTTAAGCGCCGACGCACACACAGCCGCTGATACGGCGCGGTTTTGCACGACCTCTTGGATGTACTGGGTTTTGTGCGTGCCCCGCTGTTGAGCACCAACGCTTGCGGTGCCGCACAGCAGGCATAGGCAACGCGGCCAAGAGCTATCTTAAAAAAAGCTGCTAGCGCTTTAATATCTTAGGTTTCAGATAGAAATCATCTTGAAACCCATGTATTCCATGCGCTGGCAGCTCTTGTTTTTTCATCTTTTTAAAGCAACTTTTGCAGCACCAGCAGCACAACGGGCACGGTGAATAAACACAGCCCTGTGGAAATGGCGATGCTGGCCGTCACCTCTTCTTGGGCCACGCCATAGCGCTGGGCAAACATATACACATTCGCGCCCACGGGCAGTGATGCCGCCAGTGCCATGGCCGCCATAGGCACGCCACGCAAGCCAAACAACCACGCCACGCACAAAAATAAGATGGGGTGCACCACGGTTTTGACGGCGGCAATACGCACTGCCGGCTTGATCAAGCTGCCCAGTTTGCTATAGGCCAGCGTAACGCCCACAAGCACCAAGGCAATCGGCCCCAAGGCCTGCCCCAGCAACTGCATGGGTTTGTCGACCACCAGCGGAATGCTCCAGCCGGTTTGTGCAAACAGCAGGCCCGCAATAATCGGCAGAGGTACAGGATGGATCACGCTGTTTTTGGCTGCTTGCCACAAGGTGCGGCCCAGCGCCTGCGGCTTGCCCTGGGCGCTGGATTGGCGCGCCTGCGCCAGCTCAAACACCAGTGTGGCACTGCCCAGCAGCACCAAGGCGTGCACCGAAATCAGCGTCAACAGCGTCACCAGCCCCTCTTGGCCATAGGCCAAGCCCACCAAGGGAATGCCAATCATGATGTTGTTGCTGAACGTGTGACCCAAGGCGCGCGCGGCGGCCAAGGTGGTGAAGCCATAGACCACCATGGTGCCGGCAAACACCAAACCCACTGCGACAAAGTACAGCACGATGGGGCTGAAATCCAAATCCGCCAGCTTGACCGTGGCCATGGTGCGAAACAGCAAGGCCGGGGTCAGCACGTAGAACACCAGATTCGTCAAATCTTTGACGGCGCCCGGTCGAATCCAGTCCACTTTGGCCGCAACCAACCCTGTCAAAATCAAGAAAACCACTGGCAACAAGGCCGAAAGCGCTGGTGACTCCACGTGTATGCACCTGTAAAAAAATCCGGAGCCAGCACCAGCCCTGTGCTGGTCTGTGCTCCGGATCGGCATCATAGGCCTTGGCTGGCCCTCTTGAAGGCACCAAGGCTACACAGGCGCCAGCGCTTTAAAAGTCCACGCGCAGCCCCACGATGAGGTTGCGCCCCTTCAAAGGCGCCGCGTGCTTGATGGCCGACGTATGGGCGTAGCCCAGGCGATCGGTCAGGTTGTGAGCCTTCACCGTCAGGCTCACCGGGCTGCCGGCAAACCGGTAGCTGGCACCAAGGTTCAGCATGCCATAGCCCCCTGTGGCGTCTTCATACGCCGCCGTGCGGTTTTGGCGCAGCACCTGCACCCACTCGGCCTGCCCTTCCCAGCCTTGCCATGTGCCGTCCACCCGCAGCCCCACGCGGGCCGCTGGAATGCGGGGCAAATCACCACCGTGGGCCAGCTTGGCGCGCACCACATCGCCAAACACACTCACGCCAAAAAAACGGTTGATGCGCTGGCGCACTTGCGCTTCCAGCCCCGTAAAGCGGGCGTTAGCCTGGGTGTAGTGCTGCAGCTGAAAGCCCTCTTGCTCATCCACCGTGCGGCCATAGATATAGCCCTGAATGCGGTGGTGGTAGACGTTGGTGCTCCACGTAGTGGCACCGGTGGTTTTGCGCAGGCCCACATCCCAGGCGTTGCTGGTTTCTTTGCGCAACTGGCTATTGCCCACTTCCCAACTGTTGGTAGCCATGTGCGGGCCGTTGGCAAACAACTCTTCGGCCGAAGGCAGGCGCGCTGCGTGGCTGAATGAGGCGCTGGCCTGCCAGCCCGGCTGAAAACGCCACACCGTACCCAGCGATGCCGAATTGGCGTGGTGTTTGCGCTCGATCTGGCTGTCAAAGGCAGTAACTTGCTGGCGGTCATGCCGCAGCGCGGCCTGCCAGCGCCAGTCACCCACTTGCAGCTCTTCCAGCATGAAAACGCCCCATTTGTGGGTGTTGGTGGGCTGTACATAAGCTTCCTCGCCCTCAGCGCTAAAGCGCCGCTGGCCGTTTTGCATCCCCACCATGCCGCGCCAGCCTGCAATGGGCACGTGCTGCACTTCAATGCGCGCATCGTGGGCCCGGTTGCGAAACTGCGTGGCCACTTCTGCGCCTTCCAGCTCGTCGTGGGCATAGCGGGTGTGGCTGCCTTTGAAGCGCAGCGCCTCAACGCCCGGCACCGGGTTGCGCCATTCGCCGCGCACATCCCAGCGGTGGCTGGTCATGTCGACCACGGGTGTGGCTTCTTCTTCCTCGTGGGCATGGTGGTGACCACCGTGGCTGCCGCAGTGCAAATGCTCGCCGTGCGGGTGGCAATCGCTGTGTGCATGGCCGGGTAAGCCATAGGTCGCGCGCTGGCGGGTGTAGGCCGCGCCCAGATAGCCGTCGCGCTCTACCCACGACAGGCCGACCGTGCCCGTATGGCCATCGCTGAAGCTGCCCGGCACTTTGCGCCCGCCCTCTTCGGCTTGCCAGCCGCGCCCCACGCGGTAATCGCTGGCATTGCGCCCTGCCGCCTCCACACGCAGCACCAAGGGGCCGCTGCCTGTGGTCAGCCCCATCGCGCCACTTTTTTCATGCGCGGCGCTGCCCCAGCGCGCCTCGGCACTGCCTTGCACGGGCTGGTCTGGGCGCTGTGTGGGCACTTTGTCATCCACCAGATTCACCACGCCACCCACGGCACCACCGTGGATCAAGGCGCTGGGGCCACGCAAAATTTCCACTTGCTGCACCAGCAACGGGTCAGCGGTGACGGCGTGGTCCGGGCTGATGGTGGAGGCATCGTGCAATTCCACGCCATTGGCCAGCACGCCAATGCGTGGGCCGTCCATGCCGCGAATGATGGGGCGGCTGGCCCCGGCGCCAAAGTGGGTGGCGTGAATGCCGGGCTCACCCGCCAGGCTTTCGCCCAAAGTGCCTGCGCGTTGCAGCTGCCATGTCTGCCCTTCCAGCACGCTCACAGGGGCCGCCATATCTTGCGCCGCCCAGCCCAATCCGGTGGCGGACACGGTCACGCCGGGCAAAACCACCTCACTGGCTGGGTGGTGGCCGTGGTCGACGGCCTCCTGCGCGTAGCCCATCTGGATATGGGCCGCATACACAGCCACCGCGATGGCTGCAGGTTGAATCAGCTGCAAGTGCCAAGGGGATTGCAAAGACTTCATGTTTTCTCTCAAGCAAAAAGACGCGCGCAGACACTGCCGGCCTGTGCGCAGCGCGCATCAGGCAGCAGACAGCCACTGCAGCACGGGCAAGCCGTGGCAGCGCATCGTAAAAATCTGGATAAAAAGTGCCTCTAGCGCTTATGTAGCAAGCGCCAATAGCTCTTTTTTTAGATAACAGTGACCGAGGTCAGGCGATGAAGTCTTCAGGCGGCGCGCGGGCCTGGAAGATGCGCGCAGGCGCGGGCAACAAGTGGGCAACGCAGATCCACAGTGGTGGCTGTGCCGGTTGCAGATGGCTTGCTGCCACCGTCGCAGGCGTGTTGCTGGCGCCATGCCCCAATTGATCCAGCACCAAACAAGCTTGCGCGCTGTGCCCGTCAAACCATGCGGCAATGCCGCCATGCGTATGCGAGTGCTCAGCGGATGTGCTGGCCTGTGCGATGAAGGAAAGTGTCGGTGCGTGCAGCACCTCGTGCATGCGCCCCAAGGCTGGTGCAATCACCAAAGCCAAGGCCAGCCACCACCCTAACCAGGGCGTGCGCGCAGCGTGCATGCGGGAAAACCAGTTCATATCTGAGCTGAAAAAGCGAAAAATCCTTCAGAAAGTGGGAAAACGGTCAGTGTGCGTGGCGCATGCCGCAGTTTTTGCCAAGGGCCAAGCCTTTGCAGCTGGTTTGCAATTGCTTTTGGCAGTCTTCATAAGACTTGCCAGCAGCCAGACATTGCGCAGCTTGCTCATGCGCGCGGGCCATGCCACGGTGGCGCTCAATATCTTCTTGGGTATGGGCATCAACCTTGGCCGCCGACGCAGTGGCTGGGTTACTGTGGCTGTGCGCCGCATCATCGTGGCCGTGGGCATGGTTTTGCGCCCACGCGGGGGCAGACAGCAGCAAAGCGGCTGCCGCAGTACAAAGCAGAGATTTCATGGGAAAGACTCTCAGAGGGGTTGAAGAAAGATGTGCCGCATCACTGGCTATCACTGCCATCACTGCCCGTGGGCGCAGTGCGCGCATTCAGCTTGCACGGTGACATCCAGCGTGGGGTTGTGTACCCCGGCCGTCTGTGCCACCGCCTGGCGCAAGGCCTGCAAGGCCGCTTGTACAGCGGCCGCACTGTCGTCCAGCTCCATGGGCTGGTGACAGGCTTTGCATTCCATGTGCGCCGAGGGCGCAGTTTCCAGGGTATTGGCCACCCAATAGCGGGTGGTGCGCTGCGCATCGACCGAGCGTTGCAGCAGCCCGGCTTCTGCCAGCCGATCCAAAGCCCGGTAAACCGTCACGCGGTTGACTTGCACGCCCTGCGCCTGGAGGGCGGCTTCTGCCAGCGCTTGCGTCCACCCCAGCGCCGGTTGCTGCGCAGGCAGCACCGACAGCAATACCTGCACCGCACGCGTCGCACGCATGCCAGCAGGCAAAGTCAAAGCAGTGGGACCACGAGATTCAGGCATAAGCAGGCGTAGACAGCCATTAACGCAACACGGTTGCATTATGCCTGCCTGCACACGCAGGCTATGTTTTATGCGTCTTTTTTGGCGTGCGCAGCAAAGGTTTGCAAGAACTTGTGCACCTTGGGGCCCACCACGTACGCGCAATAACCTTGGTGGGGATTGCGCGCAAAGTAGTCTTGGTGGTAGTCCTCCGCAGGCCAGTAGTTGTCCAGTGGTTGCACCTCGGTCACCACCGGCACACCAAAAACCTTGTTTTGATTGAGTGACTGCACCAATGCCTGTGCCGCCTCATGCTGCTGGGGCGATGTAGTGTAGATACCGCTGCGGTACTGCGTGCCCACATCATTGCCCTGGCGATTGAGCGTGGTCGGGTCGTGGGTGCCAAAGAAAATCTCCAGCAGCGTGTGCAGCGAGATCTGTTCAGTATCAAATGTTACCTTCAGCACCTCTGCGTGGCCCGTGGTGCCTTCGCACACCTGCTCATAGCTAGGCTGCGGCACGTGCCCATTGGCGTAGCCGCTTTCTACATCCAGAACGCCTTGCACCCTGTCAAACACAGCTTCTGTGCACCAGAAACAGCCGCCGCCGAAATAAATGGTTTCTTGCATGCCCTGTTTGTACACCGAGTACGTGGAGCTGGCCGACAGCTGCGAGCTTGCTTTTTGTAGGAAATTAACCGCTTGACGCTCTGTTAGGCCTTTCTTATATTGCGCCTAATGACCAGTTGGTCATTTCTATTGGACGGACCGAGTACCTGTGAGCGCCGATATTTCTCCCGCGGATTCACCGCGCCGCACCCGCCGCAAAGAAGCACGCCCTGCTGAATTACTGGAGGCGGCCACTTGCCTGTTTGTAGAAAAAGGCTATGCCGCCACACGCGTGGAGGAAGTGGCTGCGCGTGCCAATGTATCCAAGGGAACGCTGTTTCTGTACTACCCCAGCAAAGAGGCGTTGCTCAAAGCCGTGGTGCGCGAAAACATTGCCGGGCGCTTTGTGGAATGGAGCAACGAACTGCGTGATTTTGCGGGCTCCACGCCCGATCTGGTGCGCTATGCCTTCGCCGTGTGGGTAGAGCGTATTGCCCACACGCACGCAGGAGGCATCTACAAGTTGATGACCAGTGAGTGCTGCAACTTCCCCGAGCTGGCAACTTTTTATCTGGAAGAAGTGATTAAGCCGGGCCACGACTTGGTACGCCGTATCTTGCAGCGCGGGATTGAGCGGGGCGAGTTTCGCCCCATCGACGTGAATGCAGGCATCCACCTGATCATGACGCCTATGTTCTCGTACATCCAATGGCGCCACTCCATGGGTGTGTGCTACCCCGATTCATTGGGCATTTCTGCCCAAGCCTACTTTGACATGCACGTAGACAACCTGCTACGCGGCTTGGCCGCTCACCCGCAATGACATCCGGCACGCCCCAGACTGCCCCCGCCGCTGCTCGCCAGACTCCCAAGTGGATGTGGCTGCTGGCGGCCATTTGCGTGATTGCCATCATCGGGGGCATGTGGCGTGCACTGGACAATCGCAGCGCAAAAAAAGAAGCACTCAGCGCAAGCCTGGAGCGCGCTGCAGCCAGTTTAAGCATTGCACCGAACGAGTGGATGCACGTGCAGCTGCGTAAATTGCCCTTGGGGCTGCGTATTACCGGGAGTTTGTCTGCGGTAGACCGCGCAGTGATCAAAGCCCGCGTCCCCGGGGAGCTGCGAGAGCTGCAATTGCGCGAAGGCGACAGCGTGGCGCAAGGCCAGGTGATTGCCCGGGTGGACCCCACCGAGTCCGACGCGCGCTTTCGGCAGGCACAGCTGCAAGCCAATGCCGCACATGCCCAGGTAGCTATCCAGCAGCGTCAGCACGACAACAACCGGGCGCTGGTGGGCAAAGGGTTTATTTCCGAGACAGCGCTGGCTACCTCAGCCGCCAACTTGCAGGCTGCACAGGCCAATTACGCCGCAGCACGGGCAGCCCAAGACGCGGCCCAGAAGAGCCTGGATGACACGGTGCTGCGCAGCCCCATTACCGGTCAGGTGGCGCGCCGCATGGTGCAAAACGGGGAGCGCGTGAACGTGGAGGCGCCCATCCTGGAGGTGGTGAACCTTGCGGTTTTAGAGCTGGAGGCACAGTTGCCCGCGAATGACTCTGCCCAAGTGCGGGTCGGCCAGAACGCGCAATTGCAGCTGCGTACCAGCAATGGGCAAGCGCCGCAGCCCTTACAGGCCCAGGTGGTGCGCATCAATCCCAGTGCATCCACAGGCAACCGATCTGTACCCGTTTACCTGCGCCTGACCGCTGCAGCCGATACACCGCTGCGCCCGGGGATGTATGTGGAAGGCTTTATACAGACCGGCAGCACACAAGCCTTGGCGGTACCACTGACTGCTGTGCGCACCGACCAGCCCCAACCCTATGTCCAAACCGTGTTGAACCATGTGGTGCAGCACAGCACCGTCACCTTGGGGCCGCAAAGCGTAGGCGAAGCGCAGACATGGGTCGCCGTTCAAGGGCTGCAGCCCGGGCAAATTGCCTTGGTCGGGAATGTGGGCGGCATTCCCGCAGGCACCCGGGTGCAACTGCAGGACGCCGCGCAGCCGCCCACGCCTGCTGCTATGCAGCCAGCGCCGACAGGCCGTTGAGCGCACTGAGCACCGACAGAAAGTACGCACCATGTGGTTTACCAAGGTTAGTCTGCGCAACCCCGTCATGGCCACGATGGTGATGCTGGCCTTTGTGGTGCTGGGCTTGTTCTCCTACCAGCGGCTGGCGATTGATCAGTTTCCGAACATCGATTTCCCCGTGGTCGTGGTTTCTGTGGGTTACCCCGGTGCTTCCCCCGAGGTGGTGGAAAGCGAAGTCACCAAACCGATGGAAGAAGCCATCAACTCGATTGCGGGCATCAACGCCCTCACCTCGCGCAGCTATGAGGGTAAATCGCTGATCATCATCGAGTTTCAGTTGCATATTGACGGGCGCAAAGCTGCCGATGATGTGCGCGAGAAAGTCGCCACTGTGCGCCCCCTGCTCCGCGATGAGGTGGATGAGCCTTGGGTGCTGCGTTTTGACCCCGCCAGTGCGCCTGTGTGGTCGGTGGCCGTCCTGCCCGACCGCGACACACAGGCTGCGGGCGCGCAGCCGCTGTCGCCCATCCAACTGACCACGTGGGCCGAGCAGGTGCTGAAAAAGCGCCTGGAGAACGTCCGCGGCGTGGGTGCTGTGAATTTGGTGGGCGACACCCCCCGCGAGATCAACATTTACCTAGACCCGGCCGCTTTACAGGCGTATGGCATTTCGCCCGCGCAGGTGGTCAGTGCGGTGCGCAGTGAAAACCAGGACTTGCCGGTGGGCAGCATTCGTTCGCTGCAGCAAGAACGTGTGGTGCAGGTGAACGCGCGCATTCAGCGGCCGGAGCAGTTTGCCGACATCATCGTGGCGCAGCGCGAGGGTGCACCTGTGCGACTGGGGCAACTTGCACAGGTGCACGACGGCGCGCAAGAGGTCGAGAGTCTGGCGCTGTACAACGGTCAGCGCACCCTGGTGCTTTCGGTGCAAAAAGCGCAGGACGAAAATACGATTGAAGTGGTCAAAGGCTTGAACCAGGCGATTGACAGCATGGGCGCAGAATTGCCTGCGGGCATCAAGCTGGAGCCGATTGCCAATGCCGCCCGCCCGATTCAGGTGGCCGTCGACAACGTGCGCCAAACCCTGCTGGAAGGTGCCGTGCTGACGGTGGTGATTGTGTTTTTGTTCCTGAATTCGTGGCGCTCCACCATTATCACCGGCTTGACGCTGCCGATCGCGCTGATTGGCACCTTCTGGTTCATGTACATGTTCGGTTTTTCCATCAACATGGTGACGCTGATGGCGTTGTCACTGTGCGTGGGCCTGCTGATTGACGATGCGATTGTGGTGCGCGAGAACATTGTGCGCCACGTCCAGATGGGCAAAAACGCCTATGACGCAGCCATGGATGGCACGCAAGAGATTGGCTTGGCCGTGCTGGCGACCACCTTGTCGATCGTGGCCGTGTTTTTGCCCATTGGCTTTATGGGCGGCATCATCGGCAAGTTTTTCCATGAGTTTGGCATCACCATCGTGGCGGCGGTGCTGATCTCCATGTTTGTCAGCTTTACGCTGGACCCCATGCTCTCCAGCGTATGGCATGACCCCAGCATTCACGTGCATGGCCAATCTGGCACGCGCGCAGGTCAACCCACGCTGTACGACCGCACTTTGGGCCGCATCACACACTGGTTTAACAATGCCAGCGAAGATTTATCTGCCCTGTACCAGCGTTTGCTGCGCTGGGCACTGCTGCACAAGCTGGCTACCGTAGTGATTGCCTTGGGCATTTTTGTGGGCAGTGTGCTGATGCTGCCGCTGCTGGGCTCGGAATTTGTACCCGCTGCCGACTTTTCCGAAACCCGCGTTAACTTTGAAACCCCTCAGGGTTCGGCCATTGAGGCCACCGAAGCCAAAGCGCTGCAGGTGGAATCCATCATCCGTGCCATGCCTGAGGTACGTTACACACTCACCAGCATCAACACCAGCAATGCCGAAGGCAAGCACTCCGCCAGCATCTACATCCGCCTGGTGGATCGCAAAGAGCGCTCACGCAGTCTGGATGCCATGTCGTTAAAGCTGCGCGACACCTTGCGCAATGTGCCTGGCATCATCGTGACCCACGTGGGGTTGCTGGAGCCCGTGGGAGGGCAAAAGCAAATTGAGTTTTCCATCATGGGCCCAGACCTGGGCGAGCTGGGGCGGCTGAACCAGCAGTTAATGAAGCAGTTGCAGCACATCCACGGCTTGGTGGATGTAGACACCAGCTTGCAACCACCCAAACCTGTCATCAACGTGCAGGTGCGCCGCGATGCAGCCGCTGATGTGGGGCTTTCAGTAGCCAGCATTGCCAGCAGCTTGCGCACTTTGGTGGCGGGCGACACGATTGGCAATTGGCGCGCCAGTGATGATCAAACCTACGATGTGAATGTGCGCCTGGCGCCCCAAGCGCGCACGCAGCCTGCTGACTTGCAGCGCCTGCCGTTTGCCTTGACCGGCCCTGACGGAAATACCCGAGTGGTGCAACTCAGCCAGGTCGCTGACGTGGTTGAATCCAGCAGCCCCAGCCAGATCAACCGCCGCGCCATGACGCGCGAGGTGCAATTTACCGCGAACGTAGCCCTGCGCTCGGTCGGTGAGGTCTCGGCAGACATCACCCAATTGCTGAACCAGCTGCAGATGCCGCCGGGCTACCGCTGGGAGTTTGGCGGCTCCACCAAGAACATGAAGGAGTCGTTTGCCTATGCCATCTCTGCATTGGCGCTGGCCATCATTTTTATCTACATGATTTTGGCCAGCCAGTTCAAAAGCTTTATCCAGCCGCTGGCGCTGATGACCGCTTTGCCTCTGACGCTCATTGGCGTGGTGTTGGCGCTGATGATGTTCAACTCTGCCATGAGCATGTTCTCCATCATCGGCATCGTCATGCTGATGGGCCTGGTCACGAAAAACGCCATTTTGCTGGTGGACTTTGCCATCCGTGCACGGGGCGAGCACACCGATGAGCGGGGGCAAGTGCAGCCAGGCCTGCCGCGTGAGCAAGCACTCTTGCTGGCCGCCAAGGTGCGGCTGCGCCCTATCCTGATGACCACCTTGGCCATGGTATTTGGCATGGTGCCGCTGGCATTTGCCGTCACCGAAGGCTCCGAGCAACGCGCACCCATGGGGCAGGCAGTCATTGGCGGGGTCATTACCTCATCGCTGCTGACCTTGGTGGTCGTGCCAGTGGTGTATTGCTATTTAGACGATTTGACGCAGTGGTGCAAAAAGCTTTGGAAGGGTCGGGAGCCCGACAACGCCGCAGAAGCGCCCCTAGACTCGTAGAATCCTGAGTTTGTTTCAGATAAGCCATCCCGCAGCGGAGGAGACCCTAATGAATTTGCCCCTGAACAGCCTGTTAGATCGCCAAGACGCTACCGAAAATGCCCGCTACAACATGGTGCAGCAGCAAGTGCGCCCATGGAATGTGTCGGCAGAACGCCTGCTCGAAGCTCTCTACACCGTGCGCCGTGAAGATTTCACCCCTCCCGCACAGTACAGCCTGGCTTTCATGGACGTTGAAGTGCCCCTGAATGATGATGTAAACGCCATCGAAAATGGTGAATGCATGCTCCAGCCCCGTGTAGAAGCGCGCATGATCAACGATCTGGACATTCAGCCTACCGATCGCGTGCTGGAAATCGGCACCGGCTCAGGCTACAGCGCAGCCTTGCTGTCCAAGCTGGCCCAAGACGTGGTGACTTTGGAAATCAATCCAGAGTTGGCCGATATGGCCCGCGAAAATCTGGCCGATGCAGATTGCACCAACGTCACCGTGCGTGTGGCCGATGGCTCCAAAGACACCTTGCCCGAAGGCCCTTTTGATGTGATTTTGCTCAGCGGCTCCGTCGAAGTTCTGCCCCAAACGCTGTTGTCGCACCTCAAAGAAGGTGGCCGCCTGGCTGCCATCGTCGGGCAAAAGCCCATGATGCGCTTCACCATCGTGACCAAGCAAAACGGCCATACCACGACCAAAACCCCATGGGATCTCGTGGTGCCGCGCCTGCAAGGCTTTGCAACCGCGCCACGTTTCACGTTCTAACGTCTGCGTTTATCGGCCTCACCGGAGAGTTGTATGTTTTATCAAGTGCGCCCTTCCCTGCTGGACGAGTGGTTGGGCCAATTCGCCGGTGATGCTGTCAAGCCCGTCGTTTTGGACGTGCGTGAAAAGTGGGAATGCCAAGTAGCCAGTGTGGCGCCCAGTGACCAGTTTGAGCTGCAGTGCATTCCCATGGGCGAGATCACATCCCGCCTCAATGAGCTTGACCCCGAGCGCCCGGTTGCCTGCCTGTGCCACCACGGCGCGCGCAGCATGAGCGTGGCCGTATATCTGGTGGAGCGTGCAGGTTTCGAATGCGTGGCCAATATCACAGGGGGCATTGACGCTTGGTCGCACGAGCGTGATCCCCAAGTGCCTACATACTGAGTCGAGCAACACAACAACAAGGCAGACAGGCGCTGCCGGTGAGATTCTTGGAGACGTTTCCCATGGTCTTTTCATTCGGGCAGCACATCTCTCGCGCTTTGCGCCCCGCTATGGGCCGGATTGCCTGCGCAGCTTTACTGGCTTGTGTGCAAACTGCCGCCGTACAGGCCCAAAGTTTGGTGCAACTTACCGAACAAGCCCAGGCTTATGACGCCGCCTGGCAAAGCGCACGTGCCCAATTGGACGCAACGATCAGCAAAGGTGCACAAGCCCAAGCGGGCTTGCTGCCGCAAGTCGGCATTCAGGCCGGCAGCCAATACAGCGAAACACGGGTGCGCGGCAGCTTTCCGACCCAGCCGCTGGATGCACGCCAAGACTCCGCCAGCTTGCAAGCCAAGCAACCCCTGTATAACCCCGCCAACTTAGCCACCTACCGCCAAGGCACGCGCAATGTGGATTTGGCCTATGCCCAGGTGGACGCTGCATCGCAAGATTTGCTGGTGCGCACGGCGAAAGCCTATTTCCAAGTGCTGGCCGCGCTGGATACCCTGCATCTAGTGCAAGCGCAAAAACGAGCGGTGGCTGAACAGTACGAGTACGCCAAACGCAATTTCGAAATTGGAACGGCCACGGTCACTGACTCACGCGAAGCGCAAGCACGGTTTGACCTGGTGCGCGCCCAAGAAATCGCTACCGAAAACGATCTGCGCGTCGCACAAGCTGCCCTGGAGCAACTGGTGGGCGCTGCAGGGGCAACGCCGTGGCCGCTGGCACAGCCCGTGCGGCTGCCACAACTCATGCCAAATGATTTGCAAGTCTGGCTAGATACCGCGCAAGCCCAAAGCCCGCTGATTCGGCAAGCGTTGATTGCCGTGGATGTGGCGCAACTGGAAACGGACAAAGCCTACGCGGGGCACAAACCTACCGTAGATTTGCAGGCTAGCTACGGCACGCAGCGTAATCCCGATGGCTCATTGACCATGCCGGTGCGCAATAACGCGACTGTGGGAACGGTCGGGGTGGTGATGAACATCCCCCTCTTCGCCGGATTTGCCGTACAAAACCGTGTCAAAGAAACACTCTCGCTGGAAGAAAAGGCCCGTGCCGATTTGGAAGCTGCCAAACGCCAAGTTGCGCAGGCAGTGCGCACTGCTTTTTTGGGTGTGCAGTCGGGTTACGGACAAGTCCAAGCATTGGAGGCTGCGGTGGCTTCCAGCCAAAGTGCCTTAGAAGCTAATTTGCTGGGCTATGAAGTGGGCGTACGTATCAACATCGACGTACTTAATGCCCAAAGCCAGCTCTACCAATCACAAAAAGACCTGGCACAAGCACGCTACAACCTGCTCGTGGGACAACTTCAGCTGCGCCAAGCGGCAGGAAATTTAAGCATGCAAGATGTGCATAGCATCAATGCGATGTTGAGCCCCGCTCATCTTGTGACCTTGCCAAGCATTCCCAGTTCTCAAAAAAAATGAGCATTAAGCGCAGATAAATAAAAGGGTTCAGTACAGAAACATACTGGACCCTTTTATTTGCTGCGTCAGCAGCTATCTTTTTAATAATTAGTGCTGTTAAAAACCTCTGTTTATTAGAGCATTTGTTTGTTTTAGAATACAAATAAATCTCATGTAAGCTGCATTCGTTGTTGTATAAAAAGCGCCAGTAATCCAGCGCTTTTTAGAGTACGACCCAAGTGGTACTTATTTGATCAACTCTAGCATTTGCTTAAAGGCTGGGTGCTCACAGCTGCGAATCCATTCAAAGGCCACCATTTCGGTCGTCACCAGCTCAGCACCTGCGCCTGCTAAGCGGTCAAAAGCCGCATCACGATTGCGCTCACTGCGCGAGCTGCAAGCATCGGTCACCACCCACACTTCCATCTCCTCTTCCAACAGTTGCAGGGCTGTCTGCATCAAACAAACATGGGCCTCGCAGCCAGCGATGATGATGGAGGGCCGCTCAGGCTCTTGCGGGGCAGCTGGCTTTTGCAAATGTTTAGGCAAGCTGCGTGCATTGCCACCTTGCTGTTTTTTGACAGGCGGGCGTAGCGCGTCAATCAAGCCCTCTTCTGCAGCGCTAAAGCTCATCTTGGCAAATGTCTCATCGCACAGCGCACGCAATTGCGCATCGTTGGGGCCCAGGCGACTGGGGTTTTGCTCGGTTGCCCACACTGGCACCTGCATCATGTTGGCCAGCTTCGCAAGCTTGATGGCGTTCGCCAGCACCTGTGGGCCTTCAAAAATAGCTGGCATCAGTTTTTCTTGGTAGTCGATCAGCACCAACTGCGAGTCATCGGCATCCAGCAACATGTTTTTTTCCTAGAGTGTTCTTCAATAAGGCTGCATTGTCGCAGCGATAAGACCTGCTCGTCACCCAACTGCCAGAAGTTGATGCGGGCTGCTTCACATCAAACACGGGCCAAACATCCAGTGGAAAACCATAATTGAACGTGATTTGTAAGGCATTTTCTGCCCACAACGTCAGGAAGCCGTGATAACCTCCGGCCCCATGACTTGCAAATGGCTATTAGTTCTCGCCCTTGTCTGTGGAAGCGTGCAAGCAGCTCCCACTGCCGACGAGGCTCTTTCTCAGGATCGTTTGACCCAAATCCTGAAAGAGCGTGGTCTTGGGGCCAATCTACAAACGGTAGGCCATACCGTTGCAACCAACACGTCCAGCCTGATCAACACGGCCATGGGCATGATTGGCATTCCCTACCGTTTTGGTGGCACGAGTGCAGACACTGGCTTTGACTGCAGCGGTTTCGTGCGTGCGATCTACCAAGACACCGTGGGGCATCTTTTGCCACGCCGGGCGGATGAGCAAGCCAAAGCCACGCAAAAGATTGACAAAAAAGAACTCAAGCCAGGTGACTTGGTGTTCTTCAACACCATGCGCCGTGCATTCAGCCACGTCGGCATCTATGTAGGTAATGGCCAGTTCATTCACTCCCCCAGCAAGGGCAAAACCGTCCGTGTTGAGGATATGAATACCAGCTACTGGGCCAAGCGCTTCAATGGAGCGCGCCGCGTTGATGTGGCCAACGTCGACACCGACAGCCTGCTGTCCAGCGACTTGAAAACCCCTTAAATCTTGCGCTCACGCATCAAGGCCTGCTTCATGCAGGCCTTTGTTTTTATTCCCGCCAAAAACTGCCTCGTATGACTGAAAAAGCCATCCCCAAACCCAAACTGGTTCGCTGGATCATTGGCACACCTATCGCACTATTTGCGTTGCTGATGCTGGGCAGCCAGCTCATGTTTTATTTTTCCCCCAACAAAGAAGAACAATGGCTGGAGCGAGAAACCATCCGGCTGTGCTGGAAAGAGCGTGAAAAAGGACCCAAGGAAAACACCCCTACCCAATTCAAAGAAGGCCAGTGCGAACAGCTGGAATTTGACTTTAAAAACAAGTGGAACGTGAACCCCTGAACCAGTTGCCACTACTTACTGTCGAGATCAGGTCACGCTGCTGCCAGAGTGCCTGGATGACTTCATTGGTGAAGATAATCCCGTGCGAGTCGTAGATGCCTTCGTTGATGAGTTGGACTTGCGGGCTCTCGGACTCAACAGGGTTGCGCCTGCAAGCACCGGTCGTCCGTCATACCACCCTGTAGTGATTGTGGTGGCGATCTTGCTATGCGAAGGCCTTGTGAATTTGCTGCCAACACCGGCTTGTAGGGCGCACAACTCAGACTATTCACTTCCAGTCATCCCTCACCTCGTAGATCACCCAAGCTACAAGCATCACCAACAGCCACAGGCCAACAAGTTGATTCATTAGGGCAGACATCACAGCTCTCCTTGAAGTGCGTGATGGGTTCATGATCCCACTTTCAATTCACATCTGCAAACGTCCTACGCCCGCACCCTGAGGGTTTTTTGCATGAGTCGTGCTGAGCCTTGGATTAGCTGTAGCTACAAACACAAAAATATTGCAGGGGCACCGGCCAGATGGACAACCGACGTCGAAAGAAAGATGGGAAGGGTTTGAAGGCGAGTGTCACAGTCCACCTGCCCAGGTGTGCCATGAAGGTGATTACCCTTCACCGCATGGAGCAACTGTGGTCTGGAGCTGGGAAACCGGAAAGAGTTAGGCCGGAAACCAGCGCCTTGTGACAAAGGGCTGCGGTTTGGAAAACAAGCGCCTTTGTTACTTACGCATTCATACAACGCGGGTATTGCTTCAGGAGCAAATTCAAGTCGTGAAAGCAATTCTGCCTTTCACTCATCTTTGAGGAGTCCACCAATGCCTCAGCAAATCAAATCTGGCTAAAACAACCCTAGTCAGAAACATGGGTAAGAGCGACAAGCTGTGAACCGCCCCGGGTTTTG
>NZ_DLTI01000027.1:0-219431 GCF_002501455.1 Comamonas sp. UBA7840 | reverse complement strand
CTTCAAACGCCCACGCTTATCGGCTGTATCTTGTTAAAGAATACCGTCTGAAATCTCTTTCAAACTTGACTCGCTGCGATCAGCGAAGCTTTGTATTGTAGCACCAATTTCTTGGTATCGATCCAAAAATTTGGAAAGCTTGCTGCCTTTACCCAAAAAACAAGGAGCTTTACGACTCCTTGTTTGATCTGGCGGAAACGGAGGGATTCGAACCCTCGATGAGGCTCTACACCCCATACTCCCTTAGCAGGGGAGCACCTTCGGCCACTCGGTCACGTTTCCGCAATGACGTTATTGTAAGCAGCTTTTTTGGCTGTTTTTGGAAAGTCGCGAATTTTTTTAAATTATTCGCTCTTATCCAAGCCAAATGCCGTGTGCAGCGAGCGCACAGCCAGTTCCAGATACTTCTCATCGATCACAACCGATGTCTTGATCTCAGAGGTGGAGATCATCTGGATATTCACGCCTTCTTGGCTCAGCGCACGGAACATGGTGGACGCCACACCCACGTGGCTGCGCATGCCGATACCAACAATGCTGACCTTGGCGATGTTGGGGTTGCCCACAACTTCCGAAGCACCCAGAGCAGGAGCCACCTTGTCACGCAGCAACTCCAGTGCACGCTGGTAGTCGCCTTGGTTCACGGTGAATGAGAAATCAGTCTTGCCATCCTTGGAGATGTTTTGAATGATGACGTCAACTTCAATATTGGCATCCGCCACAGGACCCAGGATGCCAGCGGCAATACCAGGGGTGTCGGGCACGCCGAGCACGGAGATCTTGGCTTCGCCACGGTTGAATGCGATGCCAGAAACGACGGCCTTTTCCATTTTTTCGTCTTCCTCAAAAGTAATCAGGGTGCCGGACTTGGACTCTTCGGCCAAGTCGATGTCCCATGGCGTGAAGCTGGAGAGCACGCGCATGGGCACTTTGTACTTGCCTGCAAATTCCACCGAGCGGATTTGCAGCACCTTGGAGCCCAGGCTGGCCATCTCCAGCATTTCTTCAAAGCTCACGGTGTTCAGGCGCTTGGCTGCCGGAACTACACGGGGGTCGGTGGTGTACACGCCATCCACATCGGTATAGATCAGGCACTCATCGGCCTTCATCGCCGCCGCCACGGCCACGGCCGAGGTGTCCGAGCCACCTCGACCCAGCGTGGTGATGTGACCTTCAGGGTTGATACCTTGAAAGCCCGTAATCACCACCACACGACCTGCATCCAGGTCTTTGCGTACACGCGCGTCATCGATCGACTCAATGCGTGCTTTGGTGTAGCTGCTGTCGGTGCGCACCGGCACTTGCCAGCCCGCATAACTCACCGCCTCGACACCCTCTGCCTGCAGGGCAATCGCCAGCAGTGCAGAAGATGCTTGCTCGCCGGTGGCGGCCAGCATATCCAGCTCGCGGTAGTAAGAGGTCTGGGCAGCGCTGGGAGCCAGCTCGCTGGCAAGACCCAGCAGACGGTTGGTTTCGCCACTCATGGCGCTGGGCACAACCACCATTTGGTGTCCTGCCCGAGCCCACTTGGCCACACGCTTGGCAACATTGCGAATGCGCTCGGGTGAGCCCATCGAGGTGCCGCCGTATTTATGAACGATCAGTGCCATTGGATATATGGGGTGACGAAACTGCTTGCCACGGCGCTGTTGGATGAAAGGCGTGTTTTGGCGCGCCGCCGGTTTTCGTGCTCAAAAAATTTGGGACCAAAACTCAGGGATTGTACCAACCGAGATTTGCACCTTTTCTTACGGCAAACCCGTAGCCCACTTTCAGATGAATGTGGTGCCCGCGCGTGCGGCAGGCGGCGATCAGTTTCAGCAACTCCTGCAACTGTGCCGCACTGGGAGTGGTTTGGTGAAAGTGCAGCAACCAGTGGCGCAAAACGTTGGCTTGGCGTTCCGTACTCAGTTGCTGCAAGACTTGGATATTAGGGGGCACGCCCACCACCTGCAGATCGGCCTGCGCCAGATCTTGCTGCAATTTTTTGGCGTGCGCGGCATGGGCGCTGCTGCGCGCAAATGTGTCGCGAAACTGCGGAAAAACCTGCTCCAGCACGGGCAGCAACTGCGCGCGGATGCGGTTGCGGGTGTAGCTGGGGTCGGTGTTGGTGGGGTCTTCCACCCATGCGATGTGGTGCGCTTTCAGCCAGGAACGAATGTCTGGTCCACTCACACGCAGCAGTGGTCGGCACCAGTCCATGCCATCGCGCTGCCATTGCGCGGACATGGCTGCCAGGCCTGCCACCCCTGCCCCACGCGACAACGCCAGCAACAAGGTTTCGACCTGGTCGTCGGCATGCTGAGCCAAGGCAATGCTGGCCGCAGGCTGCGCAAAAGCACTGCGCGCTTGCTCCACCAAGGCGCTGTAACGGTGGTGGCGCGCAGCCTCTTCCGGGCTTTGTCCTGCACGGGGCCGCGCATCCACATGCGCCACCGCCAAAGGTACATGCAGTGCGGCGCAGCTGGCGCGGCAATGCGCCGCGAACCCATCGGCAGCAGCTTGCAAGCCATGGTGTACATGGATGGCGACGACCTGCCCCGGCCAGCGCTGCGCGCAGGCATGCAGCAAAACGGTGGAATCTGCGCCACCGCTGTAGGCCACCGCCAGCGGCAATGCAGGCGCAAACACTTGCATCGCCTGATCGACTGAAACCGTCACCTGATTACCTTTAATTTAGGAGCTAGCAGCGCTTATGTAATAAAGATCTCAGCATCAAAAAACATCAAAAATCTTTAAATACAAGCGCTAACAGCTATCAAAAAATGTGGATTCTCCATCAGCTCGCGCACAGCGCCCAACAAAAATGGCCCCGCAGGGCCATTTCAGTGTGATGTAGCGCAGTTTGTCATGCAAACCACACTGCGCTGCGCACGCATTAGCTGGCTTTGGTGTCGGTGAAACGACCGTAGCTTTGCAGACGTTCGTAACGGCGGTCTTGCAGCTCCTGGGGCTTCAAGTCAGACAGTTGGCGCCATGCATCGTTCAGCGCACGCTTGAGCAAGCTGCCCATGTGCTTATGGTCGCGGTGCGCACCACCGACGGGCTCGTTCACAATTTTGTCAACCAAACCCAGCGCCTTCAGGCGGTGGGCAGTGATGCCCATGGCTTCTGCCGCCAACTCTGCCTTCTCGCCGGTCTTCCACAGGATAGAAGCGCAACCTTCGGGGCTGATCACCGAGTACACGGAGTACTGCAGCATCAATACCTGGTCGGCCACCGAAATCGCCAGCGCACCGCCGGAGCCACCTTCGCCAATCACGGTGGTGATAATGGGGGTTTGCAACTGGGCCATTTCGTAGATGTTGCGGCCAATTGCTTCGGACTGGCTGCGCTCTTCCGCATCAATGCCTGGGAAAGCGCCCGGCGTATCTACAAAGGTGAACACGGGCAGCTTGAACTTTTCGGCCGTCTTCATCAGACGCAGCGCCTTGCGATAGCCTTCGGGCTTGGTCATGCCAAAGTTGCGCAGCGCGCGCTCCTTGGTGTCACGACCCTTTTGATGGCCAATCACCATGCAAGGCTGGCCGTTGAAGCGCGCCAAGCCGCCGACAATGGATTTGTCGTCCGCAAAATGGCGGTCACCGTGCATTTCGACAAAGTCGGTAAAGCACTCGCGCACATAGTCCAGCGTGTAAGGGCGCTCAGGGTGGCGCGCAATCTTGGTGATCTGCCAGGGGGTCAGATCACTGTAGATGTCCTTGGTGAGCTGGTTGCTCTTTTTGCTGAGTTGATCGATCTCATCCGAGATATCCACTGCATTTTCCGTCTGCACATAACGCAGTTCTTCGATTTTGGCTTCGAGTTCAGCAATGGGCTGTTCAAAGTCCAGAAAGGTTTTTTTCGCCAAGTTATTTCTCCTTGTCCCGGCCTGCGCGATGGGGCCTAGGAATTATTCAATAGGCCACAGGCTGCGGGTCGAGCGAGCGCCAAATATACCAAGTTGCCACGGTGCACCAGGGCTTCCAAGCCTCAGCAACTTCTCGGGCATCACTGCGGCTCACAGGATCGTCCGAAAAATAGCTCTGGCTAATGCCCTTGAGCAAACCCACGTCATCCAAAGGCAAAACGTTGGGCCGCAGCAGGTAAAAAATCAAGAACATCTCCGCCGTCCAGCGGCCAATGCCACGGATGGCGGTAAGTTCCGCAATGATGGATTCATCGTCCATCTGCGCCCAGCTTTGCACATGCAAACGGTTTTCGGTGAAGTGCAACGCCAGATCGACCAGATAATCCACCTTGCGCGCCGACAGGCCGGCGCCACGCATGTCATCGATTTTCAGCAACAACAATTGCGAGGGTGTGATTTCGGGCAGCAGCGCACTAAAACGCTTCCAAATGGAAGCCGCAGATTTCACCGAAACCTGCTGCCCCACGATGGAGCGCGCCAGTGTAATAAAGGGATCGCCCCGCGTTTGCAAGGCTTCTGCGCTGAACTGGGGAATCAGGCGGCGCATGACCCGGTCTTTTTTGACCAGATGCTTGCATGCTTCAGCCCAGTAAGCAGGCGCATGGGCAGGTGGCAGAGACAACTCTTTGGGAGAGGGAGACATAAAGCAATGCACACTCAGTGTTTACTGAGCGGCCTCCCAGGTGGTGCCTGCAGCCGAGTCTTTGAGCACAATACCCTGCTCCAGCAGCGCCTTGCGAATGCGATCAGCCTCGGCCCAGTTTTTGTCGGCTTTGGCCGCAGCACGGGCAGCAATTTGCGCCTCAATCGCCACCACATCAACGCCTGCCGCACCGGCTTGCAAAAACTTTTGCGCATCGTCTTGCAGCAAACCCAAGCACGCCGCCAAGGCTTTGAGCATGCCCGCCACTTCGGGCGATTGGGTGCGATTGACTTCACCAGCCAAATCAAACAATACGGCCACTGCTTCGGGCGTGCCAAAGTCTTCGTCCATCGCCGCCTTAAAGCGAGCGGCGTAAGGATTACTCCAATCAATCTGCACATCAGCGGGCTGCACCAAGCTCAAGGCGGTGTACAGGCGCTTCAAGGCATTGCGCGCATCGTCCAAATGCACATCTGAATAATTCAGCGGGCTGCGGTAGTGGCTGCGCACCACAAAGAAACGCACGGTTTCCGCGTCGTATTCCTCGAGCACATCGCGGATGGTGAAGAAGTTGCCCAGTGACTTGGACATCTTTTCGTTATCGACATTGATAAAGCCGTTGTGCATCCACATCTGCGCAAACGGCTTGCCGGTCGCGCCCTCGCTTTGTGCGATTTCGTTTTCGTGGTGCGGAAACTGCAAGTCCGCACCACCACCGTGAATATCAAAGCTTTCGCCCAGCATTTCGCAGCCCATGGCCGAGCACTCGATATGCCAGCCAGGGCGGCCTTCACCAAACGGGCTTTGCCATTTCACATCGGCAGGCTCGTCGGCCTTGGCCGATTTCCACAGCACGAAGTCCAGCGGGTCGTGCTTGCCATCGGCCACGGCCACGCGCTCACCCGCATTCAATTCATCCAGCGATTTGCCCGACAACTTGCCGTAGCCGGGGAACTTGCGCACGGCATAGTTCACATCGCCATTGCCCGCTTGGTAGGCCAGGCCTTTTTGCTGCAGCGTGCCAATCATGCGCAGCATTTGGGGCACGTATTCGGTGGCACGCGGCTCGTGGGTGGGGCGCTCAATGCCCAGCGCATCGGCATCCTGGTGCAGCGCGTCGATCATGCGATCGGTCAGGCTGCGGATGGTTTCACCGTTTTCCACGGCGCGCTTGATGATCTTGTCGTCAATATCCGTGATATTGCGCACATAGGTCACACGGTAGCCGCTGGCGCGCAGCCAGCGCTGCACCACGTCGAACGCCACCATGGAGCGGGCGTGGCCCAGATGGCAGAGGTCGTACACGGTCATGCCGCACACATACATGCGCACATGGCCGGGTTCTAGCGGCGAAAACGCTTCCAATGCACGCGACAGCGTGTTGTAGATACGCAAACTCATGGGGTGTCAGAAACGGAAGATTGGGTGGAGCTGCAGCTGCATCAACGGCGCAGCAAAGTCTCCATGTAGCCGGGACAAGGCCTGCGCACACAGGAGCGCCAACGCCAAACGCCAGCACACCCCTCAGCTACAATCTTGCGCAGTATAAGCCCGCCACGCTGGCGGACTCCTGTCGCCCTTGGAAAGCACCTACATGCCCATCACCCTCCGCCCTCGATCCCTGTTGCGCCTGCTGGCTCTGTCTGGTTGTTTGATCGCAGGTGTTGCGCAGGCCGATATGTATGGCGATGTTGCGACGTTGGCCAAGTCGGGCAACACCGCCGAAGCGATTGCCAAGGCCGACCAATACCTCGCCAGCAATCCGCGCGATCCGCAAATGCGTTTCCTCAAGGGCGTGGCCCAATCCAAGGCAGGTGATTGGGCGGCAGCCACCAGCACCTTCCAGGCGCTGATTGAGGAGTATCCCGAGCTGCCGGAGCCATACAACAACCTGGCGGTCATTTACGCCAGCCAAAACCAGTTGAACAAGGCTCGCAGCGCCCTGGAAATGGCAGTGCGCAACAACCCCAACTACGCGGTGGCGCACGAAAACCTGGGAGACATTTATGCCCGTTTGGCGCATGACTCCTACAGTCAGTCCCTCAAACTCAATAGCGCCAATCGCCCATTGCGGCTCAAGTTGACCACGCTGACTGAAATGCTGCAGCCTGCGGCACGTTGATTGAACCTCTGCTGCAGCCCAGACTCCCACAAGCAAAGGCCAGCCACGCTGGCCTTTGACTTTCGTTTTTTTGGATTGCTACATCTCTCAGGAGCCCTGCCATGACCTTGTCCCGCAGAACCGTTTCACTTTCTCTGGCCAGCTTGGTGTTGGCCAGTGTCAGCACTTGGGCCTGCGCCCAAAGCGCTGCCAATCCGCGCGTTAAGTTTGCAACCAGTCAAGGCGAGTTTGTGGTGGAGCTGGAGCCTGCCAAGGCCCCCAAAACCGTGGAAAACTTTTTGCAGTACGTGAATGACAAACACTACGAAGGCACCGTGTTTCACCGCGTGATTGATGGCTTCATGATCCAAGGCGGTGGCTTCACTGCCGACATGCAGCAAAAGCCCACGCGCGCACCGATTCCGCTGGAAGCCAAGAATGGCCTGAAGAACGACCGCTACACCATTGCCATGGCGCGCACCGGCAACCCCAACTCGGCCACCTCGCAGTTCTACATCAACGTTGCCAACAACGACATGCTGAACGCCCCCAACCCCGACGGCCACGGCTACGCCGTATTTGGCAAGGTGGTGCAAGGCCAAGCAGTGATTGACAAAATCCGTACCGTGCCTACAGGCAACCGCGGCATGCACCAGAATGTTCCGGTCTCGGCCGTCACCATTACTTCTGCCACCGTGTTGAAGTGATTACGGCTTGCCGCCTATTTATTTTTCACCCCTTTTTTAGAAAGTTGTCCCATGAGCAACCCTCAAGTTGAACTGCACGTCACCATCAATGTGGCAGACACCGCCACTCAAGGCGTGATCACCCTCGAGCTGGACGCTGTGAATGCCCCCAAGTCGACCGAAAATTTCTTGAATTACGTGAAGAACGACTTCTACAACGGCACCATCTTTCACCGCGTGATCAAGAACTTCATGATCCAAGGTGGCGGCTTCACTGCTGACATGAAGCAAAAGCCCACCAACGACCCCATCGAAAACGAAGCCAAGAACGGCCTGAAGAACGCCAAGTACAGCATCGCCATGGCTCGCACCAGCGACCCACACAGCGCCACAGCACAGTTCTTCATCAACACTGTGGACAACGACTTCCTGAACCACACTGCACCCTCCGCCCAAGGCTGGGGCTATGCCGTGTTTGGCAAGGTGGTCAAGGGTGAAGACATTGTGGATGCCATCAAAAAAGTGCGCACCACCCGCAAGGGCTTCCACGACGACGTGCCTTTTGACACCGTGGTGATCGACAAGGCCGTGGCCCTGTAATTTGCCCCCATGCAACCGTTGAAACTTGCATCGCAAGCAACGGACATGAATTCGACCGTGCCTGCCATGCCCGAGCTGATTGCTCCTGCGCACTGGCACACGGTCGAATTTATTTCCGACCTGCACCTTGACCCCAGCGAGCCCGCCACCGTGCAGGCCTGGCGTGACTATCTGGCCTCTAGCGCGGCAGATGCCATCTTTTTGCTGGGCGATATTTTTGAAGTCTGGGTCGGTGACGATGCCTTGCTAGAACCTGGCAGTTTTGAAGCCGAATGTGGCGCAACCCTAAGTGCAGCAAGCGCGAAGCGCTCCTTGTTTTTCATGGTGGGCAACCGCGACTTCCTGGCCGGTGATGCGTTCTTGCAAGCCACGGGCATGACCGGGCTGGCCGACCCCACCGTGTTGGCGTGGGGCCAGCGCCGCATCGTGTTAAGCCATGGCGATGCCCTGTGCCTAGACGATGTGCAGTACCAGCAATTTCGCAGCCTCAGCCGCTCGGCGGCCTGGCAGCAGCAATTGCTCAGCCAGCCACTGGCAGTACGCCGTGCGATTGGCAAGTCGGCGCGCTCTGAAAGCGAGCAGCGCAAGCAATCGGGCGCGCCGTATGCCGACGCCGATAGCGCCATGGTCAGCGACTGGCTCGAACAAGCCCAGGCGCAATGGCTTATTCATGGCCACACCCACCTCCCCGGAGACCACGCTCTGCCGCCTGATGCCGCAGGCCAAGCACGCGCGCGCATTGTGCTGAGTGACTGGCACATTGACGGCAACTCGCGCCGAGCCGAGGTATTGCGCATCACGCCACAAAGCTGGCAGCGCGTGCCGCTATAGGGTTGTGCCCTCGATGTGGAAAGCACTTTCCGACTGGCTGCGCAGGTGGCGCTTTCGCCCCTTTGGGGCGCCGCCAGAAATCCCCCCGGCGCTGTGGCAGTCGACACTGCAAGCGCTGCCTTTCTTGCAGCAATTGACGGCTACCGAGCAACAGCAATTGAAAGCGCTGTGCGCCCATTTTTTGCAGCGCAAGCAATTCACAGGCGCCCAAGGCCTCGTTATTACCGATGCCATGGCGCTGTCTATCGCGGCGCAGGCCTGCGTCTTGCTGATTCACTGGGGCACGCCCCCTCAGGCGCTGCGCTGGTATGACGACTTTGTCGGCATCATTGTCTACCCCGCAGACATACTGGCACGCCGCCATGTACGTGATGCCGCTGGGGTGGTGCACCACTACCAAGAAACGCTGATGGGCGAGGCCATGGAGCGTGGCCCCATCTCCCTGAGCTGGTCTGCCGTACAGCGCGGCGGGCATGCGCAATGGGGCGTCAACAGCAATGTGGTGATCCATGAGTTTGCACACAAGCTGGACATGGCCAATGGCGGTGTCGATGGTTGCCCACCGCTGCCCGCCGGGTTCCTGGGCTACCACTCGGCTGCACAAGCAAGGCAACACTGGGCCGCTACGTGGCAGGCGGCCTATGCAGATTTTTGCGAAGCGCTGGCCGCCCACCAGCGCTTTGGCCAGCCTGCACCGTGGCTTGACGCCTATGCGGCCACCGATCCGGCCGAGTTTTTTGCCGTAGCCTGCGAAGCATATTGGGTTGCACCCAGCGCATTTGCCCATGCACTGCCCACCCTCACTCCCCTGCTGGATGCACTGTTTCAGCGCCCAGCCCGTGCCACTGCTCCCCAAACAAAAGGCGCCTGAAGGCGCCTTGTCAGTTCAAGTGCATGCACCAGCGATTTATGCGCTGAGCCGCACCCCCGACATTTCGGCCAGCTTGGCCTGATCCATATAGTTCTTCTGCTGTTTCAGCGCCAATATAGGCTGCGCTTGCTGCAGCATGTTGTATATCTCTTCTTTGACGGCCAGTTTCTGTTTTTTCAGGTTCTCAATTTGAACCTGCAGACTGGGCGACTTGCGCTGCACCAGAGCCTCCACCTCGGCATCCAGCGCGCTGTGTTTCTCGCACAAGCGGCTGAAGTTTTTATCGGTAGCGCGCAGCTGCTCGATTTGTTCCTGGTACTGAGTGAACATAAGCTTCCTTTCGTCAACAACAGGTGGGGCAGCTGTGCCCCCCCAGGTGGGCAAATTGATTGTGAAGGCGGTGCAAGCACAAGGCTGTAACAGCCCTACGTGCTTGCGCAGAAATAAAAAAAGCACCCATCGGTGCTTTTCCAGGCTGGCTCAGGGGGCGTCAGCAGCCTCCTGGCGCAGCAGGCTGTAGAGCTGCTCTTTCAAGGCCAGTTTTTGCTTTTTCAGCGCATCAATTTCAATTTGAAAGGCAGGCGAGTGCTTGGACTCCAGTTGCTGCACTTCGTGATCGAGCAGATTGTGTTCCTCAAAAAGACGGCTGAAGTGCCGGTCCGTGGCGCGCAGGTGGGCGATTTGTTCGCGGTACTCAGGAAACATGCTCATCCTTTCTGAAGCTAGGTAGACATCGTCTGCCGGACACCGCCACAAGTCAATGGCGGCACTACCAAGTCATTGTGCGCCCACGATACGGCCAAAGTTTGCGCTATGTAAAAAGTGCATTATTTAGCACGCTAACCCTTGCCCCACCTGCACCAGCAGCTCTTATTTTTCAGACGCACTGGCCTGCTGGGCCAGCCACTGCATGCTGTCTTGCAGCTCTTGCGGATGAATGGTGTGCTGACAAGGGTATTCGCGGTAGCGCAACTCCAGCGGCAGCGTTTGCAAATGGTTGCGAATGGCGTGCGCGCTGACCAGTGGGATGACCTGGTCTTGGGTGCCGTGGCTGATCCAGGCATGGCGATCTTCCAGCGCCGTGGCCGGGGCTTGCAAGGGCAGCACTTCGGGCAGCAAACGGCTGTGCCACACGCAAATGCCGTGCAGCAACGCGGGCTGAGTCAGCAGCAGACTCAAGCTCATGATGCCACCCTGGCTAAAGCCCCCCACAATCACCCGCTCGGCGGGAATGCCCAGCTGGGCGCTGGCAGCAGCCACGGTCTGCGCCACCAAGGCACGGCTGTGCTGTTCTTGGCCTTCGTCAATCTGGCGCGTACCGTCTGCGGCGACCGAGAACATGAACCATGCAAACGCATTCGGCCCCATGGGGTGTGGGGCCTGCAAGCTCAGCACGTGGTATTGCGGCGGTACAACGTCTGACAAGCCAAACAAATCTTGCGCATTGCTGCCCACACCGTGCATCAGCACCAGCAGCCACGGTTGCTGCGCGCCCGCCTGTGCTGGGCGGTACAAGGCATTCAAGGGAAGTTTCAACATCGCGTTATCTTTCTGCAGCCAACCAAGGTGACTGCTGCACCGCTTTAAGGTATTTCAATTTAATAAAAAGTACCTCTAGCGCTTATGCAGCAAGCGCTAGCAGCTATCAATTATTCGTTGTGCAGGGCAAATGCATCCATGGCCAGCATGCCGTACATCACTTCTCGGCTCAGGTAGTGGGGCTTTGCGCCAGCCCCCCCTGCGCCCAAGGCAAAGTACAGCGGCAAAAAGTGCTCATCGGTGGGGTGGGCACGCAGCGCATGGGGGGCGCGTTGCTGCCAGTCCAGCAGCGTATCGATCTGGCCCGCTTGCAATTGCATTTCTACCCAACGGCTAAATTCCACCACGTAGTCGGCCGCCTGCTGCTGCCCGCCAAAAAATTCGCGCAGGTTGTGCGTCATGCTACCGCTGCCAATGATGAGCACGCCTTGCGCGCGCAGGCTCTGCAGGGCCTGGCCCAGGGCGTACACCGCGTGGGCATCAGCGCCCACGGGCAACGCCACCTGCACCACAGGCACATCGGCCTGCGGAAACAGGTGCATCAGTGGCACCCATGCACCGTGATCCAAGGGGCGGCGCACATCGGCTTCTGCGGCAATACCTGCTTGCTGCAAAGCCCCCAGCACATCCTGCGCCAAAGCCGGCGCGCCTGAGGCGGGGTACTGCAAGGTGTACAGCTGTGGGGGGAAACCACCAAAATCGTGCCAGGTCTCAGGCTGCGGGTTGCTCATCACCCACACGCCACGCGCCATCCAGTGCGGTGACATGATGACCACCCCGCGCAGCTGCGGATAGCGCGCCCGCAGGTCTTGGCCCCAGTGGGTAAGCGCTGGCCCGGTGTCACCGGCTTCCAAGGCAAACATGGGTGAGCCGTGCGACACAAACAGCACCGGCAGAGATGCAGGGTTGGACGAGGCAGACGAAGCAGGCAGCGAGGATGAAGCAATGTGGGTCATGCAGGCTATCTTAGGCCGTCCCACCAAGAAAACTAGTTAGCCCGACAAGCACTCACTGTCTCAAATATCAAACCAATCTACCCTCCAAGCCCCTTACCAATCCACTTTACCGCGCAACGCCTTGGTGACTCCGGCGCGCTTTTTGCCCTCTACGCGCCGTTTTTGCGAGGCTCTGGTGGGTTTGGTGGCTTTGCGGGCCTTGGGCACATAGGCAGCTTGCGCAATCAGGGCGTGCAGCCGCTGCATGGCGTCTTGCAAGTTCAGCTCTTGCGTGCGGTGGCTTTGCGCTTTGATGACCACCACGCCGTCTTGGGTGATGCGCTGGTCAGCGCATGCCAGCAACTGCGCTTTCAGTTCATCGGGCAATGACGAGGCCGGTACATCGAAACGCAAATGCACGGCGCTGGAGACTTTGTTGACGTTTTGCCCGCCCGCACCTTGGGCGCGCACCGCCGTCCAAGTGACTTCTGCAGGCTCCAGTTTCCAGCGCATGGGGGCTTAGGCCGCCAGCAAAGGCAGCAGCGCTGCGTGAAATGCGGCAGGACTTTCGTACTGCACCCAGTGGCCTGCACCTGCAATGCGCTGCATGCCTTGCCAATGGCGGGCATGGGCAGCCATCAAACGCTCCACCTCATCCAACGTACCGGGGTACAGCGCATCGCAGGCGCCATAAATGGCCGCCACCGGGCATTCCACCTGCGCCAGTGCGCGCACCAGCACATCGGTGCTGGAGATGCGGCGGCGCGGCAGCTGATCGCGCTGCACATTCGCCACATGCAGCGCGACGGTGTTGCGGTCAATCGCTGTGCGGTCATGCAGCATCAGCTCACCCAAATTGAACACATGGTTGCGCAACTGCTCGCGTGGCTCAGACAGATGACGCCAGCCCTTGAGGCGGAATGGGTGCTTGTTTGTCAGCCCGATCCCCGGGGCACCCACCACCACTAATTGCTGTACCAGATGCGGATAAGCGGCAGCCAGCATGCATGCTGTCATCCCGCCAAATGAAAAACCTATAAGACGTACAGTTTGCAGCGGGAAAAGTGCTTGCAGCATATCGGCCAGCACGGGCAGCATGCCGTCGGCATCCACCACGCCCGGCGGCACGTCCGAGGCGCCAAAGCCCGGCAAATCCACGGCCCACACGTCATGCCCCGCCTCCAGCTGCGGGCCGATGCTGCGCACCCAATGCGTCCAGCTGCCACTGCCACCGTGCAACAGCACCAGCGGTGCCAAGCCATTGGGCTGCGCAGGCACCCAGTGGTGCAGCACTGTGCTTCCCCCTGCGTGGGCATGCGCGATGCGCTTCGCCCTCGCTTGCCAGTCCAACACTTCGGTGCTTTGCACCCGCCCTGCAGCCATCTCGGCATCGCCTGCTGCATCGGCAGGCCACGGCAATGCCACTGTTTCTACGTCGTCACTCACCTGCTTGCTCCCTGTTTCACGCTGCGTGGCGCAGCATCACCATTGCGCCACGGCATCCACCGCCAGCGCATAACCGGGCACTCCCAGGCCACAGACCACTGCACGCGCTACGAGTGACAGGTAAGAGTGGTGGCGGAATGCCTCGCGCGCATGCACATTGCTGATGTGCAACTCCAGCAGCGGCACGCCCGTGCCTTTCACGGCATCCATCAAGGCAATGCTGGTGTGGGTGTAGGCGCCGGCGTTGAAGATCAGACCCGCCAATTCGCCTTGGGCATAAAGCTGGCCCGCCTCATGGATCCAGTCAATCAGTTGCCCCTCATGGTTGCTCTGGTGAAACCGCAGCGCCAAACCGTGGCGCGCAGCCGCCTGCGCGCACAGGTTTTGCACATCCGTCAGTGTTTGCGCGCCATACACCGCGGGTTCACGCGTACCCAGCAGGTTCAAGTTAGGGCCATTCAAGACAAATACGGTTTTCGTCATTGCAGCAACTCTTAGAAACAACAAGAGCCGCGATTATGCGGCTCTTGTAAGGGGCGATCTCAGGCCACCCACGCCCAGCGATCAATCATCGTCGTAATCGCGGTAGTGGTGCTTGTGATAGCGCTTGTACTCTTTGCGGTATTGTTTATAGGACTTTTTATGGTGGTGCGGCGGTGGCCCCCAATACCCTATCGCGGCCGGAGGCGGGTAATAAGCAACTGGCGGGGGAACCGGGTGGTAGTAATGCACACGGGGCGGTGGGGGCGGCGGTGGCATCACGTAAACCGGTGCTCCCGGTACATGAATACCCACGGAAATCCCCACATTTCCGGCGTGTGCACTGCCTGTTGACACAGCGGCCAACACGCCCAAGGCTGCCAAGCCGTGCGTCGCCCATTGGCGCATGGAAGTCAGGGCAAGGTTCATGTGGCGGTGTCCTTTCGTCGTTGTAGTTGCTGACTTAACGCCTGAGGGTAGGCCCAGGATGTCAAGCAAAGGGTAAAAGCTTGTATCGAATGGCAGAGGTTGCAACACCCGCAGTGCCTGCCCTTTGTTGCGAGGCGACCTACAATCGGTGGGATATGAGCACACCCGCCAACACCCACAACGAAAATGCAGAAGTGGTCAAACCCACCAACTTCCTGCGCCAAATCATTGAAGCCGACTTGGACAAAGGCACCCACGCCAGTCGCCATTGGGGCGGTACACCTGGAGATGCACAGCACCACCAGCAAGGCCAGGTGGACGTAGCCAAGATCCGCACCCGCTTCCCCCCCGAGCCCAATGGCTACCTGCACGTGGGCCATGCCAAGTCCATCTGCCTGAACTTCGGCCTGGCCAAGGACTATGGCGGTGTGTGCCACCTGCGCTTTGACGACACCAACCCCGAAAAGGAAGACCAAGAGTACGTGGATAGCATCAAGGATGCCGTCCAGTGGCTGGGCTTCGACTGGCAAGGTGCGAATGGCGAGAGCCACCTGTATTACGCCAGCAACTACTTCGACTTCATGTACCGCGCCGCCGTGTACCTTATCGAGCAGGGCCTGGCCTATGTGGACGAGCAATCCGCCGAAGACATGAAGGCCAACCGTGGCGACTTCACCCGCCCCGGCGTGAACAGCCCGTTCCGCGACCGCAGCGTGGCCGAGAACCTGCAGCGCTTCGCCGACATGAAAAACGGCCAGCTGGCCGACGGTGCCGCCGTGCTGCGTGCCAAGATCGACATGGCTGCGCCCAACATCAACCTGCGCGACCCCGCCATCTACCGCGTGCGCCATGCCGAGCACCACAACACCGGCAACCAGTGGTGCATCTACCCGATGTACACCTTCGCCCACCCCATCGAGGACGCGCTGGAGCACATCACCCACAGCATTTGCACGCTGGAATTTGAAGACCAGCGCCCCTTCTACGACTGGCTGCTGGACCACCTGCGCGAAGGTGGCCTGATTGCCGCACCCCAGCCGCGCCAGTACGAGTTCTCGCGCCTGAACCTCACTTATGTGATCACCAGCAAGCGCAAGCTCAAGCACCTGGTGGACAACCAGTTCGTGGTCGGCTGGGACGACCCGCGCATGCCCACCATCGTCGGCCTGCGCCGCCGTGGCTACACCCCTGCGTCCATCCGCAATTTCTGCGAACGCATCGGTGTGACCAAGGACTACAGCTGGATCGACTACGCCACGCTGGATGGCTGCCTGCGCGAAGACTTGGAAAACCAGGCCCACCGCGCCATGGTAGTGCTGGACCCTGTGAAGCTGGAGCTGACCAACTGGGCCGAGGTGTTCGGCGATGCCGCGCACCTGGAAGCCTGCAGCCTGCCCGCCCTGCCCCACCACGCCGAAGGCGCAACCGTGCCTGAGCGCCACTTCACCCTGGGCCGTGAAGTGTGGATCGAGCGCGAGGACTTTGCCGAAGTGCCCCCCAAGGGCTACAAGCGCCTTTTCCCCGGCAACAAGGTGCGCCTGAAGGGTGGCTATGTGATCGAGTGCACGGGCTGCGCAAAGGATGCCGACGGCACCATCACCAAGGTGCTGGCCACCGTGGTGCCCGACACCAAGAGCGGCACCCCCGGCGCCGACGCAGTCAAGGTCAAGGCGGCCATCACCTGGGTGGGCGTGGCCGACGGCCTGCAAGCCGAAGTGCGCCTGTACGACCGCCTGTTCACCGATGCGCAGCCCGATGCGGGCGGCAAGGACTTCCTGGCCCTGCTGAACCCCGACAGCCTGAAGGTAGTAACTGCCTATGTTGAACCGTCGCTGAAAACCGCCCAGGCGGATGACAAGTTCCAGTTCGAGCGTTTTGGCTACTTTGTGGCAGACCGCAAAGACCACAGTGCGGCCAAGCCCGTGTTCAACAAGATCACCGGCTTGAAGGATTCGTGGGGCAAATAAAGCACTAAGCGCTTGTCCCTCAACCCCAAAGGCTGCTGCAAAGCAGCCTTTTTTGCGTGTGCCAACGCACTGCGCAGCACCCAAGGCTTATTCATAGAGTTTCATAAACCTTGTGTAGCTACACAAGCTCATGGTGAAGGGCGTGCTTATACGCAAGTATTTGTAAGAAAAATGCAGGCTAGCGCTTGTGCTTGTTACGTGGGCAGCTAGCAATTTTGAGAATAAAAAACAACAAACGCCCCCACATCGGCAGCAGCGCCAACGCCGTCCCTAAAATCTTTCAGCGCAAAGCTTGGCTTTGTACCCACGCACGATCAACAAGGGGCAATCATGAAAAAACTGGCCATCGGCGTTCTCAGCGCAGGCGCACTGGCTGTTGCTGGCGGGCTGACCACCAGCTATTACATCGGAGGAAAAATTCAAGAAGCACTGGAGCAAACCGCCGATGTCTGGAGCTCCGAAGATGGCTTTACCGTGCGTGTGCTGGAATACGACCGCGGCCTGCTGAGTTCGCGCGCGCAAACGCTGTGGTCGTTTGCCAGCGAAGAGGATGTCTACGACATCACCGTCACCCACGACATTCTGCATGGCCCTTGGCCCATGGGCAAAGCTGCCAAAGTAGTGTCACAGTTTTTGCTGCCCGAAGACAGCGACCCGCAGCTGCTCGAAGCTTTGCGTGACCGTGCAGCACTGGAGTGGGTCACCACCGCCAATTGGTCTGGCGGTACCGCACACACCCTGTTTTCTCCCAACTTTACAGCCAGCTTTGCAGACGACTCTTCGCTGACCTGGGGAGGACTGCAAGCCGAATGGACACTCTCGCCCGAGCGCACCGACACGCAAGGCTGGGTGCGCATGCCGGTATTGCGCGTCAAGGTGGAAGATGGCAGCCGCCTGGACGTGGAAGACACTGAAATCACGTTCGATACGCACATGCCTGCTGGCTATAGCTTCTGGCTGGGGCCCACTGCGCTGAAAATTGGCCTGCTGGCGGCCCAGAACACCGAAGACGACACCCAATTGAAATTACAGGGGCTGATGCTCAACACCAGCAACGTGCTGCAAGACAAGCTGGTGCAATCCGGCATGGACGTTCAGCTGCAGCAACTGGAGATGCCCAGCTTGCATGCCAACGACTTCGCGCTGAGCATGCAATTCAAAAACTGGGACGCAGACTGGCTCAACCAACTCGTTGTTTGGCTACAGGCCGGCAGTGATGCCCAAGCGCTGGACTGGCAGAGCAGCTTGCCCGCATTGCTGGCTGGCAAGCCCGAACTGGCCATTTCCCGCCTGAGCATGCAAAGCGCTGATGGCCCCGTCTCCTTCTCCGCACGCCTTGCGTATACCGGCACACAACCTGGAGCATTTAACCCGGGCACCGATCTGGAAGGGCAATTGCGCACCGCCTTGCCGTTGCCGACCTTGGTACAGCTGCTGGAAGCCAAAGTGCGCAACGATTACCTTGCACTGCTGGAGCAGATGAACCATGCGCTGGAAGCAGAAGAGCTGCAAGCCGCAGTGGAAGATGGTGTGCACAAACGCCTGAAGACGCTGCTGAGCCAAGGGGTGGTGCTGCAGCAAGGCGATACCGTCGAGGCAGCCTTGGAATTTGCGCACGGTGAGTTCAAGCTCAACAACCACCCGCAAACCTTACCCCAATTGCTGAGTATTGGCAGCGGCTTGTAGACCCGCTGGCACCTGCAAGACACAGCACCCGATACAACAAGACAGGGTTCGCTGCATGCACATACAAATACGCATACGCACACGCAAACAAAAAGGCTGCCCAAGGCAGCCTTTTTTGATATCTGACAAAAACCAGCGCTGGCGCTTTATACACAAGCGCCAGCAGCTATGCTTTTAGGCGTACTGCTGCACGCCGTGTTTGCCATCGACCAGGTGCCCTGCCGACAGCGACATCATCAGCAGCGCAATACGCTCGTGCATGATGACGGTGTGTGCATTGTGCGAATCCACCATGTATTGACGCAGCTGCTCACGCACCTTGGCTGCGCCCGTCACATCAATAATGATGTCGACCTCTGTGCCTTGGCTGACCAAGTCCATAAAGTTATCCGTCACAGGAATTTGGTGCTGGCGTGCCAAGGCAATGCCGGGCAGCTCCAAGTTCAAATCCGCCACGCCGATGAGTTTGACAAACGGGGCACTCAACAGCTGTTGAAGCAAAGGAGTGCCTGTTTCACCAGCGCCAATGACTACGATGCGAAATGTTTGCATTGAGAAATACCTTCTAGAAATCCGCCGCAACCCACCTGCGCGCGGCAAGTTCACAGTGTCAGCGCAGCCCCAGGGCCGCACTCTGCGCCACGTCAAGAACACGCCAGCCGCAGCACCTGTCACTTGCTGACATACAAACGCAGCGGCAGCACGCGACAATCCCTAGATGCGAATCGGATCGGAACTCTTCATGCAGCGTCGTCAATATCTCGTGGCACTGGCCCATCTCAGCGCCTGCGCCGCACTCCCAGCTTGGGCCAGGCCTGCATCAGACAGCGGATTGTTCCCGGTGGACAGCCGGGTTCCCGGCGGTGTGGCTCGGCTTTCGCTGGGCCCCTCTTCCGCACAGCCCAAGGTCACTACTGCCGAAGGTACCCCCGTGCTGGTGGTGGGGGACATGATTGAATGGACAGCGCTGGTAGGCATTCCACTGTCGGCCAAGCTCGGCGTACACACCGTCACGGTGCGCAACGACGATGGCATGCAATCGCTCGATTACAGCGTGAGCGACAAGCAGTATGCCGAGCAGCGCCTGAAAGTTGCCCCTAAAACGGTAGATTTAGCGCCCCAAGACTTGGCGCGGCATGAACGCGAACGGGCGCACCAGCAAACCATCATGGCGCTCTTTAGCGCACCCGCACCAACGTTGACGGCCATGCGCATGCAACCGCCCTGCTCAGGCCCGCGCTCCAGCAGTTTTGGGCTGCGCCGCGTTTTTAATGGGCAATCACGCAATCCCCATAGTGGAATGGACATTGCGGCCCCCACTGGCACCAGTGTTGTAGCGCCGCTCCCCGGTAAGGTCGTCGATATTGGGGATTACTTTTTCAACGGCACCACGGTGTGGCTGAACCATGGCGGCGGCCTTCTCACCATGTACTGCCACCTGTCCGGTGTGCAATGCAGCGTTGGCGATGTGCTGCAACCGGGACAAACTTTTTGCCAAGTTGGCGCCAGCGGCCGCGTCACTGGCCCGCACTTGCACTGGGGGGTCATGCTCAACCGCACCATGGTTGACCCTGCGCTATTTTTAGCCTAATCGGCCATCAACCCTTATGAATAAAGCGCTCAAAGCTATTTTTTAAATAGCATTAAACTTGGCTAGGGGCGCTTGCTAAGCTCGCTCAGACCTTACGGTGCCTCAACCAGCAGGTAGCGGCGCATCAGATCAAAGAAGCTGTCATAAAACTGGTCACTGGTTACGGTTTCACTGCCAATTTTGATCATGGAGTCATGACCTGCTGCCACGGGCACAGAGACAGTACCCAACATGCTCACGCCCAGGCTGGCGGAATTGCTGGCCATCTTCAACGCAAAACTGTCTTGCAAGGCACTGACAAAGCCCATGCTCAAGCCGCCATCGCTGCTTTCTGGCACGCAGGTCACGCGAATATTCATTTGCACATGGCGGTCCGGCTGGGGCTGAAAGCTTTTTTGGCCCTCTACCACCTCCTTATCCGCCTTGTTGACGATGTAGCCCTGACTCAGCAATGCGCGGCGCGCTGCTTCACACGTTTGTGCAGGCGTCGCATCAAACAAGCGTGAATAGGTGGCAGCTGAACCAAATTTCTCTTCCACCTTGGGCATCGCTTCGGTCGCAGAGCGCCCGCCCAAGCCGCTGCAAGCCGTCAGCAGCGCCGCCATCCCCAGCACTGAGAATGCACCAACGATTCGACGCGCCGAGTTGCCTGAGAAAAAATGGGACATAACTGTTTCCAAGAAACCTGTGATTGTGAGTCTGGTGCACAACTGCTGCTTGACCCACCGGTAAATCGCTCACGATTTTATAGCTACTTGCAATTGGCACACTGCGTATGCCTAAAGCTCGGACCATAAACTGTCTCATTCGGTATCAAGGCACAGTCTTACACTACAAAACGCTACATACATGCACCAAATCATGCATTTCTCATGCATGCTTGTATATCACCGTGCGCAACGCACGGTACACAGGAGTTATTACTGAATGTTGTCCTTGAAATCACTGGGGTTGGCTTGCGCACTGGGAACTACGATGCTGGTGGGCTGCACCACACACTCTGCAGACCTTAAAAAACCAGCGCAAGCGGGCAAGGCTACGGCCACCTTGCAATCCCACCGCTGGGAATTACAGCAAGCGCTGACCTCGCAGAGCACACCAGACCCTCAGTGGCAAATTCCTGCCTCCAACGACAAGACGGCACGTACCATCGGTGTCAATTTTTCTGCCGACCAGCGCATCAGCGTCGATCGCCTGTGCAACACCCTCATGGGTAGTTACAGCACCCAAGGCGAACACATCCAAATCAGCCGTTTGGCGGCCACCATGATGGCTTGCAATGACAACGCATTGATGGAATTGGAGCAAAACGTCGCACAACAATTACCCAAAGCGCAGACTTGGAAAATCAAGGATGGCCCCACACCCACGTTAGAGCTGAAATTCGAAGGCGGCGCTTCCTGGCAGTTCAAGGGAACGCCGACGCACGAAACACTCTATGGCAACAGCCAACGCATTTTTCTAGAAGTCGCACCACAAAAAGTTGCATGCAACCATCCGCTGATTCCGAATGCGCAATGCTTGCGCGTGCGAGAGATCCAGTACAGCAGCCAAGGCATCAAACAAAGCGCGGGCGAATGGCAAAACTACTACGGCTCGATTGAAGGCTACACCCATCAAGATGGGGTGCGTAATGTGCTGCGTATCAAGCGTTTCACACGCGACCAAGCTCCTGCAGATGCATCCAAACACATTGATGTTTTGGATATGACCGTTGAAAGCGAGATCGTGCGCTGAGCTATCACTGCTCAGACGCTATAACAAAAGCCCTTGCACAGTGTGCGAGGGCTTTTTTTCTAATGCACTTGTACCCAATCTCTGTGGGTTTGGCTGTGGAAAACTCTATGAAAAATCGCCACAACCTGCGCCCCGCTTAGGATTGCAGCGTGTGCTCAAAATTCGGGCAGCGATGACGTCGCGACCACAAAGATAGGTTCTAGACAAACCGGAACGTCCCATCCACAAACATGGATGCGCGATGACCTCGATCCGTCAACTCATCTGCATATGACCAAAAAGCTTTGACTTTGCCATTTTCGGTATCAATGATTTGACTTACCGTGAAGCCTGTTTTTTCAATCCAGTTCAAGAAATGCAAAGTCTCGGAAAGCTGCAAGTAACTCAAACGCTCGTTGCCTTGCGTCACATTGCCATTCTTGTCCGTCACACGCCAAATCAGGTCGCCACGCACGGAATAGCTTACCTGCGCGGTGCTTTCAGGAAATTGAATCACCGCCTCTCGTCCTAGCAAAGCGCCTGTGTAATGCATTGTCATTGCGTGCCCCTTCGTTCCAGTGCCACTGCATGCATCAGTGGTCACGCAATTGATTGTTGAATGCATCCCCGATTAGCCCTTGTGGGAATACAACCCGAGATCGAGCAATCACCCGAGAAAAATTTGCGTGAGGCATAAAACCCATATCACCACGGCACTAGCAAGCCAAGCTTTACAGCGACCAGTTATGCCGCACCCAAACCAGTTTCTCCAAATTCAACTGCAGCGTTTTTGCCTGTTGCGTTAACAAAATTTTCACATCTACTGGCAAGTTTTTGCGTAGCGCACGCTGGTACGCAAAAAGCAAGCTGCGCTCGCGCCGCTCGCACACTTCAAAAGCCTCTGCGGGAGTCCATTCTGAGAGTCGAGATCTAAATGTCATCCATCCCACATATAGCCGTTGCGGCCAATGACTCACATTGTTTAAGGAGACTTTATTGCTATGGCATAAGGAGCCCAGCACCTGAATAAATCGTTGCAACAAATCGATATGCCGCTCAATAACCTGTTGTGCAAAATCATTCACAGGCACAGAACGCATACTCCAAAGATCACGTAGCAGCGTTTGGCACCCTTTATGCAAGGGGTAGAGTACGGCGGGCAGATCGCGTACGGGTATCACGGTCAGGGAGATGCTTTGCCTATTGTGCATTTGTGCACGGGCATGCATCCAGGCATCTTTTACCGCTTGGCGCACTTCTCGCCATGGCAGCAAACTGGTTGTAGTCTGGGCACCCCACTGTATCTCCAGCGCTTGCACCAACTCTGCGAAGTCAGCATTCGGATGCTGCAAAGCAGCCATCCAGCCCAGTTCATACGCAGGCTTATATTGGTCGTACCCTCTACCAGCCACGTAATAAGGCTCTTGTGCAAACTGTATGTGCCAATACGCATTCTCTTGTTCAGAGACTATGAGCATTTGGCGATCTGTGGTCATCGCTGACACCTCAACGCCAGGCTCTGCCGTCAGAAGACCATGTATGTAACGAACTGGGTACTTGAACATACCTTTGCGTGAATAAAAGGGAATGTAAGCATGCTGGTCAATCGTGAAGCACTCACAAAACTAAAGCGAGCACTAGCTTTATGGAATTGTCAGACCCGGCATGCCCCCCAGACGGTCGGCATAGGCAAGCGCTGGATGTAGGACTGGCCACATAGACCACACCTTCTGAATCTCTCGTGCATAAAAAAAAGGCATATGCGTGCATATGCCTTTGTGCTGGTAGCAAGGTAGCTATTAATTTTCTGAAACTACTCGCTCAGCCCCATCCAACCCCAGTTCTTGAATTTTTCGGGTAATAGTGTTGCGACCAATCCCCAAACGCAGCGCAGCTTCCATGCGCTTGCCATGGGTCAGACCCAAGGCCGTATTGATCAAGCTCGACTCGAAGCGCTGGCTCAAAACGTCCCAAACTTCTTTGCAATCGCTTTGCAAAAGCTTTTTGGCTTCGACTTCCAGCAATGCTTCCCAACCTTGCGATGCCACAAGTTGTTGAATCGCTGCAGGCTCTGGCTGCGGAGACAGTGCCACCCCAGGCTCGCTAGGGTTTGACATCACACTCGACACTGCTGTCTGCGCCAGCATCTCAGTCGGCGCAGCTGCCAGTACCTCTGGCGGCAAGTCCTGCACTGAAATTTGCTGCGCAGGGGCCATCACCGTCAGCCAGTGGCAAATATTCTCTAGCTGGCGCACATTACCGGGAAAGCTGAACTGCGCCATGCGCTGCAATGCAGCTTCGGAAATGCGCTTGGGTTCCACACCAAGTTGCTTGGCACTGCGCTGCAAAAAATGCTTGACCAACATCGGCACATCTTCGGCGCGCTCGCGCAAAGAGGGAAGGCGCAAGCGGATCACATTCAAACGATGGAACAAGTCTTCGCGAAATACTCCGTCTTTGACGCGCTGCTCCAAATTTTGGTGCGTCGCTGCAATCACACGCACATTGCTTTTGACCGCCGTATGCCCACCCACGCGGTAAAACTGACCATCCGACAAAACACGCAGCAAGCGAGTTTGCAAATCAAATGGCATGTCGCCAATTTCATCAAGAAATAAGGTACCCCCCTCCGCTTGCTCGAAGCGGCCACGCCGCTGGGTTTGCGCCCCTGTAAATGCGCCACGCTCATGCCCGAACAATTCGGACTCCAGCAAATCTTTAGGAATAGCAGCCGTATTGATGGCGACAAATGGTCCACCAGATACTGGTGAGTGCTTGTGCAAAGCACGGGCAACCAGCTCTTTGCCCGAACCAGACTCGCCCGTAATAAGTACCGTCACAGCACTTTGACTCAACCGCCCAATCGCACGAAACACATCCTGCATGGCCGGGGCTTGACCTAGCATCTCCGGCATGACTGTTTGGCGCTCTTCCGCAACTTGCTCGCGCTCACTTTCTTCCACTGCACGGCGAATAAGCTCAATTGCCTTGGGCAGATCAAACGGCTTTGGCAAATACTCAAACGCGCCACGCTGAAAGGCAGAGACCGCGCTGTCCAAATCCGAATAGGCCGTCATGATGATGACAGGCAGATCCGGCTGCTGGGCATGCACCTCTTCCAACAGTTGCAGCCCCGATCCACCTGGCATACGGATATCGCTCACCAGCACTCTGGGGCCTTGCTGTGCGGGATCACCATCGGGCAAATCAGCCAATGCAGCGAGCACCTCACGGGGATTGCTAAAGCTACGGGTTTCCAAATTTTCGCGAGCCAACGCCTTTTCTAAGACGAAGCGGATCGAGGGGTCGTCATCTACTATCCAGATCGGCTTCATATGCTGTATTTACCTTCCGTTGCTTGTGCTTCAAAGACTTCGGACTTAAGGCAACGGGATGAGGATACGAAAATCCGTGCGCCCAGGCATGCTCTCGCATTCAATGAGTCCGTGGTGACGCTGAATAAATGTCTGCGCCAGCGGCAACCCCAAGCCTGAGCCGCCATCCCTGCCAGTCACCAACGGATAAAAAATCCGTTCCTTGATGTGATCTGGCACGCCGGGGCCGTTATCGATGACATGCAATTCCAGTGCCAGTCTGTGGCGCTGGCGACCAATTGTGACTTGACGCACCACGCGCGTACGCAACGTAATCTCTGCATCTCCAGTACACACCTTCTCCGACAGCACTTGGGCAGCGTTTTGCACAATGTTGAGCAAGGCCTGTATGAGCTGCGCTCTATCCCCTTTGAATTCAGGAATCGAGATATCGTAATCACGGCGAATTTTGAGCCCTTGCGGGTATTCCAGCAGCACCAGCGAACGTACACGCTCGCACACCTCGTGAATATTCAAATCCACCAGCTGGTGGGGATGGCGGTGTGGGGCCAGGAGACGATCCACCAGGCTTTGCAGCCGGTCTGCTTCATGAATGATGACTTGGGTGTATTCCTTGAGCTCTTTGCTCTCCAGATCCATCTCCAACAACTGCGCCGCACCACGGATACCGCCCAGCGGATTTTTAATCTCATGGGCCAAGTTGCGTACCAGCTCTTTGTTGGCCTGCGCTTGCTCTACCAAGCGCTCTTCTCGGTCTTGGCGTGCCTGCTGCTCCAGCACCCAAAGCTCAATCAACCGCAAATCGGTGTGCTCAACAGCTGTTACCGTCACGTGGACGAATAAGGGGTCTTGCGCAGGGCGTTGCAACCCCGTATCAAAGCTCATGGCGGCATAGCTGGGGCGCTGCCCATCGGCAGTATCCAGGCCCGCTCGCAACAAAGAAGGCGCCGACAAATAGGGTGCGAACTCTGCCCCTTCCAGCATCCGCCGAGACAGACCCACCGCGCCTTCAAGCGCCGCATTCGCAAACACGATGCAACCTTGCGCATCTACCACCACCGCCAGCGTAGAGAGTAAATCCAAGGCGGCAAAACGTTGTGCAGCAGCAGTAGCATCAAGCGGCATGCAATCTATCTTTCCAAAAATCAGCCACCATTGTGGCGCGCCAGCTCACGCTGAATACCCGCCACATCAGCCTCTTGTCTGGCAATGTTGGCTTTCAGTGCCTCTAAGCGTTCGTTAAAAACCTGCGGGTTACGCAACTCCAGTGCAGTTTTCGTTGGATTGCCACCGTTGTATTCGGCTTGCAGCGCGCTGAGCTTTTCCTGCGCCTTCTTGAGCTCACCTTGCAAAATAGCGCGCGCATCGTTGTCACGGGCTTTTTGCTGGTTGGCATCTACTTGCACCGCAGCACGGTTGCCCGCAGACGCAGGCTTACTGCCCTCAGCGGGTTTATTCGCTGTACTGCTGCCCCCACCGGTGTGAACCACCGTCACATGACCACCCTCCACCACTTGGCAATTGCGCTGCTTGGCCACTGCTGCGCTGTTGGTGTACTCGTTCCCACAGCGATAAATACGCTCTTGCGCTATGGCATTGATTTGTGCCGATCCTGCCGCAATGCAACAGCCAAGCACCACCATCCATCGATTCATTGTTATGCCTCCATTCAAGAGTGAGCCGCGTGTACTCCAAGACTCACGGTATGGCTGCATTGTGCTATGCACGGCACAACTTGTCCTTGATTTTCCAGATAAGCATCTACATGTTTGCCACAAAAAAAGGCAGCTACAAAGCTGCCTTTTTGAGTTGCTTATTGGCGCAGTCTGAGCCAATTACAGCGAGTAGTACATATCGTATTCAACTGGGTGCACCGCTTGGCGGAAGCGCGTGACTTCACCCATCTTCAACTCAATGTATGCATCGATCATGGAATCGCTGAACACACCACCCTTGGTCAGGAAGGCGCGGTCTGCATCCAGCGCTTCCAGCGCTTGATCCAGGCTGTGGCATACGGTAGGCACCAACTTGTCTTCTTCGGGAGGCAGGTGGTACAGGTCCTTGGTCGCAGCTTCGCCGGGGTGAATCTTGTTTTCCACACCATCCAAACCAGCCATCAGCAGCGCTGCAAAACCCAGGTAGGGGTTCATCAGTGGATCGGGGAAGCGGGCTTCCACGCGGCGACCCTTGGGGTTGCTCACGTAAGGAATGCGGATCGAAGCAGAGCGATTCTTGGCCGAGTAAGCCAGCTTCACAGGCGCTTCAAAGCCGGGCACCAGACGCTTATACGAGTTGGTACCGGGATTGGTGATGGCGTTCAGGGCACGTGCGTGCTTGATGATGCCGCCGATGTAGTACAGCGCAAAGTCAGACAGACCGGCATAGCCGTCACCGGCAAACAGGTTCTTGCCGTCCTTCCACACCGACTGGTGCACGTGCATGCCAGAGCCGTTGTCGCCAGAGTAAGGCTTGGGCATGAAAGTGGCCGTCTTGCCGTAGGTGTTGGCAACGTTCCAGATCACGTACTTTTGCAGCTGGGTCCAGTCAGCACGCTCCACCAAGGTGGAAAAACGTGTGCCCAACTCGTTTTGACCAGCACCAGCCACTTCGTGGTGGAACACTTCGACCGGGATGCCCAGCGATTCCAAGATCAGTGACATTTCAGCGCGCATGTCTTGGGTGCTATCGACGGGAGGCACGGGGAAGTAACCGCCCTTGGTACGGGGACGGTGACCACGGTTACCACCTTCAAACTTGGTGCCGGTATTCCATGGTGCCTCGTACTCTTCGATTTCGAAGAAGGGGTTGTGAGGCTCTGTACCCCAGCGCACGCCGTCAAAGATGAAGAATTCGGGTTCGGGACCGAAGTATGCGGTGTCACCCAGGCCGGAAGCCTTCAGGTAGGCTTCAGCGCGTTTGGCCACCGAGCGGGGATCGCGGTCATAGGCCTTACCGTCACCGGGCTCGATCACGTCACACTGCAAGATCAGCGTGGTTTCTTCAAAGAAGGGGTCGATGTTGGCGGTGTTCGGGTCGGGCATCAACAACATGTCCGATGCTTCAATACCCTTCCAGCCGGCAACCGATGAACCGTCGAAGGCGTGGCCCGACGTGAACTTGTCTTCATCAAAGTGCGACAGCGGCACAGTCACGTGCTGCTCTTTGCCACGGGTATCAGTGAAGCGCAGGTCAATAAACTTGACCTCGTTTTCCTTCACTAGGTTCATCACATCTGCAACGGTCTTAGCCATCAGGTTCTCCTGGAAAAGCGCTTCATAGAAAGTACAAAGTTAGCAAAGCAGTTTGCATGCCAACCCGTGCCAGCTGCGCCAACACACTTTCACAAGCATAAGGCCATGAAGTATTTGTCTTCACGGCCTTATCAAATTCACCATTTTGGTGCAAATCTAACGAACCCCTCCGAGCCCGTCTTCTTGGCACCATTTTAGTTCGTAAGTACGCACCACATTGATGCACTCAGCATTTCATACGCAGGATTGCACCAATTAAGACATGCATCTATCGCAGCAGCTGTTTGGGGCCCTCTGTTTGCAGGGCATTTCATTCGGGGGCACGCTCTTGCGCTGCACGCAAACTGTACAAAGCTGCCAGCGTGTAATGCGCAAACCACAGTGATGCAAAAGCCAGCACCAGCGCATACATCCACACCGCCAACGGAATCAACACCCAAAAGGCTGCGGCAAACACCACCCCGGAAGCCCACACCAAGCTGGGTGCAGCACCGATGTAGCCACAAACCACGCCCATCAGTATCAAGCGATAGCGGTGCGTGTGCAAAATGGCATGGCGCTCTGCCTTGCTGGCATGCTCGGCCAAGGCATCAAAGGTCATGAGCCGGTAAGTCAGCCAGCCCCCAATCAGCGGTGGCAACACCAGCACAAAGGGTGGCACTAGCCACAGGGGCAGAGACAGCAACAAGGCCAGCAAAGCCAGCGCAGTTGCGCACAGTGCCCACCACGTGCTGCCCACCCAGCCTGCTCCGTGTTTGCGCTGCAGGTGCGCAAACCGCCGTGCGGCGACCAGCTCGACCATTTGGGGCGTCATCACCACCGACACCACAGCCAGAGCGATCATGATCATCACGGGGCTCACCAGCAGCACCACGGTAACAGCCGCAGCCACCGCACTGGCTGCCGCCGTAGCTGTCCCCATCCAGCTCCACAGCCATTGCAGCCAGCTGGCGCGCTCCAGCCAAGACTGCACCGTACCTACCGACGCATCCCACCAGAACAACCCAAACAGTGCTGCCATCACAACAAGCAGCAGCAAGGGGAACAAAGACCATGCCATCACCCGCACCCGCAGGCAATCGGCCAAAGCACGCCACAGGGCATCCAACATCATTTGCATGCGCACAGCATAGCGAGCTGCCCGTGCGGCTGCATGCATGGCACATGCAAGCCAACAGGTTTCACAAAAACCATAGCTGCTAGCGCTTGTTGTTCATAAATTTCAGATGGTTTTTCATGCGAAAGCATTGTTCGAAAAGCGCAAGCTGCTCCTTTATTTTTTTATTCAAAGCACCTTGATGTCTCACATGGACACAAAAAAAGGAGCCCGAAGGCTCCTTTTTCGCGAAGGCAAGCTGCAATTACAGCTTCCACTTCTCCATCAGCTTTTCAGCAGTCAAGTTGTCATAGCCTTCAAAAGGCTGGTGAATCCAAGGATTCGTGGGCAAGTCTTCCACCGAGTAATCGGCCTGGAAAGTCGACACACCCTTGGTCCAGATCACCGCAGTGCGCAGCTCTGTGATGGGGGCATAGTTTTCCTTCAGGCGCTTGACCACGGCGTTCAGCGTCACGCCGGTATCGGCCAGGTCGTCCACCAGCAGCACGCGGCCTGCAATCTCACCCTTGGGAGTCGCGATGAAGCGGCCGATGTCCAAGTGGCCCTGCACCTTGCCCGCCTCAGCACGGTAAGAGCTGGTCGACATGATGGCCAAAGGCTTGTCAAAAATACGGCTCAGAATGTCACCGGGGCGCAGACCACCGCGTGCCAGGCACAAGATGGTGTCGAATTCCCAGCCCGACTGGTGAATCTTCAACGCCAGCTTTTCGATCAAGCCGTGGTATTCGTCGTAGCTGACGTACAGGTGCTTACCGTCTTCTGTCAACATGTGTGGTTCCTGTCTAAATGCTTCGCAAAGGAGCGTGTTTATAAAGGCAGAAGCGCTTACGCAGCTGCGTAGGGGTTTTGCATCAGGATGGTGTGATCGCGGTCAGGGCTGGTGGAGACCATCGCAATCGGCACACCCGTCACTTCCGCAATACGATCCAGATAGCGGCGTGCATTCACGGGCAGCTTGTCGTAGTCGGTCACACCCACGGTGGAGTCGGTCCAGCCGGGAATGGATTCGTAGATGGGCTTGCAGCGCTCAATGTCGTCAGCACCCAAAGGCAGGATGTCGATCTTCTCGCCGTCCAGCTCGTAGCCCACGCACAGTTGCAGCTCTTCGATGCCGTCCAGCACGTCCAGCTTGGTAATGCACAGGCCAGACAGACCGTTGATCTGGGCCGAGCGCTTGAGCAGCGCGGCATCAAACCAACCACAGCGGCGCGAACGGCCAGTAGTTACACCCTTTTCAGCACCCACGGTGGACATGATCCAGCCCGGTGTGCCTTCCTTTTCCCACTCTAGCTCGGTAGGGAATGGGCCACCGCCTACGCGGGTGCAATACGCCTTGGTAATGCCCAAGATGTAGTGCAGCAAACCGGGGCCCACGCCAGCGCCAGCCGCAGCATTGCCGGCCACGCAGTTGGACGAGGTGACGTAGGGGTAAGTGCCGTGGTCTACGTCCAGCAACGTGCCTTGCGCACCTTCAAACAGCAGGTTGGCACCGGCAGCATGGGCGTCGTTCAGCTCGCGCGATACGTCAGCAATCATGGGCTTGAGCAGCTCTGCATGGCGCATGGCTTCTTCGTACACCGCGTCAAACTGCACTTCACCGTTCTTCATGTAAGGCGCCAAATTGGCACCAAACTCAAACTTTTTCGACCCCAGCACGTTCACCAGAATGTGGTTGTGCAGGCTCAGCAGCTCGCGCAGCTTGGTCGCAAAACGCTCGGGGTGCTTCAGGTCTTGCACGCGCAGTGCACGGCGCGCAATCTTGTCTTCATACGCTGGGCCAATGCCCTTGCCCGTGGTACCAATCTTTTGCACACCGCCTTGTTCGCGGGCCGCTTCACGGCACACATCCAGCGCTACGTGGAAGGGCAAAATCAAAGGACAAGCTTCGGACACACGCAGGCGGTTGCGCACAGCAACGCCTGCCTTCTCCAGGCCTTCAATTTCTTCAAACAGCTTGCCTACCGACAGCACCACACCGTTGCCGATGTAGCACTTCACGCCGGGGCGCATGATGCCGCTGGGAATCAGGTGCAGCGCAGTCTTCACGCCATTGATCACCAGGGTGTGACCCGCGTTGTGGCCGCCTTGGAAGCGCACTACGCCTTGGGCGCTTTCGGTCAACCAATCGACCAATTTACCCTTGCCTTCGTCGCCCCACTGGGTACCGACGACGACCACGTTGCGACCTTTGGTTGCTTTCATAATCTCAAATCCGATGAATTGAAAAATGCCTTAAATGGCTTGCACGACCCATTGCCCGGCGCTATGCACCAGAACGCGGTCGCAGTCGAATTCGTCCACTTCACTCTCATGCCCGGGAAGCACACACACCACTGTTTCACCTTGCGCACGCAATTGCGCAATCGCAAAACTCAGTTGTGTATCACTACCCCAAGGAGCGCGAATGGCCGCACGCAGCGGACGCGATGGCACCACCGACACCAGCTGTTTGATGTCCAGTGAGAAGCCCGCCGCAGGGCGGTTGCGTCCAAAAACAGCACCCACTTCGTCATAACGACCACCACGCACCAGCGCATCGCTGGCTCCAGGGACGTACACAGCAAAGCGGGTGCCACTGTAGTAAGAATAGCCACGGACATCCGCCAAATCGAACGTCACATTCGCTTGAGGAAACTGTGCGGCAAACCACTTCAAGTGCTGCAGCACGTGCTGCGCCCCAGGAATGCCTGCCAACAGTTTTTCAGCCTCGTCCAGCACACTGACATCGCCGTAAAGCTGCAGCAACGCCAGCAAACCTTCGCGAGAGGCTTGGGGGAAATTTTTAGTCAAACCAGCCAGCTCTGTCGCATCCTTCGCAGCCAGTGCGGCATGCACTTTTTGCAAAATACTGGCATCCAGCATCACTCCAGCCATCAAGCTGCGTGCAATGCGCACATCCCCCAAATCTACGGTAAAGCCCTCAAGACCCGCGCCTTGCACACAAGCCAGCGCCAAGCTCAATGCTTCCACATCTGCTTCGGGGCCAGCATGTCCATAGATTTCCGCTCCGAACTGCAAAGGCTCTCGCGTAGCCCGCGGACGGTCTGGCGCTGCATGCAACACAGGGCCGCAATAGCACAGGCGCGTGACTCCCTCACGATTGAGCAAGTGCGCATCAATGCGCGCCACTTGCTGCGTCATGTCCGCACGCAGTCCCAAAGAGCGTCCAGAAATCTGGTCAACCAACTTGAAAGTTTGCAGATTCAGTGCTTCACCGGTACCGGTGAGCAAAGACTCCAGATACTCCAAGAGCGGAGGCATGACCAACTCATACCCATAGCTGCGTGCCGTATCGAGCAAACCTCGACGCAACTCTTCGATGTGACGTGCCTCAGAAGGCAGCACATCGGCGATGTGATCCGGCAGGACCCAAGCGGACATGGAAAAAGGGGGAGGCTGTTAAAAACGTGATTCTATCGGCTATCGCAGCCACGCCCTACAAAAGGCTTATGGCCTAGACATAAGGCACGTTATTTGAGCAGCCAGAGCAAAGCCAGACCGACTGCGATACAGAGCAGCCCCATAAAACGTATCTGACCATCACGCAGGGCCAGAAGCTGGGCAAACATGTGCCTCCAGCCTTTCGGAGAGATGAAGGGGAAGAGGCCTTCAAGGACCAAAACTAAGGCCAAGGCAGCCCACCAAGAAATTTCTGTTTCCATGGCGGTGAGCTTACCTTGGCCTGATGGCTGCAAAAGGTCTACAGCGACTTAGTTGCCTGACCCACTACTGCGGAAGGACTTAAAGAAATCAGAGCTACTGGGATCCACCAGCATCACGTCGCTCTTGTTGGCAAAGCTGGCTTTGTATGCATCCAAGCTGCGATAAAACTTCGCAAACTGCGGATCTTGGCCAAAGGCTTCAGCATAGGTTTTTGCAGCAGTTGCATCGCCTTCACCCTTGATGATCTGTGCATCACGGTAGGCGTTGGCCACCGTCACTTCACGCTGGCGGTCGGCTTCTGCGCGAATCTTTTCACCCTCTGCAGCCCCGGTAGAACGCAGCTCATTCGCTACACGTTTGCGCTCCGCTTCCATACGGCGATATACCGACTCCGTAATGGTTTCGGCGTAGTCCACACGGGTAATACGCACATCCACCACATCAATGCCCCAGTGTTTGCCACCAGAGCCACCCGTCACGGCTTTCAGGACTTCATCCTTCACGTCGGCCATAAGGGTATCGCGTTTGCTGGAGAGCAGTTCACGTACGGTGCGCTTATTGACTTCTTCTTGGAAGGCATTGCGCACCACGCGGTTGAGCTGCATAGCGCCAGCGCTTTCATCCAAACCCACATTACGGATGTACTCCGATGGGTCGCTGATGCGCCAGCGCACATACCAGTCGATCACTACACGCTGTTTCTCAGCCGTCAGCATAGGCTCCGTATCCGTGCTGTCGAGCGTCAACAAGCGCTTATCGATATAGCGTACGTTTTGAAATGGAGGCGGCAACTTGAAGTTCAGACCCGGCTCCGTAATCACGGTCTTGATCTGACCCAAAGCGTAGACAACACCAAATTGGCGCTGGTCTACCACAAAAAGCATGGAGCTCAGCAGCGCCAACACCACCAACAAGCTAGAGGCAATAAATCCAACTCTGTTCACAACGGATCTCCTCAGCGGGACTCACGTTCACGCGAACGTGCATCACGTGCGCGCGAATCAGCGGGGGTTGCAGGGACCACAGTCACTGCGTTTTGCGACTGTGCACGCGCAGCAGCATCGGTCACTGCCTGCGGGGCAGCACCTGCGCTTTGCATAATTTTGTCCAACGGCAAATACAGGAGATTCGAGCCTTGGCGCGAGTCCACCAGTACCTTGGTCACGTTGCTGTAAACCTCTTGCATGGTTTCGGTATACAGACGATCACGCGTGACTTGCGGCGCCTTCTTATATTCCGCTAACAAAGAGCTAAAGCGCTGTGCATCACCCTGGGCTTGTGCAGCAATGCGTTCCCGGTAGGCCTCCGCCTCTTCTTTCAGGCGCGATGCAGTACCAGTGGCGCGAGGAATCACGTCATTGGCATACGCTTGCGCCTCGTTCTTGGCGCGCTCACGCTCTTGCCCCGCCTTCAATACATCGTCAAATGCGGCCTGCACCTGCTCTGGCGGACGAACACCACCTTGCTGCATGTTGATGCCAACCACTTCGACGCCTACTTTGTAGCGATCCAAGATGGTCTGCATCAAATCCCGCACACGAGGAGCGATCTGGTCACGCTCCTCCGCCAGCGCGGTATCCATCTTCATCTTGCCCACGACTTCACGCACAGCCGTCTCGGCAGCTTGAACCACTGCGACATCAGGGCTCTTGCTTTCAAACAGCCAAGCCCGCGCGTCGCTCAAGCGGTATTGCACAGCAAATTTGATCTCAACGATGTTCTCATCTTCGGTCAGCATGGCCGACTCTCGCAAACCAGTGCTTTTGATGATGGTGTCGCGACCAACATCTACAGAGCGAATTTGCGAAACGTATACCAACTCATGATTTTGAATCGGATAAGGCACGCGCCAATTAAAGCCCGCACCCACTGTCGAGTGGTACTTACCAAACTGCGTAATCACAGCTTGCTGGCCTTCTTGTACGATAAAAAAGCCTGTACCTAGCCAGATGAGCACCGCGATACCCGCGATGACTCCCACCCCAATGCCAGCACCCTTCATTTCTGGAGGCTGAGCACCATTACCACCACGAGGGCTTTGCGGCGGTTTACCCCCAAACAAGCCCGAAAGCTTGCGATTGAGGTCGCGCCACAACTCATCCAAATCTGGCGGCTGCCCTGCTTGGTTGTTTTGACCACGAGGTGGCTGGTGATGAGAGGAAGGCGGTGGCGTTGGACGATCAGAATCCGGGCGCTGCTCGCCCTCCCCTGCATTGTTGTCCTCTCCACGGCCCCAACGGGGATCATTCAGATTGAACATTCCCCGCAAGCGTTCTGGCAGCACTGCCCAGCGTGGGGCGCGATTCAGGAAATTCATGCGAAAAGTCTCAATTGGTATTGCTATGAACCATTTGGCATTGTGCCCAAATGTAGGGTAGACACTTTGCTCAATCGTCGTAGTCTTCGGGGGGCATTGACTCGGACAGCAATCCATCCTCATCGCCTGGTATACCCCCTTCGGCGGGCGTCTTGCGTGCAGCCAGTGCTGCATCTGCCAAGATTTGGCGCAACTGCGGCAATCCTTCTCCATTGCGCGCACTCACGAATACACGAGGCACTTCTACCCCATCGACTTCGTAAGTATCTTGCAGAGCAGCGGGCATGCGGCCTCGCGGCAAGGCATCAAGTTTGTTGAAAACCAAAACCTGCGGAATACCCAAGGCATCAATTTCCCCCAACACTCTGCGCACTTGATCCATCTGCTCAGGGAAAGTTTCATTCGAGGCATCCACGACATGCAGCAACAAGTCCGCATCAACGGCTTCTTGCAAAGTCGCTTGAAACGCCTCTACCAACCCGTGTGGCAAATCACGAATAAACCCTACCGTATCTGACAGTGAGACGGATAACCCTGCCTCGCTCAAATACAGCTGGCGTGTCGTGGTATCCAAAGTCGCAAACAACTGGTCTGCAGCATAAGCCCGGGCCTTGACCAGCGCATTGAACAATGTCGACTTACCTGCATTGGTGTAGCCCACCAAAGAGATATTGAAAACATCTCGGCGTTCTCGCTGACGACGCTGTGTCTGGCGCTGTTTCTTTACCTTCTGCAGCTTGTCTTTGGTGCGCTTGATAGCATCCGCAATCATGCGGCGATCTAGCTCAATTTGCTTTTCACCAGGGCCACCACGGCCGCCGATACCACCCATTTGGCGTTCCAAGTGTGTCCATCGCCGCACCAAACGGCTACTGACGTATTGCAGCCTTGCGAGCTCCACCTGTAACTTGCCTTCATGGCTGCGCGCGCGCTGTGCAAAGATCTCCAAAATCAACAATGTACGATCGTTGACAGGCATCTCCATATGGCGCTCTAAGTTGCGTTGCTGCGCAGGACTTAAAGCCTGGTCAAACAAAACTTCTTGGGCGCCATGCATTTGCGCAAGCATGCGAATTTCGTCTGCTTTGCCACTGCCCACAAACAAAGCAGCGTCTGGCGCTTTTCGCTTGCAGGTGATTCGCGCAACGGGATTCAAACCAGCGGTTTGTGCCAACAAGCCTAATTCTTCAAGCTCGCTGTCAAAATGTGGAAGTCCGAAGTCAACACCAACTAAAACCACAGGGGTGGCGGTGTTAGGGGAAGATGTAGCGTTTGCGCTCATGCCAGCACCTCCCCTGCCCTGCGCTGCTGCGCAGGGAATGGGTAAGTCAACAAGTTCAAGCGGCTGGTGCCTCGTTCTCGTTGCTGTCAGCCATATTAAAGTTCACCGCACGTCCGGGAACGATGGTCGAGATGGCATGCTTATAGACCATTTGCGTCACTGTATTGCGTAACAGCACCACGTACTGGTCAAAAGACTCGATCTGACCTTGCAGCTTGATGCCATTCACCAAATAAATGGAGACTGGCACATGCTCGCGACGCAGTGCATTCAGAAAGGGATCTTGCAGGAGTTGGCCTTTATTGCTCACGATATTCTCCGTGTTCGGAAATGTTGTTGTAAACCGACACCTTACCACAGTGGCTTTTGTGCCCTTATCCCGAGAGGGATTCGGTCACTCCAGCACCGCGATCATGGCTTCCCACCTTAGTCGGTATAGGGATTGTGCGAAGTCTTGAACTCGATCCGCAGCGGTGTTCCCACCAAGTCAAACTCTTTGCGGAAACGCCCTTCCAAGAAACGTTTGTAGGCGTCGGTAATATGCTCCACAGAGTTGCCGTGCACCACAATCACTGGAGGATTCATACCACCTTGGTGCGCATAACGCGGTTTGGGTCTGTAGGCTCCCACCTTCTTAGGTGTTTGATACTGCACGGCCTCCATCAGCACGCGTGTGAGCACCGGTGTAGGCATCTTGCAGGTAGCCGCCTTGTGCGCCTGCACGATGGATGCCCACAGCGGCCCCAAACCTTGGCGCTTGGTGGCAGAAATAAAGTGCAGGGCAGCAAACTTCAAGAAGCCCAAACGGGTTTCGATGGCTCGCTCCACCATCTGGCGCTGGTAATCATCCACAGCATCCCATTTATTGACCGCAACCACCACGGCACGACCGCTTTCCAGCACATAGCCTGCGATGTGCGCATCTTGGTCCGTCACGCCTTCGGTAGCATCTATCAGCAGCAGCACCACATTCGCGTCTTCAATCGCTTGCAGGGTTTTAACCACCGAGAATTTTTCGATCGCTTCAAACACCCGGCCTTTGCGACGCAAACCCGCTGTGTCAATCAACTCAAACTTTTGGCCATTGCGCTCAAAAGGCACTGCGATTGCATCACGTGTCGTGCCGGGCATGTCAAACGCCACCAAACGCTCTTCGCCCAGCCACGTATTGATCAACGTCGATTTACCCGCGTTAGGGCGACCAGCCATTGCCAAGCGCACAGGACGAGCTTCTACATCTTCAATACTTGCCTCATCGGGATCGGCCAGATTCAATGGCTCCAGCGCCAAATCAAGCAATCCACGTATGCCTTGACCATGGGCAGCTGAAACCGGGTAAACATCCCCCAGCCCCAGCTCGTAGAACTCCGCCAGTTGCGTGCCCGCCTTCAAGCCTTCGGCTTTGTTAGCTACCAGCACGCACGGCTTGCCCAAGCGACGCAGGTAGTTGCCGATGTCATGGTCTTGTGCCGACAAGCCATCGCGCGCGTCCACCACAAACAGCACTACATCGGCTTCAGCGACGGCTTGGCGCGTTTGCTTGGCCATCTCCTTGAAGATGCCCTTGGATGCGTCAGGCTCAAAGCCACCGGTGTCGATCACGATGTATTCGTGCTTACCTTGCTTGCCTTGACCATAGTGACGGTCACGCGTCAACCCTGCAAAGTCGGCAACGATCGCGTCGCGCGACTTTGTCAGTCGGTTAAACAAAGTGGATTTGCCCACATTGGGCCGCCCAACAAGGGCAATAACTGGCTTCATTCGAAATTTTTTGTCAATCCGGGCGGAAGCCGTAAATGCCACCACCCCGTGTCACGACCACCAAGGTATCGGCGGCCACTACTGGTGCCACAGCTACACCAGTGCTATCTGTTGTGAGTCGATTCAAGTGCGAGCCGTCCTTTTTGGACAGCAGGTGCACCAAACCCGACTCGTCGGCTGTCACCACCGCGCGACCCAGCACCAAAGGTGCGGTCAACTTGCGGTGCTGGAAACGATCTACCGACCAACGCTTCTCACCATCAGCCATATTCCAAGCTTGGACGATGCCGTTACTTTCGGCTCCAAACACGTACTCTGCATCAGCAGCAATTCCCACTGCTCCCTTGGCAGTTTGCGCCCAACCGGTACGCCCTGCATTCGCATCCACACAGCCCACCGAAGATTGGAAAGCACGTGCACAAATCACATTCCCCACGCGAGCGGCTGGGCCGACCAAATCTACCAAGCGCTCCACATCATTGGTGCCACGTGGCGATGCCAAAGGCGCTTCCCACTGCACATTGCCGTTATCAGGGTTAAAAGCCACCAGACGCCCCGACAAGCCGGCCAGCAGCGTATTGCCGTAAGGCATCAGCACCCCTTGCTGGCGCAATACCAAGGGCTCGCCATCGCGGCGCTGCGTCCACAGATGCGCACCATTTTGGGCATCAAAGGCAGACACAGCACGGTCTGCCGTCAGCACAAATACACGCCCCCCAGCGACCAAGGGGGCTGTAAACGCAGAAGCGCTCAGCGTTTTGCTCCACAACTTACTGCCAGCGTCCAGCATGACCAGCTCATTGCCCGTTGTCACTACCGCTGCCATACGGCCATCTGCGCCTACACCGGTTTGCAGCCCCTTGCCCGCTTGGGCGCGCCAGTTCTCACGGCCATTGGCAGCATTCACACTCACCACCGTGCCATCTGCAGATGCCACCACCACATTGTCACCCTGCACTTGGGCGCGGATGTTGGCGTCTTTGACCGCAGGAATGCTAAGTTGCCAAGCTTGGCGCACTGGCAAATTCACCACATTAGGGCCCAGATCTGCAGGCTTTGGCGCCTTGCTAGAGCCAAACCACGCACAACCGCCCAAAGCTGTCGCCAAAGCTGCAGCCAGCACGGTACGTTGAGCAGTCATCCAAAAACGAGAACCTTGATGTTGTTGTGCGCTGTGATTCACTTAGTTGTCTCCGTCGAATTCGCCGAGCCAGTTTCCGAAGTTGCTACACCCAATGCGTTGAGCTTAAAGCCCACCAACGCGCGGTAATCCACTTGGGGATCAAGCAGCTTCCATGCCTCTTGATAGGCAGTGACCGCTTCATTGTTTTTACCTTGCAACTGCAGCACATCGCCCAGCCGATCGGCTGCCAAGCCCTTGAATTCCACAGGAAAGCTGGAGCGCAGCAACGCCGCCGCGGCATCCAAGTCTTTTTCCTCCATCAGCACAGCGGCAAGCCGCAGCTTGGCCGTGGCCTGGTACCCCTCATCCTTGGTGTTGTCTATCGCCCACTGCAAAGCAGACTTGGCCTCGTCCAGCTTGCCGGTATTCACTGCAGATTGCGCCACCAACAAAGCGGCATGCCCCGCCTGCAATGTGCCCTTGTAATCAGCCTTTACGGCATCAAAAGCCTGGGCTACGCGGGCTTGATCGCCGCTTTCCACAGCCACGGCCACCACATCGGCCAGCGCCGATGCTTGCAGCGCCTGACGCTGCTGCCAGAACTGCCAGCCGTTCCATCCGGCAAAGCCAGCCATCACCACCACGGCAACGCCAGTGATGGGGGTACCCCACTTGTTCCAGAAGTGCTTGATCTGATCAAGTTGCTCTTGTTCTTCGAGGTCGAGATGCGTTGCCATATCTGGTGTCGTTACAAATTAAGCGTTCGATTGTAGGGTGTGTGCCCAAACGGCCACTGCATCCAGCGATTGCAGCACTTGCGCACCACCTTGCCCGTCGCGCAGCGACTTGACCGTCACCTTGCCCAGAGCAAGTTCATCGGCGCCAAAAATCAGCGCAAAGTGTGCGCCCGAGGCGTCCGCTTTCTTGAACTGCGACTTCATGGAGCCCATGCCTTCCGCTCCCGCCGTGTGCATTTGCACGCACACGCCGGCTTCACGCAATTGGGTCAGCGTGCGCAGCACCACGGGCATGGCGGCCACATCGGGCACGATGGCATAGGCATCCAGCACGGGCTGCGGAATGTCCGTACCCAGTTCCTTGACCAGCTCCAGCACGCGCTCCACGCCCAGGGCCCAGCCCACGGCGGGGGCCGGCTTGCCGCCGACCTGTTCGATCAGGTAGTCGTAGCGGCCACCGGCGCAGATGGTGCCTTGCGAGCCAAGCAGGTCGGTCACGAACTCGAACACGCTGAGGTTGTAGTAATCCAGGCCGCGCACCAGACGGGGGTTGACCGTCCAGGGCACGCCGTTGGCGTCCAGGATGGCCTTCAGGCCGTCAAAGTGCGCCAGCGAGGCCTCGCCCAGGTAGTCCAGCAGCTTGGGCGCGGCGTTGACCATCTCCTGCATCGCCGGGTTCTTGGTGTCCAGCACGCGCAGCGGGTTGCTGTACATGCGGCGCTTGGCCTCTTCGTCCATCACCTCGGTGTGCTGCTCCAGGTAGGCGATCAGCGCCTCGCGGTGCGCCTTGCGCTCCTCGGGCTGGCCCAAGCTGTTGATTTCCAGGCGCCACTGGGTCAGGCCCAGGCGCTTCCACAAGGCCACGGCCAGCAGGATCAGCTCGGCGTCCACGTCAGGGCCGGCAAAGCCCAGGGCCTCGGCACCGATCTGGTGAAACTGGCGGTAGCGGCCGCGCTGCGGACGCTCGTGGCGGAACATGGGGCCGATGTACCACATGCGCTTGCCGCCGTCGTACAGCAGGTTGTTCTCGATGGTGGCGCGCACCAGGCTGGCCGTACCTTCGGGGCGCAGCGTCAGGCGCTCGCCGTTGAGCTTGTCCTCGAAGGAGTACATCTCCTTCTCGACAATGTCCGTCACCTCGCCGATGCCGCGCACAAACAGCTGCGTATGTTCGACGATGGGCGTGCGCACGTTGCGGTAGGCAAAGCGCCCCATCAGGTCGCGCACCTGCGCTTCCAGCCACTCCCAGCGGGCGGACTCGCCAGGGAGGATGTCGTTCATGCCTTTGACGGCGGAGAGTTTGTCGGTCTTTGCCACTTCAGAAATCTCACCAAAAATGCAGCTATTCAAAAAGAAGAGCTGCTTGCGCTGGTTCAGCGCGGTTTTCAAACACTTTTATATTGGAAAGTATTTAAACACGTGCGCTGAAAGCTATTGTTTTATTCAAGCACCCGCACCCCAACGGCGCTGCACATACGATTCCACAATCTCTTGGAACTCGGTGGCAATGCCTTCGCCGCGCAGCGTCATGGCCTTCTCGCCATCAATGAACACCGGCGCCGCTGGCGCCTCGCCGTTGCCGGGCAGGCTGATGCCGATGTCGGCATGCTTGCTCTCGCCCGGGCCATTCACGATGCAACCCATGACAGCCACCTTCATGGCCTCCACGCCCGGGTACTTCATGCGCCACACGGGCATCTGACCGCGCAGGTAGTCGTCAATCTGCTTGGCCAGCTCCTGGAAGGTGGTGCTGGTGGTACGGCCGCAACCGGGGCAGGCAGTCACGCTGGGCACAAACACGCGCAGGCCCAGGCTTTGCAGAATCTCCGAGGCCACGACCACCTCCTGCGTGCGCGCTTCGCCCGGCTGGGGCGTCAGCGAGACGCGGATGGTGTCGCCAATACCTTCTTGCAGCAGCACGGCCAGCGCGGCGGTCGATGCCACCGTGCCCTTGGTGCCCATACCGGCTTCGGTCAGCCCCAGGTGCAGCGCGTAGTCGCAACGGCGCGCCAACTCGCGGTACACAGCAATCAAATCCTGCACACCACTGACCTTGCACGACAGGATGATGTTGTCGGGGTTCAGGCCGATGTTCTGGGCCAGCTCGGCCGAGGTGATGGCCGAGGTGATCAGCGCCTCGTACATGACTTGGCGCGTTTCCCAGGGCTGGGCGCGCCGGCTGTTGGCATCCATCAGTTCGGCCATGATTTCCTGGTCCAACGAGCCCCAGTTCACGCCGATGCGCACCGCCTTGTCGTACTTGGCGGCGATCTCGATCATCTGGCCGAACTGCTTGTCCTTCTTCTCGCCCTTGCCCACGTTGCCGGGGTTGATGCGGTACTTGGACAGCGCCTCGGCGCAGGCGGGGTAGTCGGTCAGCAGGCGGTGGCCGTTGTAGTGGAAGTCGCCCACCAGCGGCACGTACTCACCCATGCGGTCCAGCTGCTCACGGATGTAGGGCACGGCGGCGGCGGCTTCGGGCGTGTTCACCGTGATGCGCACCATCTCCGAGCCAGCCTGTGCCAGCTCTTTGACCTGGATGGCTGTGCCGATGGCATCCACCGTGTCGGTGTTGGTCATGGACTGCACGCGCACAGGGGCATCGCCCCCCACGGTGACCACGTTGTTGCGCCACACCACGCGGGCCTGGCGGCTGCGGCGAGGCAGCGGGGCAGCGATCGCGATGGGCGACGCTTGGAATGTGTTGTCAGACACTTGTTACTTCACCTCAAATCGGGCCACATTGTTTTTGGCCGAAGCGGTCAAATCCGTTGCGACACCATCAATCTCCAGCGTTGTGGCACTGGCATTGCCCACCACAATCTGAAGAGATCGACCAGCGGCTGCCTCTTGGTAGACATCGCCGGCCTTCAACATTTTTTCCATCACCACTTGCTGCTGGGCATCGCGCACTTGCACCCAGGACTCGCCTGTGGCTGCAAAACGCAGCACGCGGCCATTCGCCGTCGCTGCGGGTTTGGACGTAGGCTCTGGCACTGCAGCCACCGCCTTGGCTGCTTCAGCCGCTGCTGTCACCGCTGCAGGTGGGGGCGCAGTGGCATCCACTGCAGCAGAAGCAGCAGTTACCGCCGTCGCACTCTCGGACTTGGCCTCTGAGGGCTCTGCCACAGGTGTCTCAGGCTCTGTTTGCAACTGCGGCATAAAAAGGGGTTCGTCCGTTGCAGCTTCGCCGGGAGCGGCAGCAGCTTGCGCCTCTTCCGCAGCTTGCCATTGGGGTACAAAGTACAAACCTGCCCCGCCAGCCACAGCAATCAGCAACGCAGCCACCAGTTTGACCGCATTGCTAGAGCCGCTGTCTTGTGACGACGACATCAAAGAGCGCAAGGTCTTTTCTTTGAAAGGCGCGTTAATGCCTTCTGGATTGGACGCCAACTTGGCAGCCTCGTGCTTGGGCAGGCCAGCGAGTACAGGCTCTACGGGAATGTGCAGCAAACGGCACACACTCAACGCCAAAGAGCGGGTAAACACAGAGTCCGTGAGCACATCCCAACGGTCTTCTTCCAAAGCCTGCAGCTTGTAGACAGGAACTTTCAGCGTGGATGCCAGCGCCTGCACCGACATTTGCTGCTGCTCGCGCGCTTGCCGCAGCAGCAGCCCCGCCCCTCCCATGACCGGAGGCGTTGCTGTGTTGTTACTGCTTTGTTGATCCGCGCTATCCACTACCACCTCAGTCATCAAAAGCTCCCTGCTCAAACCGTTGCCATTCCTTGGAATCAGGGAATCGCTTATGTAATTGATCTGCCAACTGCCGCATGGCAACCCGGTCACCCAGGCTGCGCTCTACTTTGATTCCCAACCAAAGCGATGGCGCAGAAGCCCACTGCCCGTTATTGATACGGCGCACATAAAAACGCGCACGCTCGTTATCTCCCCGGGCGTGCAATGCATTGGCAAAATTGTAGGCAACTGCCGGGCTACCCGGCTCTATTTCATGCGCTTTTTCCAAGGCCTGCAGCGCATCCCCTGGTTTGCCTGCCTGTTGCAAGCACACCCCTTTGGCCAGCCAAATCCGCGCGACCGATTGCCCACTGGTGCGAGGCGCTTCCAGCGCTGCATCCAGATTGCGGTCCGCCAAGATGAATTGTTTTTGTTGGCACTGCAGCCATCCCAGGTTGTACAGTGTGTCTGCGTCTCCGGGCCGCAATGCCAGCGCCTGCACAAAGCTTTCATTGGCAGCTTTGTAGTCTTGCAGGCTCATCTGAATCCAGCCTTTGAGGTTATAGGCATCCACATAGCGGGGATATGCCTGCAAGGCCTGTGCCACCTCACCCAAAGCCACTTCCGCACGCCCCTCTTCAAAGTGCAAGGCTGCCAATTGCAAACGTGTTTTGGCCAGTCGATGCACTTCCACTTCGGCAGCCGACCCAGGAATAGCTTCTGGCGCCACAGTGCTTCCTGTGGCTGTACAACCTGCCAGCACGCATGCCGCTACCAGCCCACCCATAGCCCAACGGGCTTTGCTCAATAACTGCTTCATGGGACCGAATGGTGTTGGCATGCACATCCTTGCTATAGATAAAACCGTTAGGAGATAGGCGTCAGCGGTATGGTACGTTGCTTAGCCATGCGTTCTGCTGCACGGGTACGGTCTTTCACGTCACCGGCCAGCTGTCCACATGCCGCATCAATATCATCTCCACGGGTTTTGCGCACCGTGGTCACAATGCCTGCGTCGCTGAGCACCTTGGCAAAAGCTGCTACTGCAGCATTCGATGAGCGTAACAAACCCGAAGCAGGGAATGGGTTGAACGGGATCAAATTCAATTTGCACCAAGGCTTGCCCTTGCCGTGCTTGCGAATCAACTCAATCAGTTGCTGCGCATGCTCAGGCTGGTCATTAACGCCATCGAGCATGCAGTACTCGAAGGTAATGAAATCGCGCGGTGCAAACTCCAGATAGCGGATGCAAGCTTGCATCAGCTCATCGAGCGGATATTTTTTATTCAGCGGCACCAAATTTTCGCGCAGCGGATCGTTAGGTGCGTGCAGCGAGACAGCCAGCGCCACAGCACAGTCTTGCGACAAACGATCCATCATGGGCACGACACCCGAGGTCGACACGGTCACGCGACGGCGAGAGAGCCCATAGGCATGGTCATCCAGCATGGTGCGCAGCGCGGGCACTAGGGCGGAGTAGTTCTGCAGGGGCTCGCCCATGCCCATCATCACCACGTTGGTGATGACACGCTCTTCGGTATGGAGATGCTTGCGCAAGAAGTGCTCCGCAAACCACAGCTGCGCCAAAATTTCGCCCGTTGTCAGGTTGCGGCTAAAGCCTTGGTGCCCAGTGGAACAAAAGCGGCATCCCACTGCACAACCTGCTTGCGAAGAGACACACAAAGTGCCGCGATCGTCTTCCGGGATGAACACCGACTCCACGGCGTTGCCATCACCCACATCAAACAGCCACTTGATCGTGCCGTCTTGAGAAATATGTTGGCTGATCACGGGCAAACCCACGATCTGGGCTTGGCCCTTGAGTTTTTCGCGCAGGGACTTGGCCAAATCGGTCATCTGGTCAAAATCACTGGCTCCGCGCTGGTGAATCCAGCGGTATAGCTGCGTAGCGCGAAAACGCTTTTCCCCCAGCGACTCGCAATATGCAGTCAGCCCCTGAAGGTCAAAATTCAAAAGATTGGTGGTGGTCATATGTATTACCCCAGACCACTTACAGGGCAACACTCCCATGCGGGGGTGCTGCCGTTACAGCAAGCACGGCCAGCATGGGATTCATGGAATTAACGTGCGTAAACGTTCATGCCAGGGAAGAAGAAAGCGATTTCCACAGCCGCTGTTTCAGCAGCGTCGGAACCGTGCACGGCATTCGCGTCGATGCTGTCAGCGAAGTCAGCGCGGATGGTGCCAGCTTCTGCCTTCTTAGGATCGGTAGCGCCCATCAGCTCGCGATTCTTCAAAATAGCGCCTTCGCCTTCCAGCACTTGAATCATCACAGGGCCGGAAACCATGAAGCTCACCAGGTCCTTGAAGAAAGGACGCTCTTTGTGCACAGCGTAGAACTGCTCAGCTTCAGCTTGCGACAGGTGCACCAGCTTGGCAGCAGCGATCTTCAGGCCAGCGTTTTCGAAACGGCTGTAGATTTGGCCGATCACGTTCTTTGCAACTGCGTCGGGCTTGATGATGGAGAGTGTGCGTTCGATTGCCATTGGGTTTTCCTAGTCAAAAGGGAATAATTTTTTGCCAAACCGGCAAAACCCTTGATTCTAACGGGGCGCTGACAACCCTTGAAACTGCTTGCCAAGCGCCCTTGCCTGCTTAACGCCCGCTGCGGCGCCCCGCTGGCTTGCGTTTTTGCTCAGCGCGGACTCGCGCCAAACTGTCACTGCCGATATAGCCGACCGAGGTTTTCATGGGATCAGGCTGTGCGCTAGGCAGTTGATAGTCATTGTTGCTGGTGCGCTTGGGGCCACCCTTGGTCTTGCGACGCGCGCGCAGTAAGCGCTCTTCCTCCGCTGCATTCACACGTGCCTTGTTGCGCGAACCAGCACGGTCCGATTCACGGCGCATGTTTTGCGTCGGCGCAGCACGCCTGGACTGGGGCATGGCCACGCCAGAGGCTTGAATCAAGGCTTGCACGTCCTTCTCATCCAACTCCATCCACGCGCCGCGGCGCAAACCACGGGGCAGTTGCATAGCACCGTAACGGATACGAATCAGGCGACTGACCGCACGCCCCACCGACTCAAACATGCGGCGCACTTCGCGATTACGCCCTTCAGAGATGGTCACGCGGTACCACACGTTGGCACCATCGCCTCCGCCGTCTTCGATGGAACCAAAAGCGGCTTCGCCGTCTTCCAGCTGCACACCCGTGGTCAGCAACTGCTTTTCTTCCTTGGTCAAAGCGCCCAATACACGCACGGCGTACTCGCGCTCCAAACCAAATCGGGGGTGCATCAGGTTGTTAGCCAACGTGCCGGAACTCGTGAACAGCAGCAAACCTTCGGTGTTCAAGTCCAGACGGCCAACCGACTGCCACTTGCCGTTGTGCAGCTTGGGCAGGCGCCGAAAAACCGTGGGTCGGTTTTGCGGATCATCCAGCGTCACCACTTCGCCTGATGGCTTGTGGTAGGCCAAAACACGCACGGCAGGCGGATCGATGCGCACCTTCACCGGTTTGCCATCCACCTTGATGCTGTCACCCAACTGAATACGCTGGCCCACATGAGCCAACTCGTTGTTCACAGTGATGCGCCCTTCACCAATCCAGCGTTCCACCTCTAGACGCGAGCCCAGACCGGCTTGCGCCAGTACCTTATGCAACTTGGGCGATTCCAGTTCGGGCTGCAGTACACGCTTGGCAGGGGCGGCTTGGGGCAGCTCTTCAGCGGCATCCAACTCGCCAGAAATTACAGCATCAAAGTCGTAGCCTTCATCAGCACCCAGTAGCTCCATCATGTCTTGCGCAGGCACCGTTGTTGCGTGAGCCACGGCGGACGCTGTAGTGCGGGCGACTTGGGGCTTGCGAGCAGCACTACCAGGCGCACGGCGCACAGGCTTGTTTTCTTTGTTCATGGTTCTTCCGTTTCCGCGCCCGCCCATTCATAGTGGCAAGACGCTTTCATTTATTCATTCATATTGGCGCTGTACGCCAAGCACTTAGGCTTTGGTGCTATCGCCTTCGGGTATTTCTGGGGTCGGCTTTTCAACAGGTGTTGACACCGCGTCTGGCGTCACATCCATCACTGGCACAAAGACTTGATACATGGGCAAAGTAGGTTCCGCAAACAGGTCATCTACCGGTTCCGGCAACTGATCTGCGACTTTTGCATCATCTTCAGCAGCCGTTGCGCCGTCGGCATCAGCAGCATCTTCCAACGCACTAAACAGCGTGGCTTGCGCTTCCGGCTCGTCCAGCATGGGCAGCTCTGCCAGCGACTTCAAACCCAAGTCATCCAAGAACTGGCGGGTCGTGGCAAGCAGGGCCGGACGCCCGACTGTCTCACGGTGGCCAATTTCCTCAATCCAGCCGCGGTCTTCCAGTTGTTTGATGATCAAACTATTGACCGTCACACCTCGAATATCCTCGATATCACCACGTGTCACCGGTTGGCGATAAGCAATGATGGCCAAAGTTTCGAGCACCGCACGGCTGTAACGCGGAGGTTTTTCTGGATGCAGCTTGTCAAGATAGGCACGCATTTCAGGACGGCTTTGGAAGCGCCATCCAGACGCCACTTGCACCAGTTCAACGCCACGCCCCATCCAGTCTTGCTGCAAAGCCAGCAGCAAATCCTTCAGCGTATCCGCACCCAGATTACCGTCAAATAACGCACGCAATTCCCGCAGCGACAAAGGCTGCTGCGCACAAATTAAGGCGGTTTCTAGGACCCGTTTGGCATCAACCGAATTCATGGTTTTGACGCAAGCCTCGCTCAAGGAAGGGAGGTGTAAAGACAGATGGACCGGACCCTCACGGGCAAGTACACCAACGATAAGGCGCAAATACTCAAGCGCCTTGATTTAATGCGGATTGTAGCGCAGGCCCAATTTTTCGATGGCGCACAGGAAATCTTCCGGTGGCTCAGCAGCCAACTCCAACACCTCAGCTGTCACGGGGTGCACAAACGACAGACGAAATGCATGCAACGCCTGTCGCTGCATATCACCCGCAGGAGCACCGCCGTACAACGCATCTGCGACCAAGGGATGCCCCAAAGAAAGCATGTGCACCCGGATCTGATGTGTCCGCCCTGTATGCAGCTTGCAATGGACCAAGCAGTGCGCAGAGGTGGTGTCCCAACACGTAATGTCTGTACGTGCCTCTTTACCAGCATGCTGCGCCAAATCCACCACGGCCATACGCAAACGATTTCGTGGATCACGTCCAATCGGCGCATCCACTTTTTGCAGCTCCGCGCCTTTCCAAGGCTTGTGCGCCAATGCCAGATAACGGCGACTGACGTCACGTCGCGCAATCAGCGCTACCAGTGCATCCATGGTGGAACGATCTTTGGCTACCACCATCAAACCACTGGTATCCTTGTCCAAGCGGTGCACAATCCCTGCCCTGGGCACCATCGCAGCTCCTGCGTGGTGGGCCAGCAAGCCATTGAGCAACGTACCCTGCCAGTTCCCCGGCGCCGGATGCACCACCAAACCCGCTGGCTTGTTCACCACCAGCAAATACGCATCTTCGTAGACCACATCCAATGCCATCACTTCAGGCTTGAAAGACTGGCTTTGTGCGGTGGGCCGCATCTCAATGGTGATCACATCTGCCAACTTTACCTTGGCAGATGCCTTGGTTGCTGACTTGTGATTGAGCTGAACCGCCCCCTGCTCCAGCAGTTGCTGCAAATAACTGCGAGAAAACTCCGGCACCAGATCCACCAGGGTTTTATCCAGGCGCGTGCCATGCTGCGCCATGCCTGCTTTGAGCTCACGCACCTCTACTGCAGAAGCGCCCGCCTCCACCTCTGCCGCATCCTCAGACTCCAGCAGCACATCCTGATCCAAAGGTAACGCGTTTGAACTCACGCACATTCCTCAACAAAAACACAAAAGAAAATGCCCGACGCGGATCGCACCGGGCATTTTGCGCAAAGACCTAACCTTAGCGAAGCTTAACGCGCTGGCAAATAGCGCGAAGGATCAACAGGTTTCCCCTGGCGGCGCACTTCAAAGTGAAGCTTCACACGATCCGCATCGGTGTTGCCCATCTCCGCAATTTTTTGCCCCTTCTTCACATTCTGGTCTTCTTTGACCAACAACTTCTGGTTGTGGGCATAGGCCGTCAAATAGGTATTGTTGTGCTTCAAAATCACCAGATGGCCATAGCCGCGCAAACCTGCGCCCGCATACACCACCCGGCCATCTGCTGCAGCCACAATAGGGTCACCGGCCTTGCCGGCAATGTCCACACCCTTGTTGGTCGACTCATTAAAGCCTGCAATCACTGCGCCAGAGGCAGGCCACATAAAACCCAGCCCACTGGCATCTCCACCGGCGCTAGAAGCAGCGCTTTCTGCAGACGATGGTGCTGTAGCGACAGGTGCTGCAGCTGGCGTTGATGCGGTGCTGCCAGCAGGTGGCAGTGTCACAGGCTGCACCGTTGTCGACGCCACAGGACGCGTTCCTTGGGACTGCACCCCCACCGCAGCGCCTGGCGGCACCACACGCACCACCTGACCCACTTCGATCAAATCGGGGTTAGTCAAATTGCTCCAGCGCGCTACATCCTTCCAGCTTTGACCATGCTCCAAGCCAATCCGAATCAAGGTGTCACCGGGTTGAACGGTGTAGTAACCAGGCTTACCCGCATTTTCTGCGCCGGGCAGCGTCGATGGGTCTACACGAGTTGTGGAGGCTGAACCCCAACCACCTCGGTCTTCGACGGGCGCCTTGTTCACCTGAGCACAACCGGCCAGCAACCCGCCAGCGACCAGCACTGCACTCAAAGCTCCAAGACCTCGCGATAACAACATATTTATTTCCCTTTCAGGCAATCCCAGATTTTAGAGGGACAAAGTGCACTGCTTCGAGCACAGACTCTGTAAATCCATGCGGCGTTTTGTCAACCACCAGCAATGCTTGCTGCCCTGTACTTCTCACAGTGGGTGCCACCAAGCGCCCTCCCACCGCCAATTGGTCTAACCAAGCCCGAGGAACTGACTCTCCCCCTGCGGCCGAAATGATGCCCGCATAAGGACCACCTTGCGCGTAGCCCAACATCCCGTCCCCAAACAAAAGATGCACATTGGTGAGTCGCAGAGGGCGCAAATTGTTCCTCGCTTTTTCATGCAGGCCGCGCAAACGCTCCACGGAATAGACCTGCTGCGCCACACAGGCCAGTACGGCGGCCTGATAACCACAGCCCGTACCAACCTCCAGCACACGCCCCAATTTACCGGATGCGCGTACGCACTCTGCGCCTTCGAGCAGCTCGATCATGCGGGCCACCACGCTGGGCTTAGAGATGGTTTGCTGCAAGCCTATGGGCAAACTGGTGTCTTCATAGGCTTGGTTCACCAACGCACTATCGACAAACAAATGACGCTCTACACGACCCAGCGCACCCAGCACGCTTGGCGACTGAATGCCTGAGGCCGCCAGTCGCTGCACCATACGCATACGCACGGCTACAGAGTCCAAGCCCAAACCTACGGGCGCAGGCGTAGAGCGCACCGTTGGTGCAACGCCGCTTCCCACACGTCCGTTGACATGCTTGGGGGCTGCCGAGGCTGCAATCCAACCGGGTACCGAGCGCTTGGGCTGATTCATACGGCTTCCTTGGAGGGGCCCGCCACATCCAGACGGGATGCAGTCTGCGCCCAGTAGACCAAATGATCGTGGTCCGTCAAATCCACCTTCAACGGCGTCATGGCGACATGTCCGCGCGCGGTCGCATAAAAGTCAGTGCCCTCTGACTCGTCCTTGGCCGCGCCTGCGCTGCCAATCCAGTACATGGTTTCACCGCGTGGGCTGATCTGGGTAATCACCGGCTCTGCCGAATGACGGCGCCCCAAGCGGCACAGCTTCACCGCGCCCAACTGCTCCAAAGGGAGATTGGGAATATTCACATTCAACAGCCACGGCGCATTACCAATCAGATGCTGCTGGCGCATTTGCTGCACCATGTGTTTGGCTTTTTGGGCCGCAGACGCCAACTCCCCCCAATCGCGCTCCACTTGCGAGAAAGCAATGGCAGGTACACCAAACAAAAAACCTTCCATGGCGGCACCCACCGTACCGGAGTAAATGGTGTCATCGCCCATATTGGCGCCGTTATTGATGCCGGAGACCACCAAGTCTGGCTTGTATCCCAGCAAACCGGTCATGGCAATGTGCACACAGTCTGCCGGTGTGCCGTTGACGTAGCGAAAACCGTTCGCTGCGCGGTGTACATACAGAGGCGAATGCAAAGTCAGCGCATTAGATTTGGCGCTGTTATTGTGCTCAGGCGCCACCACCTCGACCGCAACGCCGTCAATGGAAGCCAAGGCATCATGTAACGCGATGATGCCGGGTGCCTGATACCCGTCGTCGTTAGAAATAAGAATCTTCATGGGCTTTCAACAGATTGCGCCGATTGTAGGTGCCACACCAGCCTGCGCAAACCTCGGCGCTCCTACGAATTGCAGCGCCCATCGCCATGCAAACTGTGCAGCACTCTGCCAAACTTCATCTTTTGTCTCCCTCTGTAAGGCTCCCCCGTGGCTGCACGCACCCCTGCTGATATTGCTCGCGACACCCTCAAGCTGCTGGCCACACGCCGCTTAGCGCCTACACCGGCCAACTACCAAGCGGTGTACGAAGAGGTGGCAGGCTTGCTGCCGCAAGTGAGCTTCCCGCTGGCGCCGCTGCGACGCATTGCCACCGTGCTGCCCACCCAAACCCCGATTCAAAAACGTTTAGCCCACGCTTTTTCGACCGCAGTAGAGGGGCAGGACTGGACCGCTTTGCAGGCGGTGATTGCCGACTACGCGCAGCTGGATCTGGGCGTTGCCCCCAAAGCACCCGTGCTCCAAGAGGCGCCCACCGCCATCGCCACGGTGAACGCACTACCGGATGCCTTGGCACAACAGCTGGCACGCTTGGTAGAGACCACCGTGACCGCGCTGGGCGAAGAAGACCAGCGTATGCAAGAGCTCTCTGACCAACTGGTGCATTTTTTGCGCACGGCACCGCCGCCCTTGGCAACGCTAGAGCAAATGCTGCACAACTACAGCTACCGACTGTCCTTCACCGCGCAAGACCAGGCGCAGCGGCGCATGGGCATACACGCCCTGTTGCGCATGGTGGGCGAGCACATTGCCTCCCTCGCTGCCCACGACCCCACCCTGCAGCAACAAGCACAAGCACTGGCTACCGCCATGGAACAGCCGTGGACCCTGCAACAACTGGACCGTATACAAACCCACCTCAAGAGCCTGCTGTTTCGTCACCTAGAAATTGAAGGCAGCCGCGCCGATGCCCACGAGCAGCTCAAATCCCTGCTGGCCGAGCACGCCAAGCAAATGGCCAGCCTGGGCAAGCTCAGTGAAAGCCACGCCCAGGCACTGACCAACTGCGCCCAGCAAATCCAGCAAGCGCAGGATTTGGGAGACTTGACCCCCGTGCTGCAGGCCGTGGTGCACTCGGGCAGCGCTTTGGCCACAGAAAACCGCATCGTGCAGGCACAGCTGGCCGATTTGCGGGCGCAAACGCAAGCCCAGGAAGAGCAAATCGAAGCGCTCTCGCATGCACTGCTTGGCGTGGAAGACAGCACCCGCAACGACCCGGAGACCGGCGCGCTCAATGCACAGGGCCTGCAAGAAGCCCTGCTCACCGAAGCCGCCCGCAACCAGCGCCAGGCCCAGCCCACTACATTGGCCGCACTGCACATTGATCAGTTGGCGGCGCTGGAAGCCGAAAACGGCCCGCAGGCCAAGGCTGCGGCCCTGGTACACCTGGCCCGGCTGGTGCGCGCCACCTTGCGCCCCCAAGATGCCATCGGGCGCATCCGCGAGCAGCAGTTTGTCATTCTCTTTCCTGCCACAGTGGTCACCCAGGCTGCTCAGGCATTGGCTCGCCTGCAGCAAGAACTCAGCCAGCGCCCGCTGCTGCTGGACGATCGCGCCGCACCTCTGAGCTTCAGTGCAGGGGTGATTGCCCTCAGTGGCCTGGACACCCCAGCCGAAGCCGTGCAGCGCGCATTGCAGGCATGCGAGCAAGCCCAGCGCATGGGTCTGGGCCGCGTGGCCCTGATTTAAGCGCGGCGCACCCACCCCGGCCCATCACGCAACGGACGGTGAGGTGAGGTGAGGTGAGGTGAGGTGAGGTGAGGTGAGGTGAGGTGAGGTGCGCCTCGCACCCGGCACAGGTTTTTGCCCCCCAGCTCCAATTCCTAGCATATTTTGCACAGACACCCCGGGGCAAATACCTAGACTTTTCCTATATAAAGCGATGGCTGCCAACGCCGATTTCCACATTGGTGCATAGTCCGCGCGCATGGCTCTATGCAAATTTGCATAGTCTGGTCACATTAAGAAAAGTCATAAGACAACTTTTCACCAAACAAAAGATTTCTGACAGATAGCGCTAATCCAACATGCGCCGAAAGCTATTTATTCAATAGCTTCAAGGATTTACTTTCCTCATATCTGAACAGATCAGTCTTTCACCTTCAACCGTAAGCGCCTTTATCCATGTACCGGCAACTGCCTGTGCATCGATAGTCGGTTCGCTGCTTCTTATGAAAGAGAGCTTTCATGCAAGTTACTTTCAGTGCGTACTACACGCTCATCTTGGCGGTCTTGGTACTGCTGCTGGGCAAGCTCCTGGTCAACCGCATTCGCTTCCTGCGCAACTACAACATTCCTGAGCCTGTTGCCGGGGGCTTGGTGGTGGCCGCACTGATCTACGCCTTGCACCTGACCATGGGCTGGTCGTTCAAGTTTGAGTCCAGCTTGCAGTCGGCCTTCATGCTGGTGTTTTTCTCCTCGATTGGTTTGAGCGCCAACTTCGCCAAGCTCCGCCAAGGCGGCACTGGCTTGATCGTGTTCTTGCTGGTGATTGCCGTGTTCATCTTGGTGCAAAACACCGTGGGCATCAGCCTAGCTACCATGCTGGGCCTGGATCCCATGATTGGCCTGATCGCTGGCTCCATAACCTTGATCGGTGGCCACGGCACTGCAGGTGCCTGGGGTTCGGTCATGGAAAACCAGTATGGCCTGACCGGCGCCACCACCTTGGGCATGGCCTGCGCCACCTTTGGACTGGTGATTGGCGGCATCTTGGGCGGCCCTTTGGCCAAACGCCTGGTCACCAAGCACAAGCTGGCCAAAGCCCGCAGCGAAGCCGACCAACTGACCGAAGGCGGTCCCGCCGTCTCTGAATACAGCGACGTTGCCAACTTCGAGTCGCCCAACAAAACCCCGCGCCTGATTACCGCTGATGCGGCCATTGAGACGCTGGCACTGTTCGCGGGCTGCTTGGCCTTTGCCGAGTTCATGACTGGAATCACCAAAGACACCGTGATCCAGCTGCCCACCTTTGTCTGGGCACTGGGCGGTGGTGTGGTGATTCGCAACGTGCTGGATTACATCTTTGGCTTCAAGGTGTTTGACCGCGCCATCGATGTGTTCGGCAATGCAGCGCTGTCCATTTACCTGGCAATTGCACTGCTGTCGCTGAAGCTGTGGGAACTGACCGATCTGGCCGCCCCGCTGATGGTGATTCTGGCCGTGCAAACCGTGGTCATGGCGCTGTACGCCACCTTTGTGACCTTCCGCATCATGGGCAAAAACTACGACGCCGCCGTGCTGGCTGCTGGCCACTGCGGCTTTGGCATGGGCGCCACCCCGACAGCCGTGGCCAACATGCAAGCCATCACCAACCAGTACGGGCCTTCGCACAAGGCGTTCCTGATCGTCCCTTTGGTCGGCGCGTTCTTTATTGACATCGTCAACGCCTTCTTGATCCAGGCTTTCATCAAGTTCATTCACTGAACTGCTTGAAACCGCCTACGCAGGCGGGCTGCGCTTTGGGGCACACTTGGGCGCATTACGACCCAAGGAGCCTGCCCCATGCAACCCACTGCGTTTGCCCGCCCCAACCCATCTCTGCGCCCAGCCTCTGTGCTGGGCGTTGTCGTATCTGCAGCCTTGCTGGCCGCGTGCACTGCACCCAGTAAAGACGGCGCACCAACGCTTGCCTACCAAATCCCTGCACAACCAGAGGGCAGCTCCGGCTACACCGAAAAACCGGGCTGGGCTACCGAAAAGTTTGCCGTGGCCGCCGCCAACCCCTTGGCCACCGATGCAGGCTACCAGGTGCTCAAAGCCGGTGGCACCGCCATTGATGCCGCGATTGCCGTGCAGATGGTGTTAGGCCTGGTCGAGCCGCAGTCCAGCGGGATTGGCGGTGGCGCGTTCTTGCTGCACGCAGCCGGTAACAAGGTCGAAGCCTATGACGGGCGCGAAACCGCCCCCGCTGCCGCCACCGAGACCCTGTTTTTAAAAGCCGATGGCAAGCCCATGACTTTCCACGAGGCTGTGGTCGGCGGGCGCTCCGTGGGCACACCCGGCGCGGTGCGCATGCTGGAGCTGGCCCACCAAGAACACGGCAAACTGCCTTGGGCCAGCTTGCTGGAGCCCGCGATTCAGCTGGCCGAGCAAGGCTTCAAAGTCAGTCCGCGCCTGCACACTTTGCTGGGCAATGACAAATTCCTGTCGTCCGACCCGGTGGCGCGCGCCTATTTCTACGGGGCTGATGGCAAACCGCTACCCGTGGGCACCGTGCTAAAGAACCCCGAATACGCCCAGGTGCTGCGCGCCATTGCCAAAGATGGCAGCAAAGCCCTGCACGAAGGCCCCGTGGCCCAGGCCATTGTGGACAAGGTGCGCAGCCACCCCACCAACCCGGGCGTGCTGTCTGCGCAAGACTTGGCGCGCTACCAGCCCAAAAAGCGTGTTGCGCTGTGCCATGACTGGAATTTGCCTGCCAACGCCCAAGGCATGACCGCACGCAGCTATCAAATTTGCGGCTTTCCGCCCCCCAGCTCCGGAGCGATTGCCGTAGGGCAAATTCTGGGTATTCTGGGCCACACGCCCGCCGCCACCATGGCACTGGGGCCCGACGGGCTGCCCACCGCCGACTGGCTGCATTTCTACACCGAAGCATCGCGCTTGGCCTTTGCCGACCGTGCGCTGTACGTGGCAGATCCCGACTTTGTGCAAGCGCCCGGCGGCAACTGGCTGAACCTGCTGGACAACCGCTACCTGCAGTCGCGCGCCCAGTTGATTGGTCAGCAAAGCATGAAGGTGGCACAAGCAGGCAACCCTGCGGCCTACAAAGTCAGCCACGCGCCCATGCCAGAGCAGATCGAATACGGCACCAGCCACATCAGCATCGTTGATGCCCACGGCAACGCCCTGGCCATGACCACCACCATCGAAGACCAGTTTGGCAGCCGCCAGATGGTCAAAGGCTTTTTGCTCAATAACGAGCTGACCGACTTCAGCATGGCCCCCAAGGCCGCAGACGGCCAGCCGATTGCCAACCGCGTGCAACCCGGCAAGCGCCCGCGCTCGTCCATGGCCCCCACGCTGGTGTTTGACAAAACCACCGGCCAATTGGTGATGAGTGCTGGCAGCCCCGGTGGCGCGCAAATCATTCACTACACCGCCAAAACCCTGCAAGGCGTGCTGGGCTGGGGGCTGACGCCGCAGCAGGCTATCAATCTACCCAATTTCAGCAGCTTGAATGGCCCCAGCCTGCTGGAAGCCCAGCGCTTTCCAGCCACCACCGTAGAGGCATTGAAAACCCGCGGCGCCGAAGTCAAAGAGCAAGAGCTGACCAGTGGCCTGCAAGCCATCACCCGGGGCACGGCCCACGGCAAAACCTTCTGGTTTGGCGGCGCTGACCCCCGCCGTGAAGGCGTGGTGATGGGCGACTGATGCAGCCACCGCTGCCTGCCTTGGCCCAACTGGGCCAAGGCAAGACGGCAGGCAGCCATCCCACCCATCTTGATAACGCGCTTTACGACGCCAGCTCTACGCCATGCAACCATTGTTGTGCCTGCCACGCTATCGCCATGCCCTGCTGGGAGCTGCCATGTCTTTGCTACTGAGCGCATGCAGCCTCCCGCCGGTTTCGCACCCCGACGCCAACCGGCAAGCCATCACGCCGCAAGTGTCTGAGCAAACCACTTTGGGCCAAGCCCACCAGCAATTGCGCGCGCAGGCGCAGGCTGACCCTGCGTATTCCGGTTTTTATGCGCTGGAAGACCCGCGAGAAGCCTTTGCGGCACGCGGTTTGCTGGCACGGGCGACCGAGCGCACGCTGGATGTGCAGTACTACATCTGGCGCAATGACAAAACGGGCAACTTGCTGCTGCATGAGTTGCTGATGGCCGCCGACCGCGGGGTACGCGTGCGCCTGCTGCTGGACGACGGTGGCACCTCCGGGCTGGACGATGCGCTGCTGGCACTGCACCAGCACCCGAATGCGGAGGTGCGCATCTTCAACCCTTTTGTACTGCGTGGCCTGTTCAAAAAGCTGGGCTACGTGACGGAGTTCAGCCGCAACAACCGGCGCATGCACAACAAATCGTTCTCCGCCGACGGGCAGGCCAGCATTGTGGGCGGGCGCAATGTGGGCAACGAATACTTTGGTGCCACCGACGGCGTGCTGTTTGCCGATTTGGATGTACTGGTCATTGGCCCTGTGGTGCAAGACATTGAGCAAGCGTTTGACCGTTACTGGAACAACGTTGCCGCCTACCCTGCCGAGCAAATTGCCCAGTCCACCCCACTCACCGTGGACGCACTGCGCGCCCAGGGCAACGCGCTGGCGCAATCGCCCGCCGCGCAGGAATACCGGCAAGCGTTGGGAGCCACACCCTTTGTTCAAAATTTGGTCGATGCCCGGCTGAACATGGAGTGGGCCACGGCCACGCTGGTGAGCGACCCACCCGAAAAAATTCAGGCCCAGGCCCAGCCCCAAGCCTTGATCGGGCAACAGTTGCTGCGCGCCACCGGCCCCATCCAGCAAAGGCTGGATTTGGTCTCGCCCTACTTTGTGCCAACCCAAGAAGGTGTCGAAGCATTTGCCCAGCTGCGCGCCCAGGGCCTGCAGGTACGCATTTTGACCAATTCACTACAAGCCACCGATGTCACCATCGTGCATTCGGGCTACGCCAAATACCGCAAGCCGCTGCTGGAAGCGGGCGTGGAGCTGTATGAAATGCTGGGGCAAGTGCCTCAATACTCCAGCGAGGAAGAGCGCCTCAAACTCAACCTCGCCAATCTGGGCAGCTCTGGCAGCAGCCTGCACTCCAAAACCTTTGCCGTCGATGCGCAGCGCGCCTTTGTGGGTTCGTTCAACTTTGACCCACGCTCCATGCACCTGAACACCGAGATGGGGCTGCTGATTGACAGCCCCACACTGGCGCAAGGCATTCACCGCACCTTCGACAACACCGTGCCCCTGCGCGCTTACCACGTCACACTGGGCGAAGACGGGCGCTTGCGTTGGCAAAGCGGGGTGGGCAACCCACCGCCCGTTTACGACACCGAACCCAACACCCGTTGGTACCAGCGCTGGATACTGCGTTTATTGGGTTGGCTGCCTATGGAGTGGTTGCTGTAGCCCATCACTCTCACAAAAAAGAAGCTGCTTGCGCATGTGCGACCTTGATTTCACACATAAAACGCATCGAAACCAAGTCAAAACCAGCGCTAGCAGCTTCTTTTTTGAAAGTGACCGCCGTGTGCTTTGGCCGCACACCGCGCACTGCGGCAGACGTGTTTGCTCACAAAAATATTCATAGACTTCCACAAGATACCGACGAACGGCACTACCATCCGTGCCATGCCCCGCCAGAACACCTGCCCCGCAGACTTTCCGCCTTTCATCCTCTCGCAGATCGAACACATGGCCCAGCGCATCGTGGCGGCGCGCAAAGCCCGTGGCGAAACACAGGCGCAATGGGCGCAGCAACTGGGCATCTCCCAGCCCACCATGGCGCGGCTGGAGCGGGGCGACCCCGCGATTGCCACCGCCACCTATGTGATGTGCCTGTGGCTGGTCAACCCCCAGCTCAATTTGCTGCAGTTGCTGGACAGCCCTGCACCACCTGCTGCGGCAGCGGCCTTGAGCACGCCGCCTCATACCCTCTTGCCCGGCGCCCCAGACGCCAATGCCGCCATGGCGCAGCCGCTGCATTCCCCGGCCGATGAATTTGCCAGCCTGCTGGCGCAGTGGAACAACGCCGTTCAGTGAACGCTGCACTGAGAGACCGCCACAAGCAGCGGGCTGCACCAGCCAGCCAATCTTCGATGGGTAGTGAAGACCATACGCGAAGCCGCTGGCAGCAGTGTGGACAGCACCACCAAACAAAACAACGTCGCATCAAGGGGGGCGCGGCCCGCGCTTAATCGCCAAAACGCTCCCGGTAGGCAACGGGCGTAATCCCCAGCCGCTTTTGAAACAGGTGGCGCAGCGCCTGCTCCGACCCCAGTCCCACCTTGGCCGCCACCGTTTTCAAGGGTAGATCACCGCGCGTTTCCAGCAACTGTTTTGCGCCTTCCAGACGGGCGTTTTCCACAAATGCACTCGGGCTGCAGCCCGCTTCTTGCTGAAACACGCGGCGAAAGTGGCGCTCGCTCATGGCGGCTTTTTCGGCCAGCAGCGCCTGCGGCATGGGCTGATCCAGGTGCGCCAGCACCCACTGCTGCACCAGCCGCACGCCGCTGTGCTGCACGGCCTGGCTGGCCAGCTGCACGCTGAACTGCGACTGCCCCCCCGGGCGCTTGAGGTACATGACCAGATCGCGCGCCACCTCCAGTGCCAGCGCGTGGCCAAAGTCCTGCTCCACCACTGCCAGGGCCAGATCGATCCCGGCAGTGACCCCTGCCGAGGTCCAATACGGCCCCTCGCGCACATAGATGGCATCCGCATCCACACGCACTTGCGGGTGGCGGCGCTGCAGCTCTTGCGCCACGCTCCAGTGCGTGGCCGCACGGCGGCCGTTGAGCAGCCCTGCCTCGGCCAAAAAAAAGCTGCCGCTGCACAAGGCAATCGTGCGCGCCACCTGCGGCGCCACGCGCCCCACCCAGTCCACCAGCGGGGCGCTGGCCTGCAGCACCGTGGCAATGTGGCGCGCACCCACAAGCAGCACGGTGCAGCCCGTGTCCTGCTCCACATCGGCCAGGGTGTGCGTGGCCTCCAGCGCCATCAAGGTATCAGAGCGCACCACACCCTGGGTGGCTGCCACCACGCGCAGGTCATAGCCATCGGGCAGCCCTTTTTGGCGCAGATGCACATTCGCATACTCAAAGACCGACATCGGGCCAATGGCCTCCAGCGCCTTGAAACCGGGGTAAACAACAATGTCGACGCGGTGCGCGCCCGTGTGGTGGTGAGCCATAAAAAAACAGAGCATGCAAAGCGCAGAGCATAAGCATCAATAGCCTTTTAGACACAGTTTCCAACGCCATCCATGCACGCGGATAGGTCAATCCATCCGTATGTGGCGCATAAAAAAGCCTGGCATTGCCAGGCTTTCAATGACTTACGCGCAGAGGGTTTTCCCCTGATCAAGGATTGATATAAATCAATGCCATTCCACAAGAATCTATATGCAGATTAAAAAGATTATTTTTTTAATTTAGAAACCCATTGTGTTTGAATATTTTTCCGATAATCCGCCATTCCTTGCTCCACAATTTCCTTCCAGGCACCATCGGTGATTAATTGACGACTTTGCGTAACAGCAGATCGCACCACCACAGGTGATGCCGTATTTTCTATGTGCAATTCGGTAGTAATTTTGTTATGCAGTTTCACTGACCAAAATCCCATTTGAATCCAGGACCAAAACTCTTTAACTTGTACATCCACCACCAAGGCATCAGGCTGCGTAGTGGCTTGCTCCACCACATGGTAGCCAGCATCTTCCAGCGCACTGCGCAATTGTTGACTCACCAGCAAAGTGACGCTCTGCCCTTGTGGCAAGAGCACATCACCCAAAGCAGCTCCATACCCATTGCGCTTACGCCCCATGGCACGGGCCTTAACATCATCCGTGGCGTTGGCAGCGCCTCCAAATCCCAAAGACGGAATGCTAGGATCCTTGGGCGCTGCTTCAAATACACGCTGATCAGTAATAGAACGTATATATACCTGCTTCTGCCCAGGCGCAGCAGCTGCGGTTGTGCGTGCTTTTATATTATTTTCCTGGGGTGTGGAAATACTCACTTCACTGCGGCTAGTTGCACAACCAGCCAAAACAGCTACCGATGCCAAAACCACCAAACGATTTATCCAACACATTAACGACTTCCTCTCGATTTTCAATTTGATACGAGCGGCGCATCATAATGGGGAAGAGAAACTCTGTACACCTTGCCATCTGCATATTTGTCCTAATGGTTACTTATATTTTTCTATCTGCACGGCGTTGCATCATCTTCTTGACTTTTGCATTTTGAATGACCCCTTGCTGCAGCAGTGACGCGCGCAATTTGGTGGTCGCTCGCCCTTTCCTGCGATTGACCCCATACACACCGTGCCCGGCTACATCTATCTGCTACCTCAGATTCGGCCAACACAGCGTGATCTACGGCCACGGGGCTGGACAGGCTGTTGACATCGCCTACATTCATACTTTTCGCCCAGGGTGACTGCACAGTGCACCACCCCGTGTTGTCCCCTTCCAGAGAAAGACTTGACCATGAAATCCCGCGCCGCCGTGGCCTTTAAGGCCGGAGAACCCCTGCAAATCGTGGAAATCGATGTCGCCCCTCCCAAGAAGGGTGAAGTGCTGATCAAGATCACCGACACCGGCGTGTGCCACACCGATGCGTTCACGCTCAGCGGCGAAGACCCCGAAGGCCTGTTCCCCGTCGTACTGGGCCACGAAGGCGCAGGCATCGTGGTGGAAGTGGGCGAAGGCGTGACCAGCGTCAAGCCCGGTGACCACGTCATTCCGCTGTACACCGCCGAATGCGGCGAATGCCTGTTTTGCAAGAGCGGCAAAACCAATCTGTGTACCGCCGTGCGCGCCACCCAGGGCAAGGGCGTGATGCCCGATGGCACCACACGCTTTAGCTACAACGGCCAGCCCATCTACCACTACATGGGCTGCTCCACGTTCAGCGAGTACACCGTGGTGGCGGAGGTATCGCTGGCCAAAATCAACCCCGACGCCAACCCCGAGCAGGTGTGCCTGCTGGGCTGCGGCGTAACCACCGGCCTGGGCGCCGTGAAGAACACCGCCAAGGTGCAAGAGGGTGACACCGTCGCCGTGTTCGGTCTGGGCGGCATTGGTCTGGCCGTGATTCAAGGTGCCAAGCAAGCCAAGGCGGGCCGCATCATTGCCGTTGACACCAATCCAGCCAAGTTCGACTTGGCCAAAACCTTTGGCGCCACGGATTGCATCAACCCCAAGGACTTTGACAAGCCGATTCAGCAAGTCATCGTAGAGATGACCGGCTGGGGCGTGGACCACAGCTTCGAGTGCATCGGCAACACCCAGGTCATGCGTGCCGCGCTGGAATGCGCGCACCGTGGCTGGGGCCAGTCGGTCATCATCGGCGTGGCCGGTGCGGGTCAGGAAATCTCCACCCGCCCCTTCCAGCTGGTCACCGGCCGCAAGTGGATGGGCACCGCGTTTGGCGGCGTCAAGGGCCGCAGCGAGCTGCCCGGCATGGTGGAAGACGCCATGGCTGGCAAGATCCAGCTGGAGCCCTTTGTGACCCACACCATGCCGCTGGAGCAGATCAACGAAGCGTTTGACCTGATGCACGAGGGCAAGTCCATCCGCTCGGTGATCAAGTACTAAGCACGAAGCCGCCGCTTTGCCCCAACCAAAAAGCGCTCCTTGGGAGCGCTTTTTTTATGGCCGACGGCCCAGGCGCTTTACCAGCCCCAGAGCAGTTTTTTGGAAATCCAGCCCACCTGACCTTCGCTGGTCTTGCCTTTGACCCAGCCGTTTTGCTTATCCAGGGTTTGGAACAAATCGTACTTGTGAATCGTGGCCACTTTCTTATGCTGCGTGCCGGGGCCTGAGCGCACATTCGCTGTTTTGGCCTTCACGATGTGGTGTGCGCGCTTGCTGGTCAGTGGTTGGTATACCCAGCCCAGCTCTCCCTCAAAGTCTTTCACCTTGAGCCAATTGCCTTTTTTCTGCGTGACTTGCATCGGGTAGCCTTTGGTCAGCTCCCATGCCAGCTCCGCTTTGGTTGAGGGAGTCTGTCGCACATTCACCTTGCTGCCAGCAATACTCACGAACTCTGCCTGTGCCTGGGCGACCGAAAAAGCCAGCCCAAGGACTGCGATTGTTTTCACCACAACATTCATTCCACGGGGTTCCATCTCTATCGTTAGGCGCAGCCGAGACCAGATTGCAGGCTGCGCGCTCAGCGGTCTGAACGCCTTGCGCCCCAAAGGTTCCGCCCAAATTGCCCAAAGCGGCAGCGACAGCAAAGTCCTTGGCGCACACAACAGCGCGCAAGGCGCGACAATCAGCGCCTTTGTTTGATTTGGCTCGCCTATGCCCTTTACCGCCCTTGGCCTTGCTCCTTCGCTGGCCCACGCCGCTGCCTCCCAAGGCCTGATTGCGCCCACTCCCGTTCAGACCCAAGCCATTCCCGCGATTGTGCAGGGACAGGATTTGCGCGCCTGTGCGCCCACGGGCTCGGGCAAAACAGCGGCTTATGTGCTGCCGCTGTTGCAAGCGTGGATGCTGAGCGATGCAGCCCAACGCCAAGGCCCCCGCGCCACGCAAGCGCTGATCTTGGTGCCCACGCGCGAGCTGGCTGCGCAGGTGGCCGAGCTGATTTACCACCTGGGAGAAGCACTGGGCAACCGCCCCAAGGTGGCAGTGCTGACGGGCGGTGTCTCCATCAACCCCCAGCTGATGGCCCTGCGCGGCGGTGTAGACATGGTGATTGCCACCCCCGGCCGCTTGCTAGATGTGGTGGCGCACAGCCAGCTCAAGTTCCATACCCTGCAAACCTTGGTGATGGACGAAGCCGACCGCCTGCTGGATTTGGGCTTTGCCGAAGAACTGGAACAAGTGCTGGCTCTGCTGCCCGCCAAAGGCCAGCGCCAGACGCTGCTGCTGTCTGCCACCTTCGGCCCTGCGGTAGAAAGTTTGGTCAACCAACTGCTGCGTGACAACCACCACAGCATTAGCGTGGAGAACACGCACCAGCAAGACGCCACGATTGCGCAGCGGGCCATTCATGTGGATGCAGCACGCCGCAGCGCCTTGCTGCGCGAGCTGGTGGAGCAACACCCCGGCCAGCGCGTGCTGGTGTTTGTGGCCAGCCGCTACAGTGCCGAGCACGTTGCCAACAAGCTGTACGCCAAGGGCATTTACGCAACGGCCTTTCATGGCGAGTTGAGCCAGGGCGCGCGCGAGACCGTGCTGCGCGAATTCAAAGCCAACCGCTGGCAGGTGCTGGTGACCACCGATTTGGCCGCACGCGGCATTCACATTGAAGCGCTGCCTGTGGTCATCAACTACGACCTGCCCCGCTCCCCCGACGACTACACGCACCGCGTGGGCCGCACGGGCCGCGCAGGCCTGTCGGGCACGGCCATCAGCTTTGTCACGCCAGAGGCCATGGCGCACTGGCAGCTGATTGCCAAGCGCAACCACCTGGACTTGCCGCTGGAGACGCTGCCCGCCTACCCCGTGACCGAGCAAGCGCCAGAGCGCACACCGCACGAAGACGGCAACAACGGCGGCATCAAGGGCAAGCGCATGAGCAAAAAAGACAAGCTGCGTGCCGCTGCGGCGGCGGCCAATAACGGCAAGCAGCCTTAACTGCTGTACAGGGTTGGCAACCGCCACGCAGCCCGCGCCCCACCCGTACCCACACAGCAAAAAGCCTCGCACAATCTGCGAGGCTTTTTTTTGAAGGCGTGACCACATGCTTGCCATCAGCGGTCTTGACTGACCTCGCCATCTTCGCTTTTGGCCGCCTCCATTGCTTCGGGCTCCAGCTCTTCGGCAGAACGGTTCAGGTGCACAAACATGCCCCAGCCCAGCAGCATGAGGCCCACGCCCGCCATCAGTGCGGCGGCGTACAGCAGGTGCTGGGGAGTTTCCTGTGCCTTGAAGGTGGCAATCAACGCCTCAATCGCCAGCGCCACCACCACAACCACCAAAAAGCGCGACAAAAACCGGCGCACACGCGTAGGGCCGGCAATGCTGGCATCGCGCACCACCTCTTCTTCCACCACGGTCTGGCTGATTTGCAGCGCCACCACCGCCGCGGCCAGCACGCCCATCACTTCCACCCAATGCAGCGTGGCATCTTCACCCCAGCCAAGTGCCCACAAGCTCCAGCCTTTGCTGGCCGCCACCCCCAGCAAACCCAAAGAGACCAGGGCAAACAGCAGCGCCATCACGGCGTGCAGGCAGACAAACAATTGGTGAACCACTTTCATGCGCAAAACTCCGGCAACCCAAAGCGCCCATCCTCCATGCCATGTGGCCCACCCCGGGTAGGACTGCGCAGCAAGCCAAACACCCACAACCTTTGATCTGCGCCGTACGCTCTACACTGACGGTATTCAGCCCACCCCATAAAAACAAGAGCAGCTAGCGCACGTATTTATTGAACTTCATCGACAAAAGCCTTTGAAGATCAACCAAATAAAGGGCTAGCAGCTATTTTTCCAGGAGTCCTCCATGTCTACCCCTTTTGAACTGGTCAATGCCCACGCCTGCTTTGGTGGTGCCCAGCGCTACTACCAGCACGACTCGCGCGAGATTGGTCTGGCCATGAAGTTCTCGGTCTACCTGCCGCCCCAGTCCATCATGGGTGAGAAGGTGCCCGCCCTGCTGTTCTTGGCAGGGCTGACCTGCACCGAAGAAACCTTCATGGTCAAGGCCGGTGCCCAGCGCATGGCGGCCGAGCTGGGCCTGGCCCTCATCACCTGCGACACCAGCCCACGCGGTGCCAAGGTGGCCGGTGAAGCAGACAGCTGGGACTTTGGCGTGGGCGCCGGCTTTTACCTGAATGCCCAGCAATCGCCCTGGGAGCGCCACTGGCGCATGGAAAGCTACATCATCGATGAGCTACTGCCCATGCTGGGCCGCTACCTGCCGGTTGACATGCAGCGCCTGGGCATCTTTGGCCACAGCATGGGCGGCCACGGCGCACTCACGCTGGCGCTGCGCCACCCTGGCAAGTTCAAAAGCGTCTCGGCCTTTGCGCCCATCGCCAACCCCAGCAACTGCGCATGGGGCGAAAAAGCCTTCACCGGCTATCTGGGCGACAATCGTGCCGTCTGGGCACAGCACGATGCAACCTTGCTGATGGAAAAACAAGGCAAAGCCCCCTACCCCGCAGGCATCTTGATCGACCAAGGCTTGGCCGACAAGTTTTTGCACGAAAAGCAATTGCTGCCCGAAGCGCTGGAAGCAGCCTGCGAGAAAGTGGGCCAGCCACTGACCTTGCGCCGCCAAGCGGGCTACGACCACGGCTACTACTTCATCCAGAGCTTTATCGACGACCACCTGCGCCACCATGCGCAGCAACTGGCGGCATAAACGAAGCCGCAACCCGCACAGCGCCCATGGCGCTGCATGCTCAACATCGCAATCCGCGCCTCACGCGATTTGATTTATGCGGCCCGGCGCTCGGCCGTGCTCACCTGGTGCCCGCCTTGCGTTTTGGAGATGTACATCGCTTGATCCACCCGGCGCATGATGTCTTCCACGCTGGTGTCATGCTCGCTGAAGTGAGCAATCCCGATACTGAGCGTTGGCACCGAGCCGACAGTGGCATACGGCGCCAGCGCTTGGCGGCCGCGGTGCAGCAATTGCTGGGCAAACAGCATGGTGTCGGCCATGCTCCGGCCCAAGCTCAGGATGACAAATTCATCGCCTCCTAGGCGGCACACCATATCTTGTGCGGACGCGACCTGCTGCGCCGCATGCGCCAAATCACGCAAGGCCTGATCGCCCATGGGGTGGCCCAAACCATCGTTGATGGCTTTGAAGCCATCCACATCAAAACTCACCAAGCATGCCGATGTGCCATCGCGCTGGAATGCGGCATGGGCCTGTGACATGGCCTGCATAAAACTGCGGCGATTGTGCAAGCCCGTCAGTTCATCGCCCATGGCCTGCCGCTGCAGCAACTGCTGCAACTTTTTACTGGCAGTGATGTTGCTGGCCACCCAAAGCACGGCTTTTTCTCCGTCATACAGATGTGCCAGCGCGCTGATGCGTCCTTCAAACCAAATAGCATGCTCAGGCCCCTCATCGGGCAACCCCAAGACATCGCGGGCACTCAACTCGTACTCCACCACCAGCATTTGCTGACTGGAGAGCGCCGTGTGAATTTGCTGTAAAAACCACTGCGCTTTTGCGGGCGCCAGCACTTGCGCAATGCGCTGACCAATCAGGCTGCTTCCGTCGTGGTAGTAACGTTTGTCCTTGCCACCCAAAATAGCCGCGTAGCGCCCAGACTCCGTCAGGATAAAAGCAGGATCAGGCAAGCTGTCGCAGATCGCTGCGTATTGGCTGGCTGTGAATAAGTTGGCATCAGGCATGAAACACGAAAATAGGGAAAGCGCGCAATTCTTCGGTGCATGGGCCCACAAAGCAAGTAAAAACCCGGATCTCACAGACACCAATTGAGGCAGCAGGAAGAAGCGCCCGCCTTCATCCAGTCACCTCTTGATGGCCCCATTTAGCAAGGCTGCATAAAGCGCAGAGTGCCCTACGCCTATTGGCTGCAAGGCTTCAGGGCTGCTGGCTGGAATGCCAAGCGCAGCTATAAAGCAGTGTCAGGGCTCTCGCGGTCAGCGTTTCTTAGCGCTGCCCACGCTGGTGCTGACGCAGGGTGTAGAGGTACAGCTGCTCCACCTTCTCTTGCGCCCAAGGCGTTTTGCGCAAAAACCGCAGGCTGGAAGCCATGCTCGGATCAAGGTTGAAGCAGCGCACCGGAATGCGCTCGCCCAACTCCACCCAGCCATAGTAGTCAACCAAGTCTGTGAGCATGCGCTCAAGCGTTAATCCGTGCAAAGGGTTACGCGGCTGTTCTGAAGATGTCATAACAAAACGAAGGTGAATGGACAAAAAAGCCCCTCAGGCCACGGCCAAGAGGGGCTTGCACCACCGATTAAAAAATTATTCGCGCCAGTGTTGCGCCACCCAGGTAGCGGGCTTGATATAGCGAAAACGGCGATTGCGACGCCCCGCCAATGCATCCGGCGGATTGCATTCACCGTGAAAGATCACAATGCGCGCGTTATTGGGAACGAAAGTAGGCTTCCAGAAATTGGTCGGCCATGTCGGGATGCAGTGGTACTTGAAGCTAGGGCACCATTCAGCCGGCCAGTATTTGAGCTTGCCTTGCTTGTGAATCACATCCGACAGGTAAGCCTGCTCATTGCGAAATTGCTTGCGGATTTCTTCAAAGTGACCACGGAAGTACTCCAGCACATCCGCATGTGCACCCAGCTCAAAGCGGTACACGGAAGAGTTACCCGTGATACGCCAGGGGCGCTTGTGGTCGTGAATGATGAGGAACTCACCGGGATAGGTGAAAAAGTCATCCAACGAACCCGTAATGACCACATCCACATCCAAAAACAGGGCAGTACCCTTCAGTCCGTACAGGTCTTTGGTGAAGGTCGTGAGCTTGGTCCACCCACGCTCAGGAATGCCTGCGGGCAAGTCCAGCGAGGGAATGGGCAAGCACTGCACCTCAGAACGTATCCCTTCAGCGTTGTCGGTCAGGCAGACAAAGCGAAAATCACCGCTGAGATGGCGTCGAACCATGGCATACAGGCGGTTGACATACTCTGGCCCGTACTTGGTTCCCCACTTCATGCAAAGGATGTGGCGTTCAGGCATCGTGGAAGTTGTAGTGGTCATGCAGCAAGACAGACAAAGCAAGCCAAGGGCTTAGTGGCCTTTTTTGATCGACTTAGGGCCGGTTTTCTTGGCGCGCTTGATCAAGCCACCTTGCGTCAGGCGTTGATTGCCCAGCACACGAATTTGCTTGACTTCGGGCTTGCTGCCGGCGCGGCCAAACTTCAGCAGCTTGATGTCGCGAGGGCCGGCTTTGCGCTCTTCGTCAAACGCCTTTTCCTTTTCAGGGATCGGGCGCCACAGCACCAGCAGCTTGCCGATGTGTTGGATGGGAGCGGCGTTGAGTTCGTCACACAGTTGCAGATAAATCTGCTCACGTGCGGCGCGGTCGTCGCCAAACACACGGATCTTGATCAGGCCATGAGCATTCAAGGCGGCGTCAATTTCCTTTTGAACGGCGGGTGTCAAACCGTCACCACCAATCATGACCACAGGGTCAAGATGGTGGGCATCAGCGCGGTGTTCCCGGCGCTCTGCGGGAGTTAAATCAATTTGGGGCATGCCCGTATTATCGAGGCTGGAAGAAATTTGCGATGAATACCAAACCTAAAAGCAAGAAGCTCAACAAGAATTGGCTCAATGCGCACCTGAACGACCCTTATGTGCAAGCCGCACAAAAGGACGGTTACCGTGCGCGTGCCGCCTACAAACTCAAGGAAATTGATGAAACCTTCAAGCTCATCAAACCCGGCCACGTGGTCGTTGACTTGGGCTGTGCACCCGGCGCATGGAGCCAGTACTTACGCCGCCGCCTGTCGCCCACAGGAAATTCTGTGGGGGAAATCAACGGCACCATCATCTCTCTCGACTTGCTGCCCATGGAGCACATTGAAGGCGTGCATTACATCCAAGGCGACTTCCGCGAGGAGTCAGTACTCGCACAACTGGAAGAGCTTGTACAAGGCCGCCCTGTCGACCTAGTGGTCTCCGACATGGCTCCCAACCTCTCTGGAAACAGCACCACCGATGGAGCGCGTGTAGAGCATTTGATTGAGTTAGCCGTGGATTTCGCCACCCACCATTTGCGCCCCGAGGGTGCACTCGTGGCCAAGGTTTTTCACGGCCCAGGCTATGACGATTTGGTCAAACTGTTTCGCAACCACTTCAAACTGGTGAAACCACTCAAACCCAAGTCATCACGCGATAAATCTTCGGAGACTTTTTTGATTGGCATCGGCCTGAAATAAACGAGACACCCACAGGTTGCGTGAGCGAAAACGCCAAAAACCCCTGAACCCCATTGCCTTGACAGGAATAAAGGTTTAGCGCCCTCGCTTGAAACACCTAAAATGAACCGCATATGGGAATCAGCTTTCCCATGCGCATGTTTTCTCCTTTTTTCCTTTGGAGCCCCGCTTGAACAATCAGTGGTTTTCAAAAATTGCCGTCTGGCTGGTCATTGCCATGGTGCTGTTTACGGTATTTAAGCAATTTGATACCCGTGGCAGTTCTGGTGCAGGCCAAATCGGCTATTCGGAATTCCTGACCGAGGTGCGTAACAACCGCATCAAAAGTGCAACCATTCAGGAAGGCCAAGGCGGCACCGAAATCGTTGCGATCACCACCGATGATCGCCGCGTGCGCACCACTGCCACCTACTTAGACCGTGGCTTGGTTGGCGATTTGATCGCCAATGACGTCAAATTTGATGTCAAACCACGCGAAGAAGGCTCACTGCTCATGAGCCTGCTGGTCAGCTGGGGGCCCATGCTGCTGCTGATTGGTGTGTGGATCTACTTCATGCGCCAAATGCAAGGTGGTGGCAAGGGCGGCGCTTTCAGCTTTGGCAAAAGCAAGGCCCGCATGCTGGACGAGAACAACAACTCGGTGACTTTTGCGGACGTGGCTGGTTGCGACGAAGCCAAGGAAGAAGTCAAAGAGGTGGTGGACTTCCTGAAAGACCCCAACAAGTTCCAAAAACTGGGTGGCCGCATTCCCCGTGGCCTGCTGCTGGTAGGCCCCCCTGGCACCGGCAAGACCCTGCTCGCCAAGTCCATCGCGGGTGAGGCCAAGGTGCCTTTCTTCTCGATTTCTGGCTCCGACTTCGTAGAAATGTTTGTCGGCGTAGGCGCGGCCCGCGTGCGTGACATGTTCGAAAACGCCAAGAAGAATGCCCCCTGCATCATCTTCATCGACGAAATCGATGCCGTCGGCCGCCAACGCGGTGCCGGCATGGGTGGTGGCAATGACGAGCGCGAGCAAACGCTGAACCAGATGCTGGTTGAGATGGATGGTTTTGAAACCAACCTCGGAGTGATCGTCGTGGCTGCGACCAACCGCCCCGACATTCTGGACGCAGCCCTGCTGCGCCCCGGCCGCTTTGACCGTCAGGTGTATGTGACGCTGCCCGACATCCGTGGCCGTGAGCAAATCCTGAATGTGCACATGCGCAAAATTCCCGTGGGCCAAGACGTCAACCCGTCCATCATTGCCCGCGGCACACCAGGCATGTCTGGTGCGGATTTGGCCAACCTGTGCAATGAAGCTGCTTTGATGGCTGCGCGCCGCAACGCTCGCACCGTGGAGATGCAGGACTTCGAAAAAGCCAAGGACAAGATCATCATGGGCCCCGAACGCAAGACCATGGTCATGCCCGAGGAAGAGCGCCGTAACACCGCCTACCATGAAGCCGGCCACGCACTGATTGGCCGCCTGCTGCCCAAGTGCGATCCAGTGCACAAAGTCACCATCATCCCACGTGGCCGTGCGCTGGGCGTGACCATGAGCCTGCCGGAGAAGGATCGTTACTCCTACGACAAGGAGTACATGCTCAACCAAATCGCCATGCTGTTTGGTGGTCGCATCGCTGAAGAAGTGTTCATGAACCAGATGACCACCGGTGCTTCGAACGACTTTGAGCGCGCAACGCAAATCGCCCGTGACATGGTCACACGGTATGGCATGAGCGATGCCCTGGGCACCATGGTGTATTCCGAGCAAGATGGCGAGCAGTTCTTGGGCCGCACCTTCAGCAAGGGCGCCAATCTGTCGGAAGCCACGATGCAGGCCGTGGATACCGAAGTACGTCGCATCATCGACGAGCAATATGCACTGGCACGCAAGCTGATTGAAGACAACCAAGACAAGATGCACGCCATGGCCAAGGCCATGCTCGAGTGGGAAACCATCGACATGGAACAGCTGGACGACATCTTTGCAGGCAAAGAGCCTCGCCCCCCCAAGGATTGGGTCCCGCGTACTACCAAGTCCAGCGACGATGGCAATTCGTCCGGCGGTGGTACCCCGGCAGTGGATACCGATCCTTCGCCCACCGCTGCGTAAAATTTACACACTCAAACAACGGGGCCTAGTGCCCCGTTTTTTCATGGCAGCCACGCTTTTTGGAGCATCCTATGCCGCACTGGCAAACCTCCCGATTTCTTTTAGACCTCCAACGCCCCTTGGTCATGGGGATTGTCAACAACACACCGGACTCTTTTTCTGACGGGGGCAAGCACCAAGGACTGCAAGCCCTGCGCCATGCAGAAAAACTGGTGAAAGATGGTGCGGATATTTTGGATATTGGTGGCGAGTCAACGCGCCCCGGCTCCCCTGCAGTACCGCTGGACGAAGAGCTGCAACGCGTCCTTCCCGTAGTGCAAGAAGCAGTGAAATTCGACATCGCCATTTCCGTAGACACCTACAAGCCCGAGGTCATGCAAGCCGCCTTGGACTTGGGCGCGGACATCATCAATGATGTCTGGGGGCTTCGCCAGTCCGGCGCACAGCAGCTTGTCGCCGCACACCCCAGCTGTGGGGTATGCATCATGCACATGCACCAAACCCCACAAAACATGCACCTGAACCATATGCATGGGGATGCCGTTCCACAAGTGCGCGACTTTCTGCTGCAAGAAAGCCAAGCGCTGATGCAGCGCGGGGTTGCCCAAAACCGCATTGTTTGGGATTACGGCATTGGCTTTGGCAAAAGCGTGGCACAAAATTTTGCGTTACTTGCACGCCAAGCCGAGCTGCTGCAACTAGACTTTCCGCTGCTGGCTGGCTGGTCACGCAAAGGATCGCTAGGTCAAGTCAGTGGTCTGCCAGTCAACGAGCGTATGGTGCCCAGTGTGGCTGCCGCCCTGCTAGCAGTAGAACGAGGCGCACGTGTTGTGCGTGTGCACGACGTGGCAGACACCAAGGCAGCGTTATCGATCTGGCAGGCCATGCACGAGCAGACAACCACCAATTCACCACAAGAGAACTAACCATGGCGCGCACCTATTTCGGCACAGACGGCATTCGCGGCAAAGTCGGTCAATCGGTCATCAACCCTGACTTTGCGCTGCGCTTGGCACACGCCGTTGGCCGAGTGCTCAAAAAAAATCAAGCACGCCCAACTGTCGTCATTGGCAAGGACACCCGTATTTCTGGTTATATGCTGGAAGCTGCCATGGAGGCGGGATTCAATGCTGCAGGTGTGGATGTCATTTTGCTAGGCCCTCTACCAACACCCGGCGTGGCCTATCTGACGCGTACCCAGCGCGCCAGCTTGGGCGTGGTGATCAGCGCCAGCCACAATCCTTTTTATGACAATGGCATCAAGTTCTTCAGCGCCCAAGGCACGAAGCTGGATGATGCGTGGGAAGAAGCCGTGGAAGCTGCTTTGGAACAAGCCCCCCAGTGGGTTGATTCCGCAGCACTGGGCAAAACCCGCCGCTTAGACGATGCAGCAGGTCGTTACATTGAGTTTTGCAAAAGCACTTTTGATAGCAATCTGTCTTTGCACGGCCTGCGCATTGTGGTCGATGCAGCACATGGCGCGGCCTATCACATAGCCCCCAAAGTCTTCCATGAACTGGGGGCCGAAGTCATTGCGATTGGCTGCGAGCCTGATGGATTGAACATCAATGACGGCGTTGGTGCCACCCACCCTGAAGCCCTGGCGCTGGCCGTGCGCGCCAACCGTGCACACTACGGTGTTGCCTTAGATGGTGATGCTGACCGCTTGCTCATGGTGGACGCTGCGGGCCGCACTTACAACGGTGATGAGCTGATGTACTTGATGGTGCAAGAGCGCCTGCAACGCGGCGAAAACGTACCCGGAGCGGTAGGTACCTTGATGACCAATATGGCTGTCGAAGTTGCCCTGCAGCAGCAAGGCGTGGAGTTCATCCGCGCCAAGGTGGGTGACCGCTATGTTTTGGAAGTGCTCCATGAAAAGGGCTGGCAAATTGGCGGGGAAGGCTCCGGCCACTTGCTGGCGCTGGACAAACACTCCACCGGCGACGGTCTGGTCAGCGCCTTGCAAGTGCTGCAAAGCTGCGTACGCAGTCAGAGCACCTTGGCACAGCAGCTCTCAAAGCTCACCCTCTTCCCCCAAACCCTCATCAATGTGCGCTTGGCACCCGGACAGGACTGGAAGCGCAATACCTTGCTGGCACAAACCCAGGCGAAAGTCGAAGCAGCGTTGGGGCAAACGGGCCGCGTGCTGATTCGTGCCAGCGGCACCGAGCCGTTGCTGCGTGTTATGGTGGAAGCCCAGGATGCAGCCCTGGCCAGCCGCTACGCCCAAGAACTGGCAAATGCTGTCAAAGCGGGGTAACCGCATGCAAGTTCCGCACCCATTGCGTGCGGAATGCTTGCTTTTATCTGGCAAGCAAGCACAATAGGGCTTGCACCAAAGTTGTGCAGTTCTTTTGAGGCCCGGACAGCACTCGTTGCCCGGGCTTTTCTCCGTGTAGGCATCTGCGCTTTAAGACACGGTTTGTTCACCACATCCGCTAGGAAGCACCACATGGAACACAAAAAACCTGCCATCACCCTGTCCTCTTTGGATATGGACCGCCTTGAAGCCCTGATGGAAAAGCTCCCCGCCAACTTCCCCGGCTTTGCTGCACTGGAAGCGGAATTGGATCGTGCCGATGTGCTGGATCCCCAAGAGATGCCCGCCAATGTGGTCACCATGAATTCCACCGTCCGTTTTACGTTGCTGGAAAGCGGCAAGGATCAGACGCTGACTTTGGTCTACCCCAAAGAAGCTGATGGCAGCCCTGACAAGGTTTCCGTTTTTGCGCCCGTGGGCACCGCATTGCTGGGCCTGCGCGTAGGCGACGTTTTTGAGTTGCCCAGCCCTACAGGTAAGGCCGTCACTGTGAAAGTGGACGCCATCACTTACCAGCCTGAAAGCGCAGGCGAATTGCACCGCTAAACGCGAACGCAGATTCGGATGCAGGTGCACACCGGGACGAAATCGCTCCTGCCGGTGTGCATCGGTAAATTCCGCTATTGCTGAATTACCTGCATTCCTAGGCACAATGTGGCTATGACAAAAAACACCCCACTTCCTCCACTGAATCGGCAATTTGTCTCGCACTTTGGCGAGATGGGTAGCCGTTGGGGCATCAACCGCACCGTAGGTCAAATCTACGCACTACTGTATTTGTCGCCACGCGGCCTCAATGCAGAAGAGATTGCGGAGACGCTGGAGTTCTCACGCTCCAACGTCAGCATGGGTTTGAAGGAGTTGCAGTCGTGGCGCTTGGTCAACTTGCGCCACCACGCGGGGGATCGGCGTGAGTACTTTGAAGCCCCGCAAGACGTGTGGGAAATCTTCCGCCGCTTGGCAGAAGAGCGCCGTCGCAGGGAGATTGAACCCACGCAGTCCATGCTGCGCTCTGCATTGCTGGAAGATGCATCTTCGGACGATGAGCGTTACGCCCAGCAGCGCATGCAAGATATGTATGAGCTGATTGAAAAGCTCATGACATGGTTTGACGACGTGCAGCGCCTCAAGCCTGAGACCGCCATGCAACTCATGGGCATGGGCGCTGCAGTGACCAAGGTGCTGGACTTTAAAGACCGCCTGCTGGGCGGCGGCGACAAAGACAAGGGCAAGGGCCTCCCTCCCGCCAAAGACAGCAGCGAAGGTTGATGGCGAATCGCGACGCCCATCTTTGCCCACTCACTCCAAGCCTGCGTTCACGCAGGCTTTTTTTCATGGGGCGATCTGGGCACGCAGCGCCTGCAAATACGCCATCATCGCCGCGCGGTGTGCGCTACCTAAGCGCAGCAAGATCTTTTGTCCGGCAGAACGTGCTTGCAAATCTGGATCGGCAAACTCGTAGCGCAGCCAAGGTTGCTGCGGCGCTACCTGGCCTTGCACCTGCACCAGCCGTATGTCCAATGGTTCTTGCGGCTGGGGTGTTTGCAGCAAATGGTCAATCACTGCAACCAGACGGTCATTGAAGTACTGGCCGGGGTAGCCCAGCTCCTCATAGGTCTGCTGCAGCACCGGATAGGCCTGCCGGTACCACTGCACCACGGTGGCAGGATCGAGGCCGGTCACAAATGCCACCACCGCGTCATAGCGGGCGCTGTTGGCTGCTGCAATCTGCAGGCCCTGTGCGCTGGGCTGCGTTTGCAGCTTGCCACCCACGGGCGAAAGCGGCCACAAGCGCGGCGCGGCATGGCCCCGTGGCAGGTTATCGATGGTCGCCACCAGATGGTGTGCCAAGCCCGGCATCACCAAAAATTGCAATGCGCGCGCTCCCAGCCACTCCCGCGCCATGCGGTCCAGCGATGGGGCATCGTCTGCCGCCAGCGCCTGTGCAGCAGGCGCCAAGGGGTGCTGAGGCTGCGCGGGCGTGGCTGGTACCTCTGCAGGTTCTGCGGTGGCCAGGGAGGGGGCTGGGAGCTCAACGGGGGCAGCAGGCGCGGCAGGTGTTGCCAGCGGTGCAGGCGCTGCCGACGGTTGCGAGCGGTTTTGGGCCGCCCAGTGTTCTCTGGCCCACCAGCCGCCATACGCCAGAGCGGCAATTCCCAGCACGATCAGCAACCACTTGGTGGTGCCGATATGGGCCGCTTTGTCCTCACGGGCTCGTTGCTGTGGGGGGCGCAAATCACGGTCGGTCATGGCTCTCCTTTCTCGGCAATCGCCGGGCTGGCTGCCCAGCGCGCGAGTTCATCCTAACGTGCATGCGTACACAAAAAAACCCGCAGCCATATGCAGCTGCGGGTTTCTTGCGGGCACGGCGGTTCAGAGACTGGCGCCCGTCATGCTGGAAAGCTGCTTATTCCGCAGGCTTTTCCAGCATTTTTTTGCGAGTGGCTTCATCGTCCATCAACTCAAACCACATGGCGTTGAGTACCGCAAACGCTGCGGCCAAGGGCAAGCCCAAAATCCAAGCGAAGTACCACATGTCACTTCCTTTCAGTTATTCAATATTCATAGCTGACAGCGCTTGTTTTTCATACACTTCCATATGAAAAGATAATGAAAAGATTATTTAACAAGCGCTGACAGCTCCTTTTTTTAGTAGGCGTGGCCTTTGCCTTCGCTGATGGCTTCAGGGCTGACCTTGCCGCGCATGATGTGATACACCCAGCTGGTATAGGCCAAGATGATGGGCAGGAAGATCACGGTGGACACCAGCATGATGAACAGCGTCAGGTGGCTGGACGAGGCATCCCACACCATCAGGCTGAACTGCGGATTGACCGACGAGGGCAAGATGAAGGGGAACATCGATACGCCCACGCTCAGCACAATCCCGGCAATCGCTAAACCACTGCTCAGCAAACCCAGCCATTCACGGCGCAGCTTCATGCCCAGGGCGGCCAGCAAAGGCATCAGCACCCCCAATGCCGGCACGATCCACAGCGCTGGCTGCTTGGCGTAATTGGCCAGCCACGCACCTTGGCCGACGGCCGCAGACTTGAGCATGGGGTTGGAGGGGCCGGTGGTGCTCATGGCTTCGGTCAGCACAAAACCGCTGAGTTTGGCCAGCCACACACCCGCGATCACATACAGCAGCGTGGTCAGCACGGCGGCCACCATGCCCCAGCGGGTGGCACGCGCTTGCACCACACCTTCGGTCTTGAACACCAGCCACGCCGCACCGTGCATGAGCAGCATGGTGAGCGACACCAGGCCGCACAGCAGCGCAAAGGGGGTGAACAGGTCAAAGAACGAGCCATCCCAGTAAATGCGCATATCGGGCGCCAGACGGAAAGGCACGCCCAGCAGCACATTGCCCATGGCTACGCCAAACACCAGGGCTGCGCCCCAGCCCGACAGGGTCAGCACCCAGTCCCAGCCGTTGCGCCACGCAGTGCCTTCGCGCTTGCTGCGGAACTTGAACGCCACGGGGCGCAAGATCAGGCAGACCAGCACGGCAAACATGGCCAGGTAAAAGCCCGAGAACGAGATGGCATACAGCTGGGGCCAGGCGGCAAAGATGGCGCCGCCGCCCAAAATCAACCACACCTGGTTGCCTTCCCACACGGGGCCGATGGTGTTGATCACCACGCGGCGTTCCACATCGGTTTTGCCCGTGGCGCGCAGCAGCGCGGCGGCGCCCAGGTCAAAACCGTCGGTCACTGCAAAGCCGACCAGCAAAATGCCCAGCAGCAACCACCAGATGACGCGCAACACGTCATAGCTCAAAAGTTCATGCAAGATCATGGTGTTGACTCCCTCGGTTACTTGGCGCTGTAAACATCCACGAACTTCTTCGTGTAGGCCTGCAGGTGAGGTTCACTCTCTTCATGCGGGCCTTTCAAGATGGCCTTGCGCATGAGCACCATTTCAATGATGAACATGACGGTGTAGATCGCCACAAACATGGCAATCGTCAGCAGCAGCGTGCCCGCCCCCAGGTTGGACACCGCCATGGCCGTGGGCAACACCCCTTCAATGATCCAGGGCTGGCGCCCCACCTCAGCCACGATCCAGCCGCATTCAGCCGCAATCCAAGGCAAAGGAATGGCGAACACCGCCACACGCAGCAGCCAAGGGTAGGCATCCAGCTTGCGGCGTGCCGACAGCACAAAGAACGTGGCGGTCAGCACGATAAAGAACATGCCCAGGCCCACCATCACGCGGAAACTCCAGAACAAGGGGCCCACCGGAGGAATGGTGTCTGCCGCAGCCTTTTGGATCTCCAGCCGGGTGGCTTTGCGCGGATCATCGGTGTAGCGCATCAGCAGCAGCGCATAACCCATGTTGGCACCGTGATCTTCGAAGGTGGTCACCACCTCTGGCGGCACATCGGAAGGCTTTTTGAAGCTGCGAATCGTTTGCAAGGCGTCATACGCCTTGATGCCCGACTCAATGCGCTCTTCGGCGCGCGCCACCAAGTCATTGATGCCTGGAATTTCAGTGTCCAGCGAGCGGGTGCCGATCAGGCCCATCACCCATGGAATGTGCACGGCAAAGTGGGTTTCACGCGCTGCAGTATCGGGAAAGCCAAATGCCGTGAAGGCTGCCGGGGCTGGCTCGGTTTCCCACATGGCTTCAATGGCCGCCAGCTTCATCTTCTGGTGCTCGGACGACAGATAGCCGCTTTCATCCCCCAGCACCACCACCGACAGGGATGCGGCCAGACCGAACGATGCCGCCACCGTCATCGAACGCTTGGCCAGCGCGGTGTGACGCCCCTTGAGCAAATACCACGCCGACACGCCCAGCACAAAAATCGCGGCCACGGTGTAGCCCGCCGACACGGTGTGCACAAATTTGGCTTGCGCAACCGGGTTGGTCAGCACCGCAAAGAAGTCGTTCACTTCCATGCGCATGGTTTGCGGGTTGAACACCGCACCCACGGGGTTTTGCATCCAGCCGTTGGCAATCAAAATCCACAGTGCCGAGAAGTTGGAGCCAATCGCCACCAGCCAGGTAGCAATCAAGTGCTGCACCTTGGTCATGCGATCCCAACCAAAGAAGAACAGCCCCACAAAGGTCGCTTCCAGGAAGAAGGCCATCAGCCCTTCAATCGCCAGCGGCGCACCAAAAATATCGCCCACGTAGTGGCTGTAATAACTCCAGTTCATACCGAACTGGAATTCCATCACCACACCGGTGGCTACACCCATCGCAAAGTTGATACCAAACAGCACACCCCAGAACTTGGTCATATCGCGCCAGATGGTGCGACCGGTCATGACATACACGGTCTCCATGATGGCCACGATCACCGCCAGACCAATGGTCAGCGGCACAAACAAGAAGTGGTAGAGCGCCGTTATCGCGAACTGCAGCCGCGATAAGTCGACGATGTCGAGGTCCATGGTCGTATCCTTTCAAAGGTCCTCTGGGGGAATGTGCGGGCAATTTCCAAGGTTGCCCGTCAATTAAAAACACTGATCCGGACAGCATCAATCCGGTCGCAAGCGCGCAATCAGCGCTGCAAAAGCAGGTTCTCCACGGCGTGCCTCGGCTTGTACGACACCGCCATTGAGCCAAATCAAACGGTCGGCCAGCGCCGCCTCGCGCTGCAGGTGGGTACACAGCACCACCGTGTGCTGCTGTGCCCGAGCCTGCAGTCGCTGCAATACATCGCGTGCCGTGGCGGCATCCAGCCCTTCGGTCGGCTCGTCCAGCAACCAGGCCGGCTGCTGCGCCAAAAGCAAGCGCGCCAGACCCAAGCGGCGTGCCTGCCCGCCCGACAGGCCCAGACCGCCCTCGCCCAAACTGCTGTCTAGCCCCTGTGGCATGGCGCGCACATCGGCTGCCAAGCCCGCGTCTTCCAAAGCGCCCCACAGCGCACTATCGTCGACGTGGGGCGCGGCAAGCCGCAAGTTGTCGCGCACGCTGTCTTGGAACAAGGCCACCCGCTGGGTCAGCCACACGCTGGGCACCGCCTGCACGCAGCCATGGCTGAGGGGCTGCTCGCCTGCCAGCACGGCCATGACGGTCGATTTGCCCGCTCCGCTAGCTCCGACAAGCGCTACGCGCTCTGCTTTTTGAATATGCAAATCCACAGACTGCAAGGCAGGGACTGCGCTGTCAGCATGCTGTACCGCTGCGTTGTCCAGCACAAAAGCGGCATCCCCTGCCGGGGCAGGCAGCGCCGCATCCACTCGCCCACTGCCCATGCGTGCCCCCAAGCGGCGTGCAGCCAAACGGGTACGGCCTGCTTCCAGGGCACCACGGCGCAAGGCATTGAAAGGTTCCATGGCAGTCAGCGCCACCAGCAGCGCCAACGCAGCACCGGGTGCGCCGATGACACCGGCATCCACCAAATACCCCGCGCCTGCCAGCACGCCCGCCAAGGTCAAAGCGCCAGCGATGGCAAAACCTGCTGCAGCTTGCGCATCCAAACGGTTGAGCGCGTGGTCGGCCTGTGCCACGCGGGCATCGGATTGCGCAATGTGCGTGCATTGCGCGGCCAGCCTCCCGGCCATCAGCAAATCGGTTTGGCCAGCCACGGCATCCACCGCCTGCGCGCGCAAGCGCTCCAGCGCCAAGGCACGCTGTACGGCAGGCCGTGTGCTGCGCCGTGTCAGCCACAGGGCCAAGCCCATGCCTGCCAGTAACAACCACGCCAGCACAGCCAAACCTAGCCACCACTGCAACGCTCCCAGTACCACGCCCGCCAGCAAGGCGGCCCCTGCTGCGGCCACCACGGGAACCATCAAGCGCAAATAGAGGCTGTCGAGCGCATCCACATCGGCGGTCAAGCGCTGTAGCAGGCGGGCTGGGCGCAGTTGCAGCAAACGGGCTGCACCGGGCGCTGCCCAGCCGATAAACAGTTTTTCGCGCAGCGCAGCCAGTACGGCCAAGGTGGTCTCATGCGTCACTACCCGCTCGCCGTAGCGCGAAGCCGTGCGCCCCATGGCCAACAAGCGAATGCCCGCCGAAGGCATGAACACATCGAACACCAACGCCGTGGCTGGCACCAAGCCTGCGATGGCGGTGGCTGCAATGAACCAGCCCGATAAACCTAGCAGCGCCATGCCCATCAGCACCGTCAGCGCGGCCATCAGCGCTCCGCCCCACCACCAGCGCCGCGGAGCCATATGGCGGAGCATGCGTGCCATATCGCGCAAACGGGTGTGCTGCATCATGCGAATGCCTCCTGCACTGCAGGTGCCAGGTGAATGGTGCGATCCATCATGGCCGCCAAGGCGGGGTCATGGGTAGCCACCACCAAGGTCTTGCCCTGCGCCAAGGTGCGCAGCTGGTGCATGACTTGCTGTGCGGTTGCAGGATCAAGATGTGCGGTTGGCTCGTCCACCAGCCACAGGCCGGCCTGCTGGTGCAAAGCCATGCGCGCCAAGGCCAGCCGCACGGCTTCGCCGCCTGACAGGCCTTGCCCACCTTCTCCCAAACTGCTGCCTTGCCGCTGCGCCAAGGCGGTACTGAGGCCCGCTTGCCCCAAAGCCCGCGCAATATCCTGGGGCTGCACACCTTCGCGCCCCAGCGCCACATTGCGCTGCACGCTGCCGGCAAAGATATGGGCTTGCTGCCCCATCCATGCCATGCGGGCGCGCAATGCAGGCCAACGGGCTTCAGCAACCGGCTGCCCATCCAGCTGCAGCTGATCGGCAGCGACTGGCAGCAAACCTGCCAGCTGGGCCAGCAGCACCGACTTGCCCGCACCGCTGGGTGCCCATACCGCCACATGCTCTCCCGCGTGGATATGCATATCCAGTGGCACCAAAGCAGCTTGCCCATCGACCGCGATTTCCAGCTGTTGCGCCTGCACGGCCATCGCCCCGAGCGCTTGCGCAGCAGGCGCATTCGGCACATCGGCTTCGTGTGTGGCCAACGCTGCAGGCAAAGGCAGGCGTTGCTGCCCCAAAGCCTGCAAACCTTGCATGGCGGCCTGGCCTGCCGCACGGTCATGCCACACGGCAGACAACTCACGCAGCGGGTCAAAAAAACTGGGGGCCAGCATCAGCACCCAAAGGGCTTGGCCCAAACTCAGCGGCTTGCCCCAAGCCCCAAAAGGCAGATTGCCCAGCAGATGGAAACCGATGTACATGGCCACCATGGCCACGCCCAAAGCCGAAAACAGCTCCAGCACCGCAGAAGAAAGAAAGGCGATGCGCAGCACACGCATGGTGCGTGTGCGCAGCGACTCGGCATGGGTGCGCAAGCGCTGCGCCGTTTGCGGCACGGCATGCAGCGCACGCAGGGTACTCAGGCCCCGCAGCCGGTCCAGCAAAAAGGCATTCATCTGCCCTAGCTCCACCATCTGCGATTCGCTGGCAGCTTGGGCCCGCCAGCCCACAATCGCCATAAACAAGGGAATCAAAGGCGCGGCGCACACCAGAATCAACGCAGCCAGCCACGACTGGGTCGCTACCGCCAACGCAATCACGGGCGCCACCACCATCACGCGCCACTGGGCCGGCTGATAGCGTGAGAGCCAAGGCACGATGGCTTCGGCCTGCTCGGCCAAGGCGCTGGCAGCCCAACCCGATGGAGCACGCTGGCGATCCAGCGGTGAGGTTTGCACCACCGCTTGCAAAGCCTGGCTGCGCAACTGACTCACTTGGGCACGTGCATGCTGGTAGGTGATGCGTGTGCCCAAGCCTTCGCACACCGCACGCAGCACGCCCAAAGCCGCCACTGCCAGCACTTGCAGCCACAGATACTGCAAAGCCTGAGCATTCGCAAAACATTGCACCGCCCACGCAATCACTGCCGCCTGTGGTAGCCACAGCAAAGACGACAGCACCAGCCACCAAGTTCCGGGCTGGGGGCGCCGCGGATGTGGTTTGGCAGCACGTACTGTCTGAGGCGTATCAAAGCTTTGCATGTTTTCTGATTTTCAGTATTTACTGAAATTTGTGCAAATGCTAGGCACTTCGACAAGGTCGAGATGCCACCATGGTTCATACCCCAGTGAAACACTGTGGTGTGATTGCACTCCAGCATCTTTCAGAAAGCCAGTGTTTTGGCTTATCCATGCTCCAAGCGTGGATGTCACACCCCGGACTTCCACGCATAAAAAAACGGCCACAAGGGCCGTTCCGTACAGGGAGCGCAGCCGTTACGCCGCGTGCAGCAGACGCTGGCGCGCCTCTTGGTATTCGCGCTTGAAACGCGCCACAAGCTCAGCCGCAGGTTGAATTTTGTCGATGCTGCCAATGCCTTGACCACAGCCCCAGATGTCTTTCCACGCCTTGGTGCGGCCCGAGCCAAAGTTCATGGCGCTGGGGTCCGACACCGGCAGGTTGTCAGGGTCCAGGCCGGCGGCACGAATGGATGGCGCCAGGTAGTTGCCGTGCACGCCGGTGAACAGGTTGGAATACACCACATCGTCCGAATTGCAGTCCACGATGGCTTGCTTGTACGCTTCAGCGGCACGTGCTTCGTCGGTGGCAATGAAGGCGGAACCGATATAGGCAAAGTCTGCTCCCATGGCCTGCGCCGCCAAGATGGCACCGCCGGAAGCAATGGAGCCCGACAGCGCCAGCGGGCCGTCAAACCATTGGCGGATTTCCTGAATCAGTGCAAACGGGCTTTTCACCCCCGCGTGCCCGCCAGCGCCTGCGGCCACGGCGATCAAGCCATCCGCGCCTTTTTCAATCGCCTTGTGGGCAAACTTGTTGTTGATGATGTCGTGCATCACCACGCCGCCCCAGCTGTGCACCGCCTGGTTCACGTCTTCACGGGCGCCCAGGCTGGTGATGACCAGTGGCACCTTGTACTTGGCGCATACCTCCAAGTCATGCTCCAGGCGATCGTTGCTTTTGTGCACGATTTGGTTGATGGCAAAAGGCGCCGCCGGTGCTTCAGGGTGCGCCTGGTTGTGGGCTGCCAGCGCTTCCGTAATTTCTGCCAGCCAGTCGTCCAGCAACTCAGCCGGGCGTGCATTGAGTGCAGGCATCGAGCCCACAATGCCCGCCTTGCACTGGGCAATGACCAGCTTGGGGTTGCTGATGATGAACAAAGGCGAGCCAATCACCGGCAAAGCCAAGTTTTGCAGCACGGCAGGAATTTTGGACATGCAGAAGTCTCCGTTTTCAGTTTGCATAAGAAAATGGCTGCTAGCGCTTGAGGATAAAGCGCTAGCAGCTCACCTTTTTATCTTAAATGTCTGCGCCCATGTTCTTCGCAACGGGCGCTGGCAGCAGTCACTTTCGCGTCAGAAAGCATCCAGCGCCAAAGCACAGGTGCTTTCCCCGCCCGCCAGAATGCTGTCGCGCAAACTGGTGGTACGGGTCAGGATGTGCTCGGCATAGAACTGCGCCGTCACCACTTTGGCCTGCATGAAGGCCACATCCTCGCCCTTGGCTGCTTTGTCTTGCGCCACCAGCAAGGCACGGCCCATCTGCCAGCCAGCCACCAGATTGCCCGTGAGCATCAAATACGGCACGCTGCCCGCATACACCGCGTTGGGCGATGCCTTGGCTTTGCCAACCACAAAGTCCACCACGTCCAAAAAGGCTTCACGGGCATTTTTCAGGCGCAGCGCCATGGCTTGTGCGGCAGCAGTGCCGCTGGCCAGCAGCTGTTCTTCGGTCTTGGCGATCTGGGCAGCAATGTCTTTGGCGTTCTTGCCACCGTCACGCGCCGTTTTACGGCCGACCAAGTCATTGGCCTGAATGGCGGTGGTACCTTCGTAAATGGTCAAAATCTTGGCGTCCCGGTAGTACTGCGCCGCACCGGTTTCTTCGATAAAGCCCATGCCGCCATGCACTTGCACGCCCAGGCTGGTCACTTCCAGGCTGGACTCGGTGCTGTAGCCCTTGACCAGTGGCACCATGAATTCATAAAACTCGGCATTGGCCTTGCGCACTTCGGCGTCAGGGTGGTGGTGGGCTGCGTCGTACGCTGCCGCTGCCGTGGTGGCCATGGCGCGGCAACCTTCGGTGATGGCGCGCATCGTCATCAACATGCGGCGCACATCGGGGTGGTGAATGATGGCTGCACTGCCCGCCACGCTGCCGTCCACCGGGCGGCTTTGCACCCGGTCACGCGCATACTGCACGGCACGCTGGTAGGCACGGTCAGACACGCCAATACCTTGCATGCCCACACCATAGCGCGCGGCGTTCATCATGATGAACATGTATTCCAGACCACGGTTTTCCTCACCCACCAGATAGCCGATGGCACCGCCGTTGTCACCGTACTGCAGCACCGCCGTGGGCGAGGCCTTGATGCCCATCTTGTGTTCGATGGAGACGCAATGCACATCGTTGCGCGCGCCCAGGCTGCCATCGGCGTTGACCAGGAACTTGGGCACCACAAACAGGCTGATGCCCTTGACGCCCTCAGGCGCGCCCACCACACGGGCCAGCACCAGGTGGACGATGTTGTCGGCCATGTCGTGCTCACCGTAGGTGATGAAAATTTTGGTGCCAAACACCTTGTAGGTACCGTCAGGCTGTGGCTCTGCTTTGGTACGGACCAAGGCCAGGTCGGAGCCCGCTTGGGGCTCAGTCAGATTCATAGAGCCTGTCCACTCGCCGGTGATCAGCTTCTCCAGGTAGGTGGCTTTCAGTTCATCGCTGCCCGCCGTCAGCAGGGCTTCGATGGCGCCATCGGTCAGCAGCGGGCACAGCGCAAAGCTGATGTTGGAGGCATTGAGCATCTCGACACACGCCGCGCCAATCGTTTTTGGCAAGCCTTGCCCGCCAAAATCGGCCGGATGCTGCAGACCTTGCCAGCCGCCTTCCATGAACTGCTGGTAAGCCTCTTTAAAACCGGGCGTGGTCGTGACTTGGCCGCCTTCAAAGCTAGAGGGTTGGGTATCGCCCGCAATGTTCAAAGGCTCCACCACGCTTTCGCACAGCTTCGCACTTTCCTCCAGCACCGCCTGCGCGGTTTCCAGACCAGCATCTTCAAAACCGGGAATCTGCGCCACTTGCTCGAGGTTGGCCAAGTGCTCCATGGCAAACAACATGTCTTTGATCGGTGCGGTATAGCTCATATCGTCTCTCTTATATATAAAAACAGGCCTAAAGCCTTATGCAATCTGCGTAAGCAGCTATCTCTTTATTGGGTAACCTTGCCTTGCGCATTCACAATGCTCAAGTCCACAAACTTGGAGCCCGATTGCGAGCCTGGGCGGAATGTCACCCAATACCCGCCCAGATCGAAAGCATTCAAACCACGCAGGCTGTCTGCCAGGCGCTCACTGTTCAGCGGCTGTGTGCGGCGCATGGCCTCCACCAGCACCTTGGCGTTCACATAGCCTTCCATCATCGCGTAGCTAACGGTGATGTCTTCGGCTTTGGGCTGCTTGGCAACCAGGTCACGAAACTCTTTGTTCAAGCGGTTATTGGCGCGATAGGGATTGGGCACCACTTGGGCAATCGACACCCCGCGCATCACTTCGGGGTGCAGGCGAACCGCAAGCTGCTCAATGTCAGCACTGGAGGTTGCGTAAATCTGCGCAGCACCGCCCTCTAGGCGATAAGACTCCACAAACGCAGCCGTCATGGGGCTTGCGGCGACCACAATCACCGCCTGCACCGAAGGCGCCGTCTTTTGCAGCTGATCCACCACGGCCTCTTGGGCCGCCTTGCCTGTTTTCAGCACGCCGCTGGTCAGCAGCTTGGCACCTTGCGCAGCCACCACCTGTGCCACCGCATCTTCTAGCGCCTGTGCTTCTGGCGCTTGGCGCTCGTCGTACACCAGCGCCAGACGGGTCAGCCCCAAAGTTGCCAGATGCTTGGCAATTTTTTCAATTTCATCCATCAGCACAGCACGGGTGCTAAAGAGCTGCGGCGCTTTCAGCACCCGGCTGTCGGTGCTGTGAAAACCCACCAAACTGATTTGGGCTTGGTCCAGCAGCTTGCTGTCCAGCAATGCTTGCAAATTGCGATTGCCGAAGTAGCCCGCCAGCGCAACCGGCTTGCTCTCTTGCAGCAAACGCTGTGTCTGTTTGAGGGTGTCTTCAGGGCTGCCCCGGTCATCCAGACTGACGAGGCGCACGCGCTCGCCTTGCACTCCGCCAGCCCGATTGACTTGGGCAAAGTACAAGTTCATGCCTTGCGCATAAGCCTTGCCTTGCACAGAGGCTGCACCGGTCAATGGCGCAACCTGCCCAATGACCCAGTCCGCATGTGCTGCGCACGCACCCACGGCCAATGACAGCGCCAACCCTAGTTTCTGGAGTGAACGTATTCGCTTGTTTGTCATGCTCCCTCACTACTCACAGCTTGTTGTTGTAGACACTCTCACCCTGCATCCCCCCGGATGCAAAAAGGAGGGGCACACCCCTCCTTTTTCTTCTGCCATTTACAGCGCTTGCACCAACTCAGGCACCGCGGTAAACAAATCCGCTTCCAGACCATAGTCCGCCACCGAGAAGATCGGCGCCTCGGGGTCCTTGTTGATCGCCACGATCACCTTGGAGTCCTTCATACCCGCCAAGTGCTGGATGGCACCCGAGATACCGGCAGCGATGTACAGCTGGGGCGCCACGATCTTGCCGGTCTGGCCCACCTGCAAGTCGTTGGGGGCGTAGCCCGCATCCACCGCGGCACGGCTGGCACCGATGGCGGCGCCCAGCTTGTCGGCCAGGGGGGTGATGACTTCGTTGAACTTCTCGGCGCTGCCCAGGGCTCGGCCACCAGAGACGATGATCTTGGCGGCAGTCAGCTCGGGGCGGTCGCTCTTGGTCACTTCACGGCCCACGAAGGCGCTCTTGCCAGAGTCGGCCACAGCGGCTGCAGCTTCCACTGTCGCAGAGCCACCGGTGGCCGCTGCAGCGTCAAAGCCGGTACCGCGCACGGTGATGACCTTGGTAGCGTCAGCGCTTTGCACGGTGGCAATCGCGTTGCCCGCGTAGATGGGGCGCTCGAAGGTGTCGGCGGCGATCACGGCGGTGATATCGCTGATCTGGCCCACGTCCAGCTTGGCAGCCACGCGAGGAGCCGCGTTTTTACCGCTGGCGGTGGCGGGGAACAGGATGTGGCTGTAGTTGCCAGCAATCGCCAGCACTTGGGCGGCAATGTTCTCGGCCAGACCGTCTTTGAGGCTGGCGCCATCGGCGTGGATCACTTTGGACACACCGGCGATCTGGGCAGCCGCCTGGGCGGCCGCTGCGGCGTTCTCACCAGCGACGAGCACGTGCACGTCACCGCCGCAGGCCTTGGCTGCGGTTACGGTGTTGAGGGTGGCGCCCTTGATGGAGGCGTTGTCGTGTTCAGCGATTACGAGAGAAGTCATATCAACTCCAAAATTCTTTACGTTCTTGCGAAGTCTGCGCACGGGGCGCGGCCTTCAAAACCCGCACGTCTCAAAGTTAGAGACAGCGAGCCAGGGCCGCCCCGACGCGAGGCTGTCGTCCCCCTTGGGGGAAGACGCGCAGCGGCTCAGGGGGTTAGATAACTTTCGCTTCGTTCTTCAGTTTGTCCACCAAAGTGGCAACGTCAGGGACTTTGACGCCGGCGCCGCGCTTGGCGGGCTCGGCCACCTTCAAGGTCTTGATACGGGGAGCGACATCCACGCCCAAGTCTTCGGGCTTGACCACATCCAGCTGCTTTTTCTTGGCCTTCATGATGTTGGGCAAGGTGACGTAGCGGGGCTCGTTCAGGCGCAAGTCGGTGGTGATGATGGCGGGGGTGCTCAGGGCCAGAGTTTCCAGGCCACCGTCCACTTCACGCGTCACATTCACCTTGTCGCCAGCCACTTCCACCTTGGAGGCGAAGGTGGCTTGGGGCAAATCAGCCAGCGCAGCCAGCATCTGGCCTGTCTGGTTGTTGTCGCCGTCAATGGCTTGCTTGCCCAGAATCACCAGACCAGGTTGCTCTTTGTCTACCAAGGCTTTGAGCAGCTTGGCCACGGCCAGGGGCTGCAGCTCGGCGTCGGTCTCCACCAGGATGGCGCGGTCGGCGCCAATGGCCATGGCCGTGCGCAGGGTTTCCTGGCACTGGGTCACGCCGCAGGAGATGGCGATCACTTCAGTGACCACGCCTTTTTCTTTGAGGCGCACGGCTTCTTCCACCGCGATTTCGTCAAACGGGTTCATGCTCATCTTGACGTTGGCGATGTCTACGCCTGTGCCATCGGATTTGACGCGAACCTTGACGTTGTAGTCCACCACGCGCTTGACTGGGACCAATACCTTCATGCTGCTGCTCCTTGGATCGGTGTGATTGCAGATTGTTTGAATTGACGTAAACGTAAATCAACGAGCATTCTATGCGGCGTTGCAGCAATGCCTTCCAGCATTCCTTACGCAGACAGTCGCACTAAAAAGAACGATCGTTCCATTTTATGCATGCATCGCCCCAGATAGCGATGCAATTTGCACAAACTAAGTGCTTTCCCTAGGCGAACTCAAAGCAGCTGCAGGCACAGCCGCTGAGGCCGTAGCGCCATCTGGATGGGGCAGAAATTGCACGATTTGTTTGGGCACGGGCAAGCTCACGCCTGCCTCTCGCAAACTTTGCAGCAATGCCAAATTCACCTGCGACCGTATATTGCCCTGCCCATTTTGGGGATCATTGATGTAGTAACTCAGCGTGAATTGCAAACCATGCTCTACAAAGTCAACCAACTGAACGGAGGGCGCGGGGTTGCTCAACACACGGGGCTGGCGACTCGCTGCGCCCAGCAAAATGTCACTCACCAACGCCTCATCGCTGTCCATACCCACGACGATGGTGGTACTGAGCAAAAACTGCCGATCGGATTGCGAGAGGTTTTCCACACGCTGGGTGATCAACGTCTCATTGGGAACAATGGCCTCACGCCCATTGCTGGCTCGAATCACGGTAAAACGCGTTTTGATATCGGTGATGCGACCTTCAAAGCCGTCTACCCGCACGTTGTCGCCAATACGCAATGCCCGCTCCAGCAACACCAGAAAGCCACTGACATAGTTGGATGCGATTTTTTGCATCCCAAAACCCAAGCCAACGCCCACAGCACCGCCCATCACAGACAGCGCGGTCAAGTCCACCCCCACCCATGACAGCGAGATCAGCAAGCCCACGGTAAGCAGCACCACTTTGGTGATGTTCATCCCCACCTTGCGCATCGACAAATCACTGACCCAGCGATTGATGACATGCTGCTCAAACAGGCTGGCTATCCACAGCACAAACACCATCGTCAACCCTGCAGACAACACACCCTCAATCAGGCTCAGCAAGTTGATTTGTGTTTTTCCAAGGGTCAAGTTGATGGACTCAAGCTGCCCCGTAACTGCGGGGAGTAGCCCCAATGTCTGCAATACAGCTACACCCCACACTGCCCACGAAAAAACCTTTTCCAGCAAGCGCATGCTGGTGGACTGCGGAAATGTCTTGCTCAAGACCCGTGCAACAAAGCGAATAATTGCCAAAGAAAACAGCAGCGACACCGCCACCCGCAGCCAAAAAACAGGCATGTAATGGGTCACCACCAATTGCGCGCTATAGATCAGCAGCAGTGCTAGCAAGGGAAACATGGCACCGCTCACAGGACGATGACCAAACCAAATCGCCGATGCACGCCCCTTATCTTTCAGGTTTGCCCCCCACCAGCGCACACCAACATAGGCCAGTAACAAACCGCCCACGACGATAACAAACTCCAGCCAAGCGCTGGAGTTGTTGAAGTCATCGATGAGCTTGTCAAAAATATCCATGGCCTATATTTAGTTGAGCAATCGCACCTAATGCCCCCGGTGCACATTACCTGTCAGCCTGTAAGACTTTGCCGCTGCGCCTTAGCTGCGCCAAGATGGTGACCGTTTGTGCGCAAAGGCTTGTGCGCCCTCCTGGGCATCAGCATCCATCATGTTGCAAGCCATGGTTTCGCCCGCCAGCACATACGCTGCCTCCAAGCCCATCTCTCGCTGCCGATACAGCAAAGCCTTACCCATGCGCACGGCGGTTGCAGGCTTTTGCACAATCGATTGCACCAACTGCTCGACATGGATATCTAGTGCTTCTGGAGCCACTGCACGGTTGACCAGGCCCTGCGCTTGTGCCGTTGCTGCGTCTATAAAGTCTCCTGTCAGGAGCATTTCCATCGCCTGCTTGAACGGCACGTTGCGCACCAAAGGCACGCTGGGCGTTGCACAAAACAAGCCGTAGTTGATGCCGCTGGTGGCAAAACAGGCCTGGGTACTGGCGACTGCCAAATCACACTGCGCCACCAGCTGACAGCCTGCTGCAGTGGCCATGCCATGCACCCGCGCAATCACCGGCACAGGCAACTTGGCAATGCTGAGCATCATGCGCGAGCATTGTGCAAACAGCGTTTGGTAGTAGGCCAGCTGTGGCTGCGCCGCCATGTCTTTCAAGTTGTGCCCGGCACAAAATGCTTTGCCATTCGCAGCCAGCACCACGACACGCACGCTGGCGTCCTGCGCAATGTCATCGAGCGCATCTTGCAAGGCCTGCAACATGGCGCTGCCCAAAGCGTTAAAACGCGGCGCATCATTCAATGTCAACGTGACTACGCCTCGCGCGTCACGGGTTTGCAGCAACAAATCACTCATGGTTTAGATATCCGCTAAAACGCGCAAATGTGCTTCCACGCTGCGAGCCAGCGGCCCCATCATGTAGCCACCTTCCAGGCAAGAAACCACACGCCCTTTGCTAAAGCGCCGTGCCACGTCTTTGATCCGCTCGGTCAACCAGATGTAGTCGTTTTCCGTCAGGTTGAGCTGTCCCATATCGTCATCGCGGTGGGCATCAAAACCTGCACTGACAAAAATCATTTCTGGCTTGAATGCTTCCAGGCGCGGAATCCACATCATCTCCACCAGTTCGCGGATATCCATCCCCTTGGTATAGGCCGCTACCGGAATATTGAGCATATTGGCTGCGGGCTCTTTGTCTCCACTGAATGGGTAGAACGGATGTTGAAAAAAGCTCACCATCAGCACACGTTCATCGCCAGCCAATATGTCTTCGGTGCCATTGCCGTGGTGCACATCAAAATCAACGATGGCTACCCGCTTGAGGTTGCGCCTGTCCAAAGCATGCAGTGCAGCAATCGCTACATTGTTGAAAAAGCAAAAACCCATGGCTTTGTCACGTGTTGCGTGGTGCCCAGGGGGGCGAATCGCACAAAAAGCATTTTCCAAACTGCCATCAATCACAGCATCGGTGGCGGCCACCGCCGCGCCCACCGCGTGCAGCGCCGCATTGAAGGTGTGGGCGTTGATGGAAGTGTCGGTATCCAGCTGGGTGTACTCGGGGCCGCCGGCGGCCTGTTCTTCCACCAAGCGATCCGTCAAACCTCGCAACGCCGCCACATGCATGCGATCATGGGCTAGCTCGACATCGCTCAAGGCAGCTTGAGGTGCATCAATTCGCTCCAATCCATCCAAGACCCCTGTCATGAGCAAGCGGTCTTCAATAGCATCTAAGCGCTGCGGACACTCTGGGTGTCCGGGCCCCATTTCATGCTGTCGGCACGAACGGTGAGAAAAATAGCCAGTCTTGCCCACTTTCCTGTCCCCTAACTTCTTTGTTTTCGGATACGTTTTGCACATGAATTTGCACAAAATCCGGTTTCTTTTGGATCAGCTTAACACGGTGATCGTTGGTAAAAAACAGCAAGTACAAGACTGCGTTGCCTGCCTATTGGCGGGCGGGCACTTGCTGATTGAGGATGTTCCAGGCGTGGGCAAAACCACGTTGGCCCATGCTTTGGCACACGGTTTTGGCCTGAAGTTCTCGCGCGTGCAATTCACTTCCGACCTGATGCCTAGCGACCTCACCGGCGTCTCCATTTATGAACGCTCCAGTGAAAACTTCGTATTCCACCCCGGCCCGGTCTTCACACAGGTGCTGCTGGCCGACGAAATCAACCGCGCCAGCCCCAAAACACAAAGCGCTTTGCTGGAAGCCATGGAGGAAAAACAAGTCTCGGTGGAAGGAAAAACCCATGCCTTGCCCCAGCCGTTTTTTGTGATTGCAACGCAAAACCCCCAAGAACAACTCGGCACATACCCGCTGCCAGAAAGCCAACTTGACCGTTTCTTGATGCGCATCAGCTTGGGCTATCCGGATCGCAACGCAGAGTTGCAACTGCTGCGCCACCATGGGCACCGCGAACACGCCGATGCGCTGGTGGCCCAAATTTCTGCGCAAGAGCTTTTCGAGCTGCAGCAAGCCGTGCTCCACATTCATGCCGCAGATCCTTTGCTGCACTACATCCAGGACTTGCTGGAAGCCACGCGCAACGGGCAGTGGTTTGTACAAGGGCTCTCTCCGCGCGCAGGCATTGCCTTGCTGCGTGCTGCCAAAGCCAACGCCTTGATAGCGGGGCGCGATTATGTCTCGCCAGACGATGTGCAAGCCATTTTTGTGCAAACCATGGCACACCGCCTGCATGCTTTGGCACGCTCTGGCCGCGGCACCCCGGAGCAAGTGCGTGCCATGCTGGATGCGGTGGCCATTCCCTGATGCCAGATAGCCACCGCCCTACCCGCAGCAAGTGGCGGCAAGCCCTGCACAACTGGGTCACGCGCCGCCAGCAAGCCAGCGCCCAGCACCTGCTGCGCCAGCGCAATATCTATGTACTGCCCTCCTCAGCCGGGTGCGTGCTGGCAATCACTCTGCTGGTGCTGCTGATTGCCAGTATCAACTTCCAGCTCAATTTGGGCTATGCCCTCACATTTTTGATAGCAGGCAGCGCGCTGGCCAGCTTGTGGATGGGGCACCGCAACCTGCGAGGCCTGGCATTGCGCCTGGGGCCTTTACAACCCGCATTCCAAGGGGAGCGGGCTACGGTTCCGGTCTTGCTGCACGCCGCCCACGGCTTGTACCACCGCCACGGCGTGTCGCTGGCCATGAACCGCTCGCAAGGCAAGCTGGCATGGGTGCATACCGATGTTGAAGCTGGCTCTATCACTACCGTTGAACTGGGCAGCGTGCCGCACCTGCGCGGCTGGCATCGCGTGCCACGTGTGGTGATTGAAAGCCGTTTTCCGCTTGGCGTCTTTCGCCTGTGGAGCTATTGGCAGCCCGATGGCCGGGTGCTGGTGTATCCCGCCGCTGAAGTGCCGCTGCCGCCCATTCATTACAACGAGACCTCTGAACCAGGCTCCCCCCTGCCCCGCAGCGCAAACAGCACCGACCACGACGGCGTGCGCAGCTACCAGCGTGGCGATGCACTGCGCAGCGTGGTCTGGAAAAAAGCCGCCACGGCACTGGCAGCAGGCAGCGGTGACTTGGTGGTGCGCAACAGCTATGCACAGCACCACCAGCGACTGTGGCTGCAAGCCAAGGCCACCGGTTTACAGGACACCGAGGCGCAAATTGCGCGACTGACCGCCTGGGTTTTGCATGCCCACGAGCAGCAGTGGCAGTGGGGGCTGCAACTGCCCAGCGGCCTAGAGATTGCACCCAGCAGCGGCGATGCGCATTTGCATGCCTGCCTGGCTGCGCTGGCGGTGGATGGAAAAGGCGCGTTCCATGACTAAACCCAGCACCACATTGGCAATATCAGTAAAAAATGCCTCTAGCGCTTGCTGTATATGCGCTAGCAGCTATTAAATATGCAAGCAAACACCGCACCTGTTCTGCCCCGCGAAACCCGGGACACCTTGCTGATACTGGGCTCCGTCGCCTTGGTCCTGTTGCCCCAAGTGGCGTATTTACCGGCATGGGCCAGTGCGCTGGCGCTGTGCATGCTGGCATGGCGTTTGTGGATGGCGCGCCAAGGTCAAAACTTGCCCGGCAAATGGCTGCTGGCCGCGCTGCTGGCACTTGCGATTGGTGCCACAGTGCTGCAATTTCGCTCGATTGTTGGACCAGAAGCTGGTGTGGTGCTGGTTGTGCTGCTGCTGGTGCTCAAAACCCTGGAAATGCGGGCACGCCGCGATGCCATGGTGATTTTCTTTCTGGGATTTTTCACGCTGCTGACCTTGTTTTTGCAGTCTCAATCGCTGTCCATGGCCGTCGCCATGCTGCTGGCGGTGTGGGGGCTGCTTGCAGCATTGGTCAACGCACACATGCCCGCAGGCTACCCCAGCCTGCGCCAGTTGCTGCGCACCTCTGGCCTGCTCATGCTGCTGGGCGCCCCCATCATGCTGGTGTTGTTTCTCAGCTTTCCACGCTTTGCGCCGTTGTGGGGCCTGCCTGTACAGCCCAACCAAGGCAGCACCGGGCTTTCCAACGATATGACGGTGGGCCAAGTGGCTGAGTTGGCGCAAAACCGCAGCGTGGCACTGCGTGTGCGCTTTGATACCCCCGGCCAGCAACCGCCCCCGCAGCGCTTGCTGTACTTTAGGGGGCCCGTACTCAGCCATTTTGATGGCCGCCACTGGAGCAGCAGCACCGATGCTTGGCAAACCACGCTGGCGCCCAATAGCACGCTGCCCGCCAGCGGGCTGGGCAATGCCACGGGCTACGAAATCACACTGGAGCCGCATCAGCAACGCTGGCTGCTGACCTTGGACGCCACCGTGGCCCAGCCCGAAGCGGCCGTCCGGCGACTGCTGCCCACCACCGATTTGCAGTGGCTCACCACACGCCCCATCACCGAGGTGTTGCGCTACCAGGGGCAAGCCTATCTGCACTATGCCTATGGGCAACAGCTCTCGAGCTACCAACGCAATCGGCACCTGCAGTTGCCCCAGGCCCTCAACCCACGCACCGCCACATGGGCACAGGAGCTGCGCGCGCAGCATGGCGATGACGACACCGCCATCATCCAAGCGGCGCTGGCACACCTGGCGAATGGCGGCTACACCTACACCTTGCAGCCCGGCGTCAGCACCAGTGCGCATACGGCGGATGAATTCTGGTTTGATCGCCAACAAGGCTTTTGCGAGCATATTGCCTCGGCCTTTGTGGTGCTCATGCGGGCTGCCGGCATTCCGGCCCGCATCGTCACCGGCTACCAAGGGGGAGAGCGCAACCCGGTAGATGGCCTATGGACGGTACGCCAAAGCGATGCCCACGCCTGGACCGAAGTATGGCTACCCAACGAAGGCTGGATGCGCATTGACCCCACCGCTGCCGTCGCCCCCAGCCGCACCGAGCAGCTGCAGCGCCTGGCAGCACCCAGCACTTTGCTAGAAAGCACCGTGGACAACGTCATTGGTCCCGCTGTGCTGCAGCGGCTGCGTGCCAACTGGGAAGCAGTCAACCACCGCTGGAATGACTGGGTTCTCAACTACTCGCGCAGCAACCAAAACAATCTGCTGAGCAACCTGGGGTTGGAGCACTGGAAGTTCACCCACATTGCCGCCTGGCTGTGCACCATTGCCCTCACGCTGCTGCTAGGTTTTAGCGTGCAACGCTGGCGCGTACAACGCATGGCCGACCCTTGGTTGCGCCTGATGGGCCAAGCGCGCCAACAGCTGCTGCAAGCTGGCATTACCCATGCCAGCCATCTGGGTCCACGCGGCCTGGCCCAAGCTGCCCAAGCACAATGGGGGGATGAATCCCGGCCGCTGCAACAGTGGCTGCTACAGATGGAACAATGGCGCTATGCACCGCATAGCGCCCAGACCCCGTCTCTGGCAGCTTTGCGCCGCAGCTACCGCGCTTTGATTTGGCCCAGACCCCGCACTCCATGAAACGCCTGCTCTCCCCGTTGTTTTTTTTGACCCTGGCTACTGCTGGTGCCACCCACCTTCCTGCACAGGCTCAAAATACCCCCGCCGCAGCCACCAAGCGTGCGGCGCAAGCGCCTACAGCCTACGACCAGCGCGCCGATGCGCAGCAATGGGCGCAGGAGGTGGCGGAGCGCAATGGCTTGGATCTCAGCTGGGTACAAGCCCAGCTGGCACAGGCCCGGTTTCTTGCGCAAGTGCCTAGGCTGATGACACCGCCCCCCAAAACAAGTACCACGGCACGCGACTGGGCGGACTACCGCCGCCGTTTTATTGACCCCATCCGCATCAAAGCAGGCGTACGTTTTTGGGACAGCCATGCCGACACGCTGGCCCGCGCAGAAGCACAGTTTGGCGTGCCTGCCGCCATGATCGTGGGCATCATCGGGGTGGAGACCATCTACGGCCAAAACATGGGCAACCTGCGCGTGCTCGACAGCTTGGCGACGCTGGCGTTTGACTTCCCGACCGCCCATCCCCGCGCTGCCGAGCGCCAGCGCTACTTTCGCGGCGAGCTTGAGCAGTTCCTGCTCATGATGCACCAGGCAGGCACCGCCACCACAGGCCCGCGCGGCAGCTATGCCGGTGCGATGGGGCTGGGCCAGTTCATGCCCAGCAGCTGGGCAAAATGGGCGGTAGATTTTGATGGCGATGGCCGCATTGACCTGTTCAACAGCCAAGCGGATGCGATTGGTTCCGTGGCCAATTACTTCAAGGCCCACGGCTGGGTGACAGGCCAGCCCGTGTGGTACCCCGCGCTGTTCAACACTGACACCCTGGATCTGCCTACGCTGCTGGCACCCGATATCCTGCCCAGTTTTACACCGGCCCAAATGGCCAGCTTGGGGGTGCTGCCCGAAGATGGCATCCAGCACAACGGCCTGCTGGCCCTGATTGAGCTGAAAAACGGCGACGCACCGCCCAGCTACATCGTTGGTACGCAGAATTTCTACACCATCACCCGCTATAACTGGTCCAGTTACTACGCCACCGCTGTGCACGATCTGGGCCAGGAAGTGGCCGCAGCACGCAGCGGCGGCGTACCAGCGATTGCCTTGCCGGTCATGGTGCCCCTCACCTCGCCTTCGTCCGAGCCCCGTACCACCAGCGCCCCCTGAGCGTTGCAGCCACAGTTGCAGGCCTGCGCACAGCGGGCAAACCTGCACTATGCGCGCAATCCCTCAGTGGGATGCTCCTAGTAGCCACGGGCGCGTGACAAGCGCACGCTTATGCCTTCCCCCATTTAAGGAGATAGGTATGCAGCGTTGGAGTCTTTGGCCTTTGACCGCCACTTTGTGCACTTTGGGCCTGTTCAGCAGTGCCGCCCAGGCCCAATTCAAAGAGCCAGACAAAGTCAAAATCGGTTTTATTACCGACATGTCCAGCCTGTATGCCGACGTAGAAGGCAAACACGGTGCCACCGCCATCCAGATGGCGATTGATGACTTTGGCGGCAAGGTGCTGGGCAAGCCCATTGAACTGATGACAGCCGACCACCAGAACAAGGCCGACATTGCCGCCGGCAAAGCCCGCGAGTGGATCGACCAACAGGACATCAGCCTGGTGTTTGGTGGCACTAACAGCGCCACGGCCCTGGCCATGGCCAAGGTGGCACAAGAAAAGAAACGCATTTTTGTGGACAACGGCGCTGGCAGCTCCGCCCTGACCAACGAGCAATGCAGTCCCTATACCGTGCACTACGCCTTCGACACCGTGGCTCTAGCCAAGGGCACAGGCAAGGCGGTGGTGGAAGCGGGCGGCAAAAGCTGGTTCTTTCTGACTGCCGACTACGCGTTCGGCCACGCGCTGGAAGCCGACACCACCAAAGTCGTGCAGGCGAGCGGCGGCAAGGTGCTGGGCGCCGTCAAGACACCGCTGAACGCCAGCGATTTCTCCAGCTTCATGCTCCAGGCGCAAAACTCCAAGGCCCAGATTCTGGGCCTGGCCAATGCCGGTGGTGACACCGTCAACTCCATCAAGGCCGCCAAGGAATTCGGCATCACCAAGAACATGAAGCTGGCCGGCCTGCTGGTCTTCTTCAGCGACATCCACAGCCTGGGCGTGAAGAACACCGAGGGCATGCAGTTCACCGCCCCTTGGTACTGGGACATGAATGCCGAAAGCCGCGCCTTTGCCGACAAGTTCATGGCCAAGACCAAGCGCCGCCCCAGCGAAATCCAGGCCGCCGACTACTCTGCCACCATGACTTGGCTGCAGGCCGTGCAGCGTGCCGGCACGCTGGAGGCCGACAAGGTAATGGCGGAGTGGAAGTCCAAGCCCATCAAAGACTTCTTTGGTGAAGGCGTAATCCGTCCCGACGGCCGCTACGCCCATGACATGTACCTGATGGAAGTGAAATCCCCCGCCGAATCCAAAGGCACTTGGGACTACTACAAGATTGTCAAGAAGCTGCCTGCCGCCGAAGTGTGGACCACCAAGGAAGAGAGCAAGTGCCAGTACTGGAAATAAGTCTCTCACCCCGCGCTTGAAGCGGGCGCCCACTGGAGCGGCAGCACCGCCGCTTCAGTTCCACATAAAAAGGCGCAGGCATAACCTGCGCCTTTTTATTTTTGTTTTTTTATTTACTTGCTTTTCATAGCTACCAGCGCTTTACACATAAGCGTCAGAAGCACTTTTTGCAAGTAATCAACGCGCAGTGGTATCGCTGGATACCGAAGCAATCGGGATGTAGAAATCCCCGCCCGCCTGATTGAACTCGGCCGCCTTGGCCTGCATGCCCGCAGCAATTCCCTGCTCTTCAGAGATCCCTTTGGCAGCCGCAAATTCACGCACCTCCTGCGTGATCTTCATGGAGCAGAACTTGGGCCCGCACATGCTGCAAAAATGCGCCACCTTGGCGCTGTCCTTGGGCAGGGTCTCGTCGTGGAAGGCGCGCGCCGTGTCGGGGTCCAGGCCCAGGTTGAACTGGTCTTCCCAGCGGAAGTCGAAACGCGCTTGCGACAGGGCATCATCGCGCGAACGCGCACCTGGGTGGCCCTTGGCCACATCGGCAGCGTGGGCCGCAATCTTGTACGCGATGATGCCCTGCTTGACGTCGTCGCGGTCGGGCAGGCCCAGGTGCTCCTTGGGTGTCACGTAGCACAGCATGGCCGTGCCGAACCAGCCGATCATGGCCGCGCCGATGGCCGACGCGATGTGGTCGTAGCCGGGGGCGATGTCGATCGTCAGCGGGCCCAGGGTGTAGAACGGCGCCTCGTGGCAGTGCTTGAGCTGCTCGGTCATGTTGGCCTGGATCATGTGCATGGGCACGTGGCCGGGGCCTTCAATCATGGTCTGCACATCGTGCTTCCAGGCCACTTGCGTCAGCTCGCCCAGGGTCTTGAGTTCGGCGAACTGGGCTTCGTCGTTGGCGTCCGAGGCACAGCCAGGGCGCAGGCCATCACCCAGGCTGAAAGACACGTCGTACTGCTTCATGATGTCGCAGATGTCCTCGAAGTGCTCGTACAGGAAGCTTTCGCGGTGGTGGGCCATGCACCACTTGGCCATGATGGAGCCGCCACGCGAGACGATGCCGGTGCGGCGCTGCGCCGTGAGGTGGATGTAGGCCAGGCGCACGCCAGCGTGGATGGTGAAGTAATCCACGCCCTGCTCGGCCTGTTCGACCAGGGTGTCGCGGAAGATCTCCCAGGTCAGGTCTTCGGCAATGCCGCCGACCTTCTCCAGCGCCTGATAGATGGGCACGGTGCCAATCGGCACAGGCGAGTTGCGCACGATCCAGTCGCGCGTGGTGTGGATGTTCTTGCCGGTGGACAGGTCCATGACGTTGTCCGCGCCCCAACGGATGGCCCAGACCAGCTTTTCCACCTCTTCCTCGATGCTCGAGGTCACGGCCGAATTGCCGATGTTGGCGTTGATCTTGACCTTGAAGTTGCGCCCAATGGCCATGGGCTCGATCTCGGGGTGGTTGATGTTGGCCGGGATGATGGCGCGGCCGCGGGCCACTTCGTCGCGCACGAATTCGGGCGTGATGATCTTGGGGATGGCGGCGCCCAGGCTGTTGCCGGCCAGGCGCAGTTCGCGGGCCGCGTCCTGCTGGTACTGCGCCATCCATTCACGGCGGCCGTTCTCGCGCAGGGCCACGTATTCCATCTCGGGCGTGATGATGCCGCGCTTGGCATAGTGCATCTGGGTCACGTTCTGGCCGGATTTGGCACGGCGCGGCTGGCGCTGCAGCGCGGCGGCCTCGGCGCGCAGCTGGGCCACGCGCGTGTCTTCCTCGCCACGCTTGCCGCCGTCGTCCAGCGCCACGCGCTGGCGGCCGACGTAGAACTCGCTGTCGCCGCGCGCTTCGATCCAGGCACCGCGCACGCTGGCCAGGCCCTGGCGCACGTCGATATGGGCGGTGGGGTCGGTGTAGGGGCCCGAGGTGTCGTAGACGCTGACCTGCTCACCATTGGTCAGCGCAATGTCGCGCACCGGCACGCGCAGATCGGGGTGGATGGCCCCGCTCAGGTAGCTTTTGGTGGATGCTGGAAATGGCTGGCGCGACTGGGCCAGCAGGTCGGCGAAACGGGCGGCATCGGGGGCGTTGCCGGCGGCGGGCGTAAAGATGGCATCGGGGGCGTTCATCGCGGTCTCCAAAAAGCGTGTGAAGTTCATCAAACGCTCCGTGGAGTGCTGGGCCGCTCTGATGGCGTGGGAGATGGCTGGCGCCACCGACCTTCGCCTGCACCTGGCTCCAGCCCTGGCATTGCTCCCACAATGCCTGACCGACTCCACCGAAATCCACCGATTCCGACCAAGGCTGACACGCCCTGTGTTCCATCCCCAAAAGACAAAACCCCAGTGCGCGAGGCGCCTGGGGTTTGCTGTGCCTGGGGATGGTGGGCACCTGCCTGGCCTTGCAAAAGCCCATGTGCCTGTCCATTCCTGGCCCTGCTTCAGGGTCCCGCTCTTCTTCCGCCGGTATGAACCGGATCAAGTTCGTCGGGTTCGCTGGCCACTGTTTTCACAGCGGTTCGCATCTCAGCGCTTTCGCACACCCCGGAGCAGCCGTGAGTATAGGCGCATCTGCGCCGGCGCAGGACACCGGGCAAACGCCTAGGCTTTCAGCATCAAAACCGACACCAGCGCTTGTCAGACATACGCTGGCAGCTATCAATACTGAAAATCAGACCACGATGGCACTGGCCGAGCCGACCTGCTTGCGCAGCTCGAACTTCTGGATCTTGCCCGTGCTGGTCTTCGGCAGTTCGCCAAACACCACAGCGCGCGGCACCTTGTAGCCGGCCAAATGCTGCTTGCAGTGGGTGACGATGTCCTGCTCCGTCACCTGCGCGCCGGGCTTGATTTCCAAGAACGCACACGGTGTTTCACCCCATTTCTCATCGGGCTTGGCCACCACGGCAGCCGCCAGCACAGCAGGATGGCGGTAGAGCACATCCTCGACTTCAATCGAAGAAATGTTTTCCCCGCCAGAGATGATGATGTCCTTGCTGCGGTCCTTGATCTGGATGTAGCCGTCGGGGTACTGCACGGCCAGGTCGCCGCTATGGAACCAGCCGCCGCGGAAGGCATCGTCCGTGGCGCTGGGGTTCTTGAGGTAGCCCTTCATGGCGATGTTGCCGCGGAACATGATCTCGCCCATGGTCTCGCCATCCAGGGGCACGGGCTGCAGGGTCTCGGGGTCCATGACCCGCACTTCGCGCTGCAGGTGGTAGCGCACGCCCTGGCGGGCATTGAGGCGGGCACGCTCGCCAATGTCGAGCTGGTCCCAGCGCGCATGCTTGGCGCAGACGGTGGCGGGGCCGTAGGTTTCGGTCAGGCCATAGACGTGGGTCAGATCGAACCCCATGGCCTCCATGCCTTCGATCATCGAGGCCGGGGGCGCGGCACCGGCCACCATGGCCTTCACCCCGGCAGGGATGTCCTCTTTCAGCTCGGCCGGCGCATTCACCAGCAGGGATTGCACGATGGGCGCGCCACAGTAGTGGGTGACTCCGTGCTCGCGCATGGCGTCAAAGATGGCCTTGGCCTCGACCCGGCGCAGGCAGACGTTGACGCCAGCGCGGGCCGCCACGGTCCAAGGGAAGCACCAGCCATTGCAGTGGAACATGGGCAAGGTCCACAGGTACACGCTGTGCTTGGGCATGTCCCACTCGAGCACGTTGCTGATGGCGTTGATGGCGGCACCGCGGTGGTGGTAGACCACGCCCTTGGGGTTGCCGGTGGTGCCGCTGGTGTAGTTGAGGGCAATCGCATCCCACTCGTCCTCGGGCAGCTCCCAGGCGAATACCGCATCACCTTGGGCCACGAAGTCCTCGTAGCGGATGCTGCCGACCTGCACCGCGGCATCGCCGTACAGGGCGTCGTCCACCTGGATGATGAGCAAAGGTTCTGTGCGCGTGCGCAGTTGCAATGCCTTGGCGATGAGGGGCGCGAACTCGGGGTCGACGATCAGTGCCTTGGCCTCCCCATGGTCGAGCATGAAAGCCAGCGCTTCAGGATCTAAACGCGTATTCAGGGTGTTGAGTACGGCCCCTGCCATCGGCACACCAAAGTGCGCCTCCACCATCGGTGGCGTGTTGGGCAAAATCACTGCCACTGTGTCATTTTTACCAATACCCGAGCGCTGCAAGCTACTCGCCAATTGCCGACAGCGGGCATAAGTTTGCCCCCATGTCTGGCGCAAGCTGCCGTGCACTACAGCCAAGCGGTCGGGGTACACCGAGGCCGTGCGCTCAATAAAGCTCAATGGCGTGAGTGCGGCAAAGTTGGCCGTATTGCGATCCAAATGCTGGTCGTATTGACTGATCATCTCCCTGATCTCCTATGTGTTGTACGTAATGTTTTCAAAGCATTTCAACATCCATACTTTCACGCAGCGCAGCATGTTCACAACATCAGCAAATACCCGCTTGCACTCCTTATACAAGGTGGCTTCTTTTGATGCGGCGCAATATCACCAATTTCAGTATCGAGTGAAATCAAATCGCTATCTGGACTGGGTCTAAACAGTGCAATCCGAGGCGCAGCTACAGCAGTAGCCCTCAGCGGAATCACCCTTAGGCGGAGCAGATAGCCATGCAATGCCTGCCAAGGCAGGGCATGTATTTCAAAACGACAAGTGCTCTGGAGCCACACATGAAACTCAAACTGCGTCCTCTCGTTGCCGCTGCCATGGTTGTTGCTGGTTTTGCTGCCCCTAGCTGGGCAATGCAAGCCAATAACGAACCGATTTCTCCACTGGTTTCGGCCAAGGTAGCAAACCCTGCCATGGCTGAACTGGGCAAAAAGCTGTGGTTCGATCCACGCCTGTCCAAGTCAGGCTTCATCTCTTGCAACTCCTGCCACAACCTGTCCATGGGTGGTAGCGACAATCTGAAGACCTCGATTGGTCACAACTGGCAAGAAGGCCCCATTAACTCGCCCACCGTGCTGAACTCCAGCCTGAATGTGGCGCAATTCTGGGATGGCCGTGCCGGTTCTTTGAAGGAACAAGCCGGCGGCCCCATTGCCAACCCGGGTGAAATGGCCTTCACCCACGAATTGGCTGTGGATATGTTGAACTCGATCCCTGGCTACCAAACCGAGTTCAAGCAAGTGTTCAAGAAAGAAAAAATCGACATCGACCAAGTGACCGATGCGATTGCCGCTTTCGAAGAAACACTGGTAACGCCTAACTCACGCTTTGACAAATGGCTCAAGGGCGATGCCAAGGCTATGACCAAAACAGAGCTGGAAGGTTACGCGTTGTTCCGTGACAGCGGCTGTGTGGCTTGCCACAACGGCGCGGCAGTGGGAGGCAACTCCTTCCAGCGCATGGGTGTTGTAGAGCCTTACAAGACCACCAACGAAGCCGAAGGCCGCGTGGCTGTCACCGGTGCTGATGCCGACCGCTTCAACTTCAAGGTACCAACGCTGCGTAACGTCGAGCTGACCTACCCCTACTTCCACGACGGCGCTGCCGATACGCTGGGCGAAGCCGTGGACACCATGGGCCGGATTCAGTTGGGCAAGAAGTTCACTAGCGAAGAAAACGCCAAGATCGTGGCTTTCCTGAAAACACTGACAGGTGAACAGCCTCAGTTGACCATGCCGATCTTGCCTCCTTCTAGCGACAAGACCCCCCGCCCACAGCCTTTCGCCAAGTAAGCCGTGCAGCAAGGCTGTCAAACGCCTTGCTCCACCAAGAGCCGGTCACACGACCTAGCAAATCGAAGATTTGCGATAGAGACGAAAGTGTTGAAGCCGTAGGCAGTACGGACGTACGCCACGGTCAAGCAACGAAGCATCAGAGATGCGTGTTACCGACTCCAAGCTTTCGCAGGCTCAAGGCTTCGATCCGCAAAAGTTGCATACCGGCTTTTGCGGATATTGTTTTATCCAGGCTCGCTTGAACGTCATCATGGCCCACCAGCATCCCACCACAGAAACTGTGACCACCAGCAGCATTGAAAATCGCCTACGCGATGCAGGCATCCAGCCCACAAGACAGCGCATGGCGATTGCCCAAGTTCTACTGCACGCTCCCGTGCATTTAGCCGCTGACGATGTCTTGCTGCAAGCACGCCGCCATCTACCAAGCCTGTCACGCGCTACCGTCTACAACACCTTGCCGCTGTTTGTGGAAAAAGGGCTGCTGCGCGCTCTGCGCCTGGATCGAGAGCGCACGGTCTATGACTCATGCACCGATGCGCATTCGCACATCTACCACGAAGACACAGGCATGCTGGAAGACATTCCCCACGACATGCTGCAATGGCCTAACGTCCCCCAGATCAACGATGACTTGGAATTGGTGGGCTTAGACCTGATCGTTCGTGTGCGCCAGCGCCCTGCTCAAAACCCGAGAGATTGATTGATCGAGTCGGCTATTGCAAATTTACAAAGATGTTTTTTTAATTTTCAAAAATTACTAAAATTAATAAAATTTATTAAAAACAATGCACTAAAACAAAATTCACCAAAAAATTAACGTCTTTTAACACCAAAAACAAATGATGTTTTATATAAGACATCATTTATAAAAATCAGCAAAAAGACACACAAACCTCCGAATCATTCCTACAATCTATCCATCGCCAAAGCGAAACAAACAAATGAGGAATGCCCTGGGACTCATCAGGGCGGAGGAGGCTAGGCCTGCATCTTTGATGCAGGCCTTTTTCTTTGCGTTTTAGCCTGTATTGCGCAAACCGGCAGCAATCCCGTTGATCGAGATGTGAATGCCGTTTTTCAAGCGTTCATCCGTCTGCCCGGCACGCCAGCGCCGCACCAGCTCTACCTGCAAGTGATGCAAAGGATCGATATACGGGAATCGATGGCGAATCGAGCGCGCCAATGCGGGGTTGCTCGCCAAGCGATCCGGCTCCTCGGTGATGCTTGCCAACGCTTCGGCAGTACGCAGCCATTCCGCTTCAATGCTGGAGAAGATACGTTTGCGTAAACGGCTGTCAGTGACCAACTCGCTGTAACGCGACGCCAGTGCCAGGTCGCTCTTGGCCAAGACCATATCCATATTGGAGAGCAAGGTCTTAAAGAAAGGCCACTGACGGTACATTTTTTGCAACAAGGCCAGCTGACGCTTCGAGTCTGCGCCCTCCGCATGCAAAAAAGCTTCTACCGCAGCACCGAATCCGTACCAACCAGGCAACGTCAAACGACACTGTCCCCAGCTAAACCCCCAAGGAATAGCTCGCAAATCTTCAATCGCTTGCGTCGCTTTGCGCGATGCCGGGCGCGAGCCAATATTCAACTCGGCAATCTCTCGAATCGGCGTAGCGCTGAAAAAGTAATCCGCAAAACCGGCGGTCTCATACACCAGCTTGCGATAGGCAGACATGCTGGCTTGCGACAACTGCTCTGCAGCCTGCAAAAAGGCTTTGGTCGCGGCTTTGGTTGGTTGCAACAACGTTGCCTCCAGCGTCGCTGCAACCAACGTCTCCAAATTGCGTCGCCCAATATCGGGGTTGGCGTACTTGGACGCAATCACTTCGCCCTGCTCTGTCAAGCGAATCTGCCCTCGCACCGTTCCAGGGGGCTGCGCCAAAATCGCTTGATAGCTGGGGCCTCCTCCACGCCCGACCGTACCGCCACGGCCATGGAACATGCGCAGGCGCAGTCCATACTGCTGATGCAATGCATCAAACAACTCCACCAGTGCCAACTCTGCCCGGTACAGCTCCCAGTTGCTCGTGAAGATGCCGCCATCTTTGTTGCTGTCGCTGTAGCCCAGCATGATGTCTTGGACTGCCCCCGAGCGCTGCAACAAAGCGGCCACCCCGGGAATCGCAAAGTAGAAGCGCATGATGTCGGCAGAAGCACGCAAATCACCAATCGTCTCAAACAGTGGCACCACGATCAGATCAAGCCGCGCATCTGGCTGCTCCAGCGTGCCCTGCATCAACCCCACTTCTTTTTGCAGCAGCAGCACTTCCAGCAAGTCGCTGACAGTTTCTGTGTGGCTGATGATGTAGTGAATGATGGCTTCATTGCCGTAACGCGCTCGCATGGTTTTGGCCATCTCAAAAATAGCCAGTTCGCTGCGTGCCAGCTCTCCATACTGCGCGCCCACCACCCGCAATGGCCGCGCTTCTTGCAACAGCCGCTGCAACAAGGCGCACTTGGAGGCTTCATCTAACTGCACATAGTTCGCCTCGACCTGTGCCACAGCCAGCAGCTCTGCCATCACCGCTTCATGTTTGTCTGAGCTTTGACGCAAATCCACCGTAGACAGACAAAAACCAAATACCTTCACCGCGCGAATCAGCGGCTGCAAACGTTGCGCGGCCAAGCTCTCGCCATGGTGGGCTTGCAAGGAATCCAAAATGATCTGCAGATCCGCCAAAAACTCTGAGGCTTGCGCATAAGGGTTTTGAGGTGCCACGGCATGGCGCGCAGCCTGCCCGCCCGTCAGATGCTCCAAGGTAGCGGCAAGCCGCGCATAAATACTGGTCAAAGCACGTCGATAAGGCTCATCCAGCCGGTGCGGGTTGTGATCGGGAGAGGCATCGGCCAATGCCTGCATTGCAGGCGACACCTGGGCCAAACGCGCAGAAACGGACAGCTCGCCACCCAGGTAGTGCACCTCAGTCAAATAGTGACGCAGCACCACATCACTTTGGCGGCGCAGCGCCAACTCCAAAGTTGGCGCCGTGACATTCGGATTGCCATCGCGATCGCCACCAATCCATTGCCCCATGCGCAAGAAGCTGTGAACGCTTTGACCGTCGAGCGCAGCCTCCAAATCGGCATACAGCTTCGGCACTTCCCGCAAGAACGTCGATTCGTAATAACTCAGCGCGTTTTCAATTTCATCTGCAACGGTCAGTTTGGAATAACGCAGCAAGCGCGTCATCCACAGTTGCGCCACACGCGCACGCAACAAGGCTTCATTGGCCGCCAGCTCTCGCGGCGTCAGCGCATCTTTGGCGCTGTTAAAAAGCTGTGCTCGTGCGGCAATGTCGTCGCGCTCCACCAGCAAGCGTGCAATGTCGTGCTCCGCCTGCAAAATACTTTGGCGCTGCACCTCCGTCGGGTGTGCCGTCAACACCGGAGACACATACGCCTGTGCCAGCGTATTGGCAATTTCATCGGGTGTAATCCCCGCCCAACGCAAGCGCGACAGCGCCACTTCAATGCTGCCTTCCTGCGTGTTGCCAGAGCGCTCATGCACTGCACGGCGGCGAATGTGATGGCGGTCTTCCGCCAAATTTGCCAGGTGCGAAAAATAGGTAAACGCCCGAATCACACTCACGGTCTGGTCGGTGCTCAGCCCCTTGAGCAGCTTCTTGAGCGCCTTATCGGCCTCATGGTCATGATCGCGGCGAAAAGCCACAGACAACTGGCGCACCTGTTCAATCAACGCATACACCGCGACGCCCTCTTGCTCGCGAATGATGTCGCCCAAAATGCGCCCCAGCAGACGTATGTCTTCCATCAACGGCTGGTCTTTGTCGTTTTTACGTACCGCTTTGCTGTGCAAAGCAGCCGGCCTTTGATCTTTCTCTTTCTTTGTCGCAGCAGTCATTTGTACGAATACTCCAGCCGAGTTGTATGGCAACTCAGCATGCTAGCATCGCCCGTTGATTGGAAGGCCACCGGCCTGAGTATTGAAAGTCATGACCGTAGCAACATCCCCTCTCTCCATCGTCATCGCCACCCGTGAAAGCCGCCTTGCACTGTGGCAAGCCGAGCACGTCAAAGCATTGTTGCAAGCGCGTGGGCACAAGGTAGAGCTGCTGGGCATGACCACCAAGGGCGATCAGATTCTGGACCGCACGCTCTCCAAAGTAGGTGGCAAAGGCCTGTTCGTCAAAGAACTGGAAGTGGCACTCGAAGAAGGCCGCGCCCATATTGCTGTGCACTCGCTCAAAGATGTGCCCATGGACATGCCCGAGGGCTTTAGCCTGGCGTGCGTGATGGAGCGCGAAGACCCCCGTGATGCCTTCGTGTCGCCCCGCTACCAGCACCTGGCTGAACTGCCGCAGGGCGCCGTGGTGGGCACTTCCAGCCTGCGCCGCCAGGTGCTGCTGCAGGCCCTGCGCCCCGACCTGAAAATTGAGCCTTTGCGCGGCAATCTGGACACCCGCTTGCGCAAGCTCGACGAAGGCCAGTACGACGCAATCGTGCTCGCTGCCGCTGGCCTCAAGCGCTTAGGCATGCAAGCGCGCATTCGTTCTATTTTTGAGCCCGACACCATGCTGCCCGCTGCAGGCCAGGGTGCTTTGGGCATCGAGATTCGCACTGATCGCCAAGACTTGGCCGATGCACTGGCGCCGCTGGCGCACATGCCCACCTGGCTGCGCGTGGCGGCAGAGCGTGCTGTCAGCCGCGGCATGGGCGGCAGTTGCTCGGTGCCTTTGGCGGCGCACGCGACCTTGCAAGGCGACACCATGCAGTTGCATGCTGCCTGGGGCGACCCTGAGGGCATCAAAGCCTTGGTGCAAACGCAGCAAACGGCTACCGTCACCACCTTGGCGCAAGCCGAAGCTCTGGGCGCAGAAGTGGCAGCCCGTTTGCAGGCAGGCGGCGCCTTGGTCTGCAAACCAGACTAAGCCCCTCTATGGTTCAGCTGGTTGTCACACGCCCGCAGCCCGATGCTGCGCTGTGGGTGCAGCAGCTTCAAAGCGCAGGAATAAATGCCTGCGCACTCCCCATGATGGCGATAGGCCCCAGCCGCAGCCCTGCTGCTGTAGCTGCGGTCCGCACTGCACTGCAGCAACTGCAGAGCTACCAAGCCCTGATGTTTGTCAGTGGCAACGCGGTGCGCCACTTTTTTGTTCAGCTGCGTCAAACAGCGGCGCTCTTGCCTGCATCGGTGCAGTACTGGTCGCCCGGCCCCGGAACCACCAAGGCACTTGCTTTAGAGGGAATTGGCCCTCAAAGCGTTATAGAGCCTACGCCAGACGCTCCTCAATTTGACTCTGAATCCTTGTGGGAGCAGGCCCAGCACCACATCCAGGCCGGAGATCGCATCCTGATCGTGCGGGGCGGCGATGGCGCCAATGCAACAGGCCAAGGCCGCCAATGGCTGACCGCACAGTTGCAGCAACGCGGTGTACACGTGGACTTTGCGCCAGTCTATGAGCGTCAAGCCCCGGAGGCCACACCCAGCCTCTTGCAGCGCATCAGCGAGTTGCGCGGCCAGCAGGCTGTGTGGCTATTTAGTAGCTCGGAATGTGTGCAACATTTGGTGCGCTGCAACACTACCTGGTCTTGGCAAGCCCACACTGCCTTGGCTACCCACCCCCGTATCGCCCAACAAGTACGCCAAGCAGGGTTTGGCAACGTCATAGAGACGCTGCCTACCGTACAAGGCATCACGGCATCGATAAAATCATTGCATGACCACCTCTGACGGCGCCCCCATTTCCTCCCAATCGGTTCCTTTTGAGACGCTGCATGCGCCACGTTCTGCCGCAGCTGGCTGGACATGGCTCTCGCTCCTCATTGGTGCTGCCAGCCTCGGCAGCAGCGTTTTGCTGTGGCAAAAAGTGGATGGAATGAAGGAGCTGCTGGCGCGCCAGGCGCTGGATGCCACCACCCAAGCCACCGAGGCTCGCGCTCTGGCACGTGAATCCCAGGACTTGGTGCGCGACGCCAGCGCCAAGCTCTCCGTCATGGAAGTGCGCGTCAATGAAGTCAGCCTGCAGCGCGGCCAGCTCGACACCTTGGTGCAGAACTTGGCCCGCTCCCGTGACGACACTCTGGTGATCGACATTGAATCGGCCATTCGCATGGCGCAGCAGCAGGTGCAGCTGACAGGCAGCACCGAACCACTGGTTGCCACCTTGCAAAGCAGCATCAAACGCCTGGAGCGCACGGCACAACCGCGGCTTGCACCTGTTCAGCAAGCCATGGAGCGCGATCTGGTCCGCCTGTCGCAATCCGCCGTCACGGATACCGCCAGTCTGCTGGCCCGGCTGGACGATGTGGTGCGTCTGGTGGATGACATGCATGTCCAAAACAGCGCCCCTGTGCCGAACGTGCAGCGCCAGCCGCAGCGCACAGCACCCTCAGCCGCAGGCAGCACGGCCAACGCGGAGGCACCCGCCGCTACCTCTCCCACCCAGTGGCAATGGTGGAGCGACTGGGGGCACAAGATTTGGCAAGCCAGCCGTGAAGAAGCCCGCGATCTGGTGCGCGTGAGCCGCATTGAAAACGCCGACGCGATGTTGATGGCCCCTGAGCAAGCCTTTTTTGTGCGTGAGAACCTCAAGCTCAAACTCCTGAACGCGCGCTTGGCCGTATTGGCACGCCAGTACGATGCGGCCCGCGCCGACATCGGTGCCGCGCAGGCCACGCTGAGCAAATATTTTGATAACAGCTCACGCCGCACGCACCAAGTCCAAGCCGTGTTGGCGCAGTTGCAAGCCCATATGCAAGCGTCTCAGCAGCCCGGTCTGGACGACACCTTGGCAGCCCTGTCCACAGCTGCCGCTGGTCTTTGAGCGCATAAAGGAACCACCGCATGATGCGCGCCGCACTTTGGTTTGTCGGGTTGTTTGCTTTGGCCGTTGCCGTGGCCTTGTTCGCAGGAAACAACCAAGGCATGGTGAGTCTTTTTTGGCCCCCCTATCGGGTTGACTTGTCGCTGAACATGGTGCTGTTTGTGCTGCTGGCGATCTTCGCCATCGGCTACGCCGCCATGCGGGCGCTTTCTGCCCTGGTGATGCTGCCGCACCACGCCAAACACTGGCGTCAGCAGCAAAAAGAGCGGCAGATGTACCAGGCCTTGGTCGAAAGCCTGTCGCACCTGCAGGCCGGGCGCTATGTGCGTGCCCGCAAATCGGCGCTGGATCTGCTCAAACTCAGTGATGCATTGCGCACCGAACATGCCAACATCCCGCAAGATGCCACCCTGCGCGCCATCGCCCACATGCTGTCGGCCGACAGCGCGCACGCCCTGCGCGATGTGCAAGCGCGCGACACCCACTACGCACAGGCACTGGACGATGTGCCGCTGAACGGCACCCAGCAGCAGCAAGAGGTGCGCGAAGGCGCCCAAATGCGTGCCGCACGTTGGGCCCTGGATGACCGCGACCCGCAAGAAGCACTGCGCCGCCTGGCCCAGCTCTCACCCGGCGCGGCGCGCCGCACCATGGCATTGCGCATTCAGCTCAAAGCCAGCCGTTTGGCGCACGAAACCCAATCCGCCCTCGATACCGCCCGCCTGCTGGCCAAACACGGCGGCCTGTCGTCCGAAGCCGCCAGCAGCATTACGCGCGGTTTGATCTTGGAGCAGTTGCAGCACACGCACGATGCCGAGCAACTGCAACGCGTCTGGTCAGGGTTGCACGCGGCAGATCGCCATACGCCCGACATTGCCCTGTCTGCCGCCCGCAAGCTGATCGAGCTGCAAGGCGATGCCAGTGTTGCGCGCAGCTGGCTGCAGCCTGTCTGGGAGCAGTTGGTAAGCGATCCGCAATCCCTGACTACGTTGCAGACACAGCGCTTTTTTCTGGGCATGCAGCAGGCCATGGAAGAACTGGATGCCCCGTGGCTGGCACGCATTGAAGCTGCACAGCGTGCAGCCCCGCAAGAGCCCCGCCTGCAATATTTGGCAGGCATGGCCTGCGTGCAGCGGCAACTGTGGGGCAAGGGCGAGCAATTGCTGCAAGCAGCAGTCCCCCGTTTGAGCGACAACGCCCTGCGTGCCAGCGCATGGAAAGCCTTGGCCGTTTTGGCCGAACAGCGTGAAGACAACGCTGCCGCTGCCCACGCCTGGCGCCAGGCAGCGCTGCAAGCCCCTCTATAACCATAGCTACCAGCGCTTACTCCATAAGCGCTAGAGGCCAATTTGGCTTCAAAGAATGCCCCGACCACCCTATCCCAAGGCGGGGTCGGTAAAATCCCTCTCAATCCGTCATTTCAGCTAACAGCCTACCGACGGCATCCCCTAAGCAGGATGCCGTTTTCATTTGCGAATCCGCCATGAGTGAAAACATTGCCCAGCCAGGCCTGAACAGCCTGTCCAAATCCTTTGAACCTGCCGCACTGGAAGCCCACTGGGGCCCCGAATGGGAACAGCGCGGCTACGGCAATGCGGGCTACCGCGGCACGGGCAAGCCCAACGCCGAGGCCGCTGCTGCTGGCCACAACTTCGCCATCCAGCTGCCCCCTCCGAATGTGACCGGCACGCTGCACATGGGCCACGCCTTCAACCAGACCATCATGGACTCGTTGACCCGCTACTACCGCATGAAGGGTGCCAATACCGCGTGGATTCCCGGCACCGACCACGCAGGCATTGCCACCCAGATCGTGGTGGAGCGCCAGCTGCAAGCGCAGGGCGTGAGCCGCTATGACCTGGGCCGTGACGAGTTCACCAAAAAGATCTGGGAGTGGAAGGAAAAGTCCGGTAACACCATCACCACGCAGATGCGCCGCATGGGCGACACCGTGGACTGGAGCCGCGAGTACTTCACCATGGATGACAAGCTGTCCAAGGTGGTGACCGAGACTTTCGTGAAGCTGTATGAACAAGGCCTGATCTACCGCGGCAAACGCTTGGTCAACTGGGACCCCGTACTGCAATCGGCTGTGTCGGACTTGGAAGTGGAAAGCCAAGAAAAAGACGGCAGCCTGTGGCACATCGCCTACCCGCTGACCAGCGGTGAAGGCAACTTGGTGGTGGCCACCACCCGCCCCGAAACCATGCTGGGTGACGTGGCCGTGATGGTTCACCCCGAAGACGACCGCTATAAGCACCTGATCGGCCAGACCGTCACCCTGCCTTTGGTGGGCCGCCAGATCCCGATCATTGCCGACGAGTATGTGGACAAGGAATTCGGCACCGGCGTGGTCAAGGTCACGCCTGCGCACGACCAGAACGACTACCAGGTCGGTATTCGCCACAACCTGCCCATGATCACGGTGCTCGACCTGACCGCCAAGATCAACGACGAAGCACCCGAGAAGTACCGCGGCATGGACCGCTTTGTGGCCCGCAAGGCCATCGTGGCGGACTTGGAAGAACTGGGCTTGATGGTCGAAATCAAAAAGCACAAGCTGATGGTGCCGATCTGCGACCGCACGGGCCAAGTGATCGAGCCCATGCTGACCGACCAGTGGTTTATGGCCATGAACAAAGTCAGCGAGCAAGACCCCACTGGCAAGTCCATCGCCCAAAAAGCGATCGACGCCGTGGCATCTGGCGACGTGAAGTTTGTGCCTGAGAACTGGGTCAACACCTACAACCAATGGATGAACAACATCCAAGACTGGTGCATCTCGCGCCAGCTGTGGTGGGGCCATCAAATTCCTGCGTGGTACGACGAAGACGGCAAGGTCTACGTGGCCCGCAACGAAGCCGAAGCCCAAGCGCAAGCCCCTGGCAAGACGCTGCGCCGCGATGCTGACGTGCTAGACACCTGGTACTCGTCAGCGCTGGTGCCTTTCAGCACTATGGGCTGGCCCAACCAGACCGATGCGGCTGATGATGACTTCAACCTGTACCTGCCCTCGTCGGTGTTGGTGACGGGCTACGACATCATCTTCTTCTGGGTGGCGCGCATGATCATGATGACAACGCACTTCACCGGTCGCGTGCCGTTCAAGCATGTGTACATCCACGGCCTGGTGCGCGATGCGCAAGGCAAGAAGATGTCCAAGTCCGAAGGCAATGTGCTGGACCCCGTCGATCTGATCGACGGCATCGCGCTGGAGCCCCTGCTGGACAAACGCACCACCGGTCTGCGCAAGCCCGAAACCGCGCCCCAAGTGCGCAAGAACACGCAAAAAGAGTTTCCCGAAGGCATTCCCGCCTACGGTGCGGACGCACTGCGCTTTACCTTTGCCGCACTGGCATCGCTGGGCCGCAGCATCAACTTTGACAGCAAGCGCTGCGAGGGCTATCGCAACTTCTGCAACAAGCTGTGGAACGCCAGCCGCTTTGTGCTGATGAACTGCGAAGGCTTTGACTGCGGTCTGGACATGCACAGCAAGGAGCAGTGCGCTGCCGGCGGCTACCTGCAATTCAGCCAGCCCGATCGCTGGATCGTCTCCCAACTGCAAAAGGTGGAAGCTGAAGTCGCCAAGGGCTTTGCCGAGTACCGCCTGGACAACGTCGCCAACACCATCTACGACTTTGTCTGGAACGAGTTCTGTGACTGGTACCTGGAAATTGCCAAGGTGCAGATCCAGACCGGCAATGAAGCCCAGCAGCGCGCCACCCGCCGCACGCTGATTCGCACGCTGGAAACCATTTTGCGTCTGGCCCACCCCGTGATTCCGTTCGTGACGGAAGAACTGTGGCAAAAGGTGGCCCCCGTGGCAGGCCGCGAAGGCGCATCGATTGCGATTGCCGCCTACCCCGAAGCCCAGCCCGAGAAGATCGACGAAGCCGCGATTGCCTACGTAGACCGCATCAAGGCCATGGTGGACAGCTGCCGTACCCTGCGCGGGGAAATGGGCGTGTCCCCCGCCCAGCGCCTGCCATTGCTGGCCATGGGCGACAGCGCCGAAGCTGCCGAGTTCCTGCAGGCCAACGCGGCCGTACTGAAGAACCTAGCCAAGCTCAGCGACGTCAAAGTGTTCAGCGACGAAGCCATCTGGCAGGCCGAAGCGCAGTCCGCACCTGTGTCAGTGGTGGGCGATGCTCGCTTGGCGCTGTTTGTGGAAATCGATGTAGAAGCGGAGAAAGCACGCTTGGGCAAAGAAGCCAAGCGTTTGGAAGGCGAAATCGCCAAGGCCAACGGCAAGCTCAACAACGAGGCGTTCTGCGCCAAGGCCCCCGCCGCCGTGCTGGAGCAAGAGCGCAAGCGCGTGGCGGACTTTGGCGCCACACTGGCACGCATTCAGGAGCAACTGGCCCGTCTGGGCTGATATGCTCGCCCGATGAGTGAACAAAAGGCGCAGTGTTCTGCGCCTTTTTTCCATCCAGAACTAGAAGGATTGACCATGTCTAACTCCACCCGCGTACGCAAAGCCGTCTTCCCCGTCGCAGGTTTGGGCACCCGTTTTCTGCCCGCCACCAAAGCCTCTCCCAAAGAGATGCTGCCCGTGGTGGACAAACCCCTGATCCAGTACGCCGTCGAAGAAGCCTACGAAGCTGGCATCCGCGACATGGTGTTTGTGACGGGCCGCAGCAAGCGCGCTATTGAAGACCACTTCGACACGGCCTACGAGCTGGAAAACGAACTGGAGCGCGCTGGCAAGCACGCCATGCTGGATCTGGTGCGCAGCATTGCCCCCGCCGACATGAACTGCCTGTTCGTGCGCCAGCCACGCTCACTGGGCCTGGGACACGCTGTACTGTGTGCCGAGCCTTTGGTCGGCAACGAAGCCTTTGCGGTGATCTTGGCCGACGACCTGATGCGCGGCGATCAAAGCGGCCCCGGCGTGATGAAGCAGATGGTGGATGCTTTTGCCAAGCAAGGCCGCTCGCTGCTGGCCGTGCAAGAAGTACCGCTGGAGCACACCAAGCGCTACGGCATCGTCAAGGGTGAAGCCGCAGGTGGCCCCTTGATGCGCATTGATGAAATCGTGGAAAAGCCAGCCCCGGAAAAAGCCCCATCCCGCATGGGTGTGGCCGGCCGCTATGTGCTGACGCCGCGCATCTTTGAAGAAATCCGCAACCAGCCGCAAGGCGTGGGCGGCGAAATTCAGCTGACCGACGCGATTGAACGTCTGATGCAGCACGAAGCGGTGTACGCCTTCCAGTACGCAGGCAAGCGCTACGACTGCGGCAGCAAAGAAGGTTTTCTGGAGGCGACGGTCGAGCTGGCGCTGCAGCATCCGGAAGTGGGCCCGCATTTCCGTGAATACCTCAAAAACCTGAGCATCTAGCGCACGTATTTACTGCGATTCAAACAAGAAGGGCCTGCAAAAGCAGGCCCTTCTTGCGCTAACAGCTATCAAAAATAATTTATCCGTACTTAGCGACGTCGCAAGATGTGGATGTATTCGCTACCCACCGTATCTTGTTGCACCAATTCATTACCCGTTTGCTTGGCAAACGCTTGAAAGTCTTTGAGCGACCCCGTATCCGTCGCCACCACTTTGAGCAACTGACCACTGAGCATTTCCGCCAGCGCCTTTTTGGCTTTCAAAATAGGCAAAGGGCAATTGAGCCCACGCGTGTCGATTTCCTTATGGATGTCCATGGCACTTATTCCTTATCTCGCCCGCATTGTAGGCATTTGTCAAAGCACACGCCCCCCGCATCGACCCCAGCCCCAGTCTATACAGCACAGCTTACAAAGACGGTGCCACCATAAAGCGAGCATCCTCTGCCCACGGTTGCAACGGCCATTTCGAGGGGTCAGGCTCGGGGGACTGGCCAGGCCTGAACGCACCAAACTGCGGCTCAATGCCTTTGCTCTGCACCCAATGCGCCAACGCATAACCTGTGCCAGAGGGCCAGCAGCGCACCTGCTGTGCAGTCTGCCACCGGAACTCCACCAACTCAGGCGACAGCTGGACCGAACCTTCTACACGCACATGGTAAGCAATCAACACCTGGTTCATGCGCAAAAACTCCCAGGCTCCCAGCATGCGCAAGGCCTTGGTGCGCAGGCCGGTTTCCTCCAGCACCTCACGGCAGATACCCGCCTCAGGCGACTCCCCCGCCTCCATGAAACCCGTAATCAAGCCAAATACGCCTTCTTGCCATAACGCATTGCGCGCCAACAGCACTTCACCCTGGTCGTTTTCCACCACCGCCGCCAGCACCGGCGTAGGGTTGCCCCAGTGCGTCCAATCGCAGGACGGGCAACGCAGGCGCTCTTTCAAACCGCTATCTTCTTGCTGTGCCATCCACTGCAAAGGCGTGGCACAACATGGGCAAAACCGCATCTCTTGGTGCATAGCACAAGCTCTCTCACAACAAATTACGTAAAAAAAGCCGCACCCAGTGCGGCCTTGCTCGCAGGCAGCGCCTGCCTTGAGCCACGCATACCGCCCAGCAAAACTTCAATTGCAGTTGAGAGAAGGGCAAAGCCCCTGGCATGCGGGCGCACGACCCGAGGGGACACAACAGCGTTTCAAGGGAGGAATGCGCGGGCCTTAAGCAGGAAACACACCGGTGGACAAATAACGATCACCGCGATCGCACACGATAAAGACAATGGTGGCGTTTTGCTCTCGCTTGGCTACCTCCTGCGCGACCCAGCATGCACCCGCAGCCGAAATCCCCGCAAAAATACCTTCTTCACGCGCCATGCGGCGGGCCATATCTTCAGCATCATCCTGCGTCACATAGACCAACTCATCCACCAGGGATGCATCGTAAATTTTGGGCAGGTATTCCTCGGGCCACTTGCGGATACCGGGAATGCGCGAACCCTCTGAAGGCTGGGCACCGATGATCTTGATGTTCGGATTCTTTTCTTTCAGAAACTTGGCCACACCCGTAATGGTGCCGGTGGTACCCATGGCGCTTACAAAGTGCGTCACCTCGCCCCCGGTCTGCGCCCAAATTTCAGGGCCTGTGGTTTCGTAATGGGCGCGTGGATTGTCTTCGTTACCAAACTGATCCAGTACCACCCCCTTACCCTGGGCCACCATCTGATCGGCCAGATCACGGGCATATTCCATACCGCCACTCTTGGGCGTCAAAATCAGCTCGGCACCATAGGCCTTCATCGTCTGGGCCCGCTCGATCGACAGGTCCTCCGGCATGATCAGCACCATGCGGTAACCCTTGATAGCCGCAGCCATGGCCAAAGCAATACCGGTATTGCCCGATGTTGCTTCAATCAACGTATCACCGGGCTTGATTTCTCCACGCTCCTGCGCGTGCTGAATCATTGACAAGGCGGGGCGATCCTTCACCGAACCCGCGGGGTTGTTGCCTTCAAGCTTCCCCAAAATGACATTGCCACGATCGGCATTGCTTTGCGCATCAATGCGCTGCAAGGCAACGAGCGGGGTTGAGCCAATGGCAGATTCAATCGAAGAATATTTTTTTTGCATAGGCATAACTGTGCCATAATTCCGGGCATGCACTGATGACGCCCGGGTGGTGGAATTGGTAGACGCAGCGGACTCAAAATCCGCCGCCGCAAGGCGTGCCGGTTCGATTCCGGCCTCGGGCACCACAAATATTAATTTGTGACAACGTCAATCAGCGCAAAAAATTATCGCGAGGTGGAGCAGTCTGGTAGCTCGTTGGGCTCATAACCCAAAGGTCGTTGGTTCAAATCCAGCCCTCGCAACCAAGTTTAATCGCTTGCAAAACGCCAACTATGTTGGCGTTTTACCTTTCAGCCCGGGTGGTGGAATTGGTAGACGCAGCGGACTCAAAATCCGCCGCCGCAAGGCGTGCCGGTTCGATTCCGGCCCTGGGCACCATCACACTTACAAAGACAAAAACTTTGTAAGAGAGTTCTTTATTCGTCAATGTGATGAATGAAATTTTCAGAACAAAAAAGCCAGCTTGTGCTGGCTTTTTTGTTTTGTGCGCGCACAAGCAAGTTGCAGTGTTTATGTAATGAGTTTTTTAGGTATGCACCAGCTGCCTACTCTGCAACACTATTTCAAAGAACTCTGGTAACCTTCCCCGAGAGTCGCGACACGAACTCTTGACTGGCCAGGTTCAATTCACGCAACAGTCTCGTAGCACCAGACGGTTTAGTGCTGCTTGATGCGATGAATGTTAGTTGCACGAACCACATCCCGAACATTTAAGAATCATCCAGCCTTGTTAACTACAGGCAAAATTTAGGCGCGCTGCCTGCGGACTGAACAGCAGGTGCTGTGTGGGGCCTGATGTTCAGACGCACCACACGTCAAAACCGCTCAACGGTCAGACTCGCGCAGCAGCAGCTCCAGCTTCACCAGATCATCCTGCACCTGCAGTGCCACGTCGGAGCCAGGCTCCAGCAAGGCCAGCAGCGCCTGCCAGTGGTCGCGCGCGGCCCGCGAATTGCCCGCTTGCAAGGCCGCCGCACCGGCCAGCGCCAGCGCCTTGGGCTGCTGCGCGTCCAGGCGCAGCGCCTGGGTGATCGCGGCGCCCGCCGCACCGTCCAGGCGCCCCTGCTGCGCGGAGGCCTGGGCGTCCGCCAGGTCCGCCCACAGGCGCGCCTGCTCTGTAGCCTCCAGGCCCTGGGCTTGCGCCGTCTGCAGCGCGCCCTGGTAGGCCTGAGCGGCATCGGCATAGCGCTCCAGGGTTTCGTAGGAGCGCGCCAGCATCACCCACCCCGGCAGGTTGTCGGGCTGCGCCTGCAAACGCTGCGCCAGGCCGGCCACCATGGCCTCGACTTGCGCCTGGCCCGCGCTGTGGCCCATGGCATCCGCCTGGGCCAGGCGTGCTGCGGCCTGCGGATCGCCCACCTGCACATACAGCCCCCATGCCGCCACGGGCAACAGCACGGCCAGCACCAGGGCGCTGGCGCGTGGCAGCCATGGTCGTTGGCGCCAGGCCCGTGGCTGCGCGCGCTGCGCCAACTCCTGCAGCAGGCGGCGCTGCAACTCGTCCTCGGCCTGGGCCAGATCGGCCGCATCGAGGTTGCCAGCGCGGTGCTCCCGCGCCAACTCCTGCAGCTGGGCCTGGTACAGCGCCCGCAGGGCGTCATCGCTGCCGGTCACCGGTTGGGCCGCATCCCGCAGCAGGCTGGGCAGCAGCACCGCCAGGCACAGCAGCACCAGGGCCAGCGCCCCCAGCCACAATCCCACCATATCGCTCATGGACGGTCCTCCGGTGTCGGTGTGTCCTGCCGGTTCTCCAGCCACGCCTGGGCCCGTGCCCGCTCCTGCGGGCTCAATCCCGGGCGGGCCACGCTCTGGTGGCGCCGGCGCAGCGTGCGCCACAGCAGCAGCAAGCCGCCCAGCAGCACCACAAACGGGGCACACCACAGCACCCAGGTCGAAGGCTTCCACGGCGGTGCATAGCGCACAAAACTGCCATACCGCTGCTCGAAGAAGGCCACCACCTCGGCATCGCTGCGGCCCTGCGCCAGTTGCGCCGCAATTTCTTTGCGCATGTCCTTGGCAATCGGCGCCTGGGATTCGGCCACGGTCTGGTTCTGGCAGACCACGCAGCGCAGCCGGGCGGCCAGGGCCGCCTCGCGCGCCTCCAGTTCCAGGTCTTGCGCAGCGAAGACACTTGGAGTAAGCAGGGCGGCGCACAGCGCCAGGGACCAGGGTTTCATTGCACAGCCCTCACCACAGGCATCAGTTTGTCGTTCCACACCTCGGGCGTCACCGGCCCCAGGTGGCGGTAGCGGACCCGGCCCTGGGCATCGATCACAAAGGTCTCCGGCACGGCATGGATGCCAAAGTCCATGCCGACCCGGCCATCGGCATCCACCACAGAAGCCACATACGGGTTGCCGGCCACGCGCAGCAGGGCCTGGGCCTTGGCGGGCTGGTCCTTGTAGTTCAGGCCATAGAGGGCCACACCGTCCTTGCGCGACATCTCCACCAGGATTGGCAGCTCCTGGCGGCAGGGCGCGCACCAGGAGGCCCAGACGTTCAGCAGCCAGACCTGGCCCTGCAGCGCCTGAGGTGTCAGCCGTGCGCCTTCCGGCCCCTGCAGCACCGGCAAATCGAACACCGGCACCGGCTGCTGCAAAAGGGCCGATTCCAGCGCCCGCGGATCACGTTGCAAGCCCAGGCCCAGCATGACCGCCAGCCCCAGGAAAACCGCCAAAGGAATGACAAAACGCATCACGCCACCTTGTGCGCCACGGCGCTGCGCGCTGCACGGGTCACGCTCTGGCGCCCGGTGCGAAAACGCTTGTCCAGCAGGCTCAAGCCCGCCCCCAGTGCCATCATGAAAGTCCCCATCCAGATCCACTCCATCCAGGGTTTGACCTGCAGACGCACAGTCCAGGCCTGCCCGGTCTCATCCAGCGGCTCGCCCAGTGCGATGAACACATCGCGCGTCCAGCGGCTGTCGATGGCCGCCTGGCTCAGCCCCATGGTCTGCACCCGGTAGGCGCGTTTTTCGGGGTACATGTCCCAGCTCCGGTCCCCATCGCTGACGCGAAAGTGGGCGCGCTGGGCATCGTAGTTGGGCCCCTCCACCGAAGACAGCCCCACCAGGGTAAAGCGGTAATGGCCGGCCTCCACGCTCTGGCCCTGGGCCACATGGGTTTCGCGCTTGGTCTCTAGTCCGTTGGCCAGGCTCACGGCCATCACGAACACGCCCACGCCGGCATGCGCCATCACCGTGCCCCACCAGCCCCATGGCTGACGGGCCACGCGCTGCCAGCCTGCGCCCTGACGCACCGCAGGCAGCAGGCGCTGGACGGCATGCGCCAGCGTGCTCAGCAGGCACCACAGGCCCAGGGCCACCCCCAGCAAGGTCACGGGCGTGATGGACCCGGCCTGGGTCAAGCCCAGCACGGCCACGCCCACCACGGTCAGCACCAGGGCCGCGCGCAGCCGCTGCCACAGCTCGCGGCCCGAGCCCTGCTTCCAGCGGGCCACCGTGCCGCAACCCATCAAGGCCAGCGCCGGCAGGACCAGCGGCAGAAAGACGGCTTCAAAATACGGTGGGCCGACCGAGATCTTTTCGTTGCGCAGCACATCCAGTGCCAGGGGGTACAGCGTGCCGATCAGCACGGCCAGGGCCGCGGCGCAGAACAGCACGTTGTTCACCAGCAGGAGGGTTTCGCGCGACAGCAAGGCGAACTGCCCGCCCCCGGTGCCCAGCTCCGGCGCCCGCCAGGCGTACAGCCACAGCGACACGCCCACCACCGCCACGATGAAGCACAGGATAAACAGGCCGCGCCCTGGATCGACCGCAAACGCGTGGACCGAGGTCAGCACCCCGGAGCGCACCAGGAACGTGCCCAGCAGGCACAGCGAAAACGCGCAGATCGCCAGCAATGCTGACCAGCTGCGGAATGCGCCGCGCTGGTCCGTGACGATCAGCGAGTGCAGCAAGGCCGTGCCCACCAGCCAGGGCATGAAGGAGGCATTTTCCACCGGGTCCCAGAACCACCAGCCCCCCCAGCCCAGCACGTAATACGCCCAGGCGCTGCCCAGCAGGATGCCCAGCGTCAGAAAGCCCCAGGCAGCCAGCGTCCAGGACCGCGACCACCGCGCCCAGGCAGCGCCCAGCTCGCCCGAAATAAGGGCCGCCAGCGCAAACGCGAACGGCACCACAAAACCCACATAACCCATGTACAGCAGTGGCGGGTGAAAGACCATGCCCGGGTCCTGCAGCAAGGGATTCAGGTCCTTGCCTTCGAGCGCGGCCGGCACCAGACGCAGGAACGGGTTGGACAGGAACAGCACGAACAGCAGAAACCCGACGCTGACCCAGCCCAGCACCGCCAGCACGCGCGCCACGAAATCGGCCGGCAATGCGCGGCTGCGCCAGGCGACCGCCACGCTCCAGCAGGCCAGCAGCACCTGCCACAGCAGCATGGAGCCTTCATGCCCGCCCCAGAAGGCCGTCAGCTTGTAGATCATGGGCAAATCGCTGTGCGAGTTGGCCGCGACGTACAGCACGGAATAGTCCTGCGTGCCAAAGCACCAGAACAGCACGCCCGCCGCCAACAGCGACAGCAGGCACTGCAGGGCGGCGGCGGGCCGCGCCAGGCGCACCCAAGCGGCGATCCCCCACTGAGCGCCCAGCAACGGCAGCGTGGCCTGCACCAGCGCCACGATCAGCGCCAGCACCAGCGCAAACACCCCCAGCTCGGCCATCATGGCTGCCCCCCTGATGTCCGAGCGGCGTCTTCCAGTGCCTTGGCCGCTTCCGGGGGCATGTAGTTCTCATCGTGCTTGGCCAGTACCTCGGCGGCCTCGAACACACCGTTCGCCTGCAGCTTGCCGGATGCGACCACCCCCTTGCCTTCGCGGAACAGATCGGGCAACAGGCCCTGGTAGCGCACCGGCACGCGCTGCACCTCATCGGTCACCATGAACTGCACCTGCAGGCCATCGGCGGAGCGCTGCAGCGAGCCAACCTCCACCAGGCCACCGATGCGAAAGGCCGCGCCCTGCGGCGCTTCGCCCGCGTGGATCTGGCTGGGGCTGTAGAAAAACATGACATTCGCATCCAGTGCGCGCAGCACCAGGGTGACGGCCAGCCCCACCAGGGCCACACCGGCCAGCACCCACAGCAGGCGCTTTCGACGGGGTTTCATGCAGCATCTCCCTCAGGGTCGCGCAGTGCGGGGCCCTGTCGCAGCCGACGCCAGCGCCACAGCAGCGCCAGGATTTCAAGCAGCAGGAGCGCTGCGCTGACGCCATAGGCCAGCGCGATGTAAAAACCATGGGTCGCCATCACAGTTGCTCCTCTGCGGCACGTTCTCGAATCAGGCAGCGCGTGCGCAGCAAGCACACGGCCAGCGTATAGGCCCAGCACGCCAGGGTCATCAGCAGCATACCCGCCAGCATGGTGTGGGTCATGCTGGGGGCCGCATCCATGCGGATCGTGGCCCCCTGGTGCAGGGTGCTCCACCACTGCACCGAGAAATAGATGATGGGCACATTCACCACGCCCGCCAGCAACACGATGGCACCGGCCGCATCAGCACGCTCGGGGTCTTCGATGGCCGAGGCCACCCCCAGATAGCCCAGGTACAGAAACAGCAGGATCAGCTCCGAAGTCAGCCGCGCGTCCCACACCCACCATGCGCCCCAGGTGGGCTTGCCCCAGGCTGCGCCGGTCCACAGCGCGATCACGGTGAACAGGGCCCCGGTGGGCGCCAAGGCGCGCGCCAGCAGCGGTGACAGGTGGGTGCGGTAGACCAGGCCCAGCCCCGCGTGCACTGCCGCCACCACGTAAATGAACATCGACATCCAGGCCGCAGGCACATGCAAAAAGATGATGCGATAGACCTCGCCCTGCTGGTGATCGGTGGGTGCCACGAAAAAACCCACCCACAGCCCGGCCACAGTCAACGCCAGCGCCAGCACGGCCAGCCACGGCCACAAGCGTTGTGCCCAGTGGTCAAACACCGGCGGGGAGGCCAGTTGGCGCCAGCGAAAGCCTGCGGCCGCAGCACGCGGCGATCGAGGAGAAGAAGCAAAAGGGGAAGGGTTCATATCATTCCAGCGCCAGCCTCAACGCCGCCGCAATCGCCCAGGGGCCGGCAAGCAGCGCCAGGCACAAACAGGCACCGAGCAAATTCAACGCTGGGGCCGCAGGCAGCCCCAGCAAGGACTGGGTCACGGCATGGCTGCCAAAGATCAGGATCGGCACGCTCAGCGGCAGCACGACCAGCACCAGCAGCAAAGCACCGCGCAAGCCCAGGGTCAGCGCAGCCCCCAGGGCCGCCAGCACGCACAGGCTGGGCGTGCCCAAGGCCAGTGACAGCAGCAGCACCCCCATCACCTCCTCGCCCAGGCCATATTGCCAGCCCAGCAGCGGCGTGGCCAGCAGCAGCGGCAGCGTGCCCACCAGCCATTGCGCCCCCACCTTCACTCCCACCAGGAGGGGCAAAGGTGCAGGGGCCAACAACCACTGCTCCAGCGAACCATCTGCATGGTCCCCCTCGAACAGCCGGTGCTGGCCCAACAAGACCGCCAGCAAGGCCGCCACCCAAACAACGCCGGGCGCGATCTGCCGGAGCAAGGCGCTGTCCGGCCCCAAAGCCAGCGGAAACAGGCTGCCCACCATCAGGAAAAACGCCAAACCACTCAGGGCATCGGCCGGCCGGCGGACGGCCAGACGCAGCTCGCGCACCACCACCGCCCTCAGCATGGCGCCTCCTGCTGCGCCGGAGCCGCAGAGGGGGCACTCAAATCCAACACCGGGGCCGGCACGCCAGGCACCAGCAACCCGCGATGGCTGACCACCATCGCCAGCCCTCCCGCCTGGGCGTGTGTGGACAGCAGTTGCACCAGCAAGGCGCTGCCCTGTGCGTCCAGCGCATTGTCTGGCTCGTCGAGCAACCACAGCGGGCGTTCACTGAGCAGGACCCGGGCAATCGCCACCCTCCGTCGCTGCCCCTGGGACAAGCGGCCAAAAGGACGCGAAGCCACATCCAGGACATCCAGCGCGCGCAGCACCTGGGCCGCACGTTCACCGGACCAGGGCACGGCCTGCATCTGGAGTGCGAAACGCAGATTCTCAATCCCACTGAGGGCATCGCTCATGCCGCACTGGTGCCCCAGGTACGACAGCTGCCGCTGGAACGCGGGGCTGGATGCGATGACACGCTGCCCGCACCATGCCAGCGCCCCGGCACGCCAGGGGATCAGCCCGGCCAGACTGCGCAGCAAGGTGCTCTTGCCAGCACCGTTACTGCCCTTGAGCTGCAGCACCTGGCCGGCCTGCAGGCTGAAATCGATCTGGCGCAACAGCACACGGCCATTGCGGATGCAGCCAAAGCCAGCAACGTCCAGGCTCCGTGGCGCATGCTCCGCAGACACCATGCGATCAGGGCTTGGCCATGGCGACAGGGGCTGGCACCACCTGGCCAGGGCTGTCACTGGGGCCTAGCCCCGGAGGGATGTGTGGCAACTGGTGGGCAATGCCCTTGTGGCAATCGATGCAGGTTTTTTCCTTGTTCGCCAGGTAGGTGGAATGCATGTTCTGTGCCCGCTGACTCTGGCGCGTGAAGTCCATGGAGTCGTAGTTGTGGCAGTTTCTGCATTCCAGGGAATCGTTGGCTTTCAAGCGCGCCCATTCATGCTGCGCCAGCTCCAGGCGCTTGGCATCAAATTTTTCCGGTGTATCCACCGTGCCAAAGATCTTGCCCCACACCTCCTTGGACGCCTGCATCTTGCGCGCCATCTTGTCGGTCCAGTTGTGTGGCACGTGGCAGTCTGAGCAGATCGCGCGCACTCCGGAACGGTTGGTGTAGTGGATGGTGCTCTTCAGTTCGGCGAAGACGTTGTCGCGCATTTCATGGCAACCCGTACAGAACTTCTCGGTGTTCGTGACCTCCATCGCGGTATTGAAAGCCCCCCAGAACAGGATGCCCGCAATGAACCCGCCAATCGTCAGGAACCCAAGGCTGAAATGGACGCTAGGGCGCCGTATGACGGCCCAGTAGCGCTTGAGTAATTGCAGCATGCTTGTGCCCCAGTTCATGGTTTCTTGGATGCGTTCGCAGGATTTTGCAATGCTTTCAGGAGCAGGCTGTCCACATCCTGGAATGTATTTCTTACGAAAGGCGTCGCATTGTCCTGCCCCACATGGCACTGCACGCAAAAGTAGCGTCGGGTCGAGATCTGCGCCAGGGTATTGCCATCGCGGTCCTGGTAGTGGGTGATGGAGACCGGGATCGCCTGAGAGACTTCCGCTTTGGTGCGGGAGTGGCAATCCATGCACTTGTTGAAGTTCTTGTCGACCTGGTAGCCATCGATGCGGTGCGGAATCACGGGCGGCTGCTGCGCGTAGTTGCGCGTGCGGCGCATATCATCGTTGATGGGATTGCCCAGCACCGGGGGTTTGGTGGTTTCCAGCAAGGGAGCCGTGCCGCGGGCCTTGTCGTACAAGGGCTCGGCGGAGGCCGTGCCGGTCGCGGTGACCACACCGATACACAGCATCAGTGCCATGCCCAGTTTCTGTATGCGTTTCATGGGGTGCTCCTCTGCTTGTCCTCAGACCTTGGTCAGCCTCACGGCACACTTCTTGAAGTCGGTTTGCAACGAGATCGGGTCAGTCGCGTCCAGCGTCACCTTGTTGATCAGCTGGCTGGCGTCAAACCATGGCACATAGACCAGGCCACGCGGCGGCTTGTTGCGGCCGCGGGTCTCCACGCGGGAGCGGATGGCCCCACGGCGCGAGGCGACTTCAACCTCGCTGCCCCGGCGCAAGCCCAGCGCCTTGGCATCGTCAGGGTGCATATAGCACAGCGCATTCGGCATGGCACGGTGCAGCTCGGGCACACGGCGGGTCATGGACCCGGAGTGCCAGTGCTCCAGCACACGGCCAGTGGACAGCCAGAACGGATATTCCTTATCAGGAGCCTCGGCTGCCGGTTCATAAGGCAGGCCAAAAATGACCGCCTTGCCATCCTTGTGGCCATAGAAATCGAAACCAGTTCCAGGCTTCACATACGGATCGGTTCCCTCACGGTAGCGCCACTTGGTTTCTTGCCCGTTGACGACAGGCCAGCGCAACCCGCGCACCTGGTGGTAGACATCGAACGGTGCCAGATCGTGCCCATGACCACGCCCGAACGCTGCGTACTCTTCGAACAACCCCTTCTGGGGGTAAAAACCAAACAACTCGGCCTCGTGGTTGTTGTATCCCGCCTCCATGTCGGTCACCGGGAATTTGTCCACCTGGCCATTGCGGTACAGCACATCAAACATGGTCTTGCCGCGGTACTCCGGGGCCTTCGCCAGGAGTTCCTCAGGCCACACCTCCTCGATCTTGAAGCGCTTGGCAAACTCCATCAGCTGCCACAAATCCGAACGTGCTTCACCGGGCGCCTTGACCAGTTGGTGCCAGAAGTGCGTGCGGCGCTCAGCGTTGCCGTAGGCACCTTCCTTTTCCACCCACATGGCGGTCGGCAGGATCAGGTCCGCCGAAGTCGCCGTAACAGTGGGATAGGCATCCGACACCACAATGAAGTTATCCGGATTGCGATAGCCCGGATAACCTTCTTGCACCATGTTGGCGGATGCCTGCATGTTGTTGGTCACCATGACCCAGTAGGCATTGAGCTTGCCATCCTTGAGCATCCGGTGCTGTTGCACTGCGTGATAACCGGGCTTATCGGGAATGGTGCCATCTGGCAACTTCCAGATTTTTTCCGCGGTTTTGCGGTGCTCGGGATTGGTAACCACCATATCCGCGGGCAAGCGGTGCGAGAACGTACCCACTTCGCGCGCCGTGCCACATGCCGAAGGCTGACCAGTTAACGAGAAAGGACTGTTGCCCGGGGTCGCGATCTTGCCAGTGAGCAAGTGGATGTTGTAGACAAGGTTGTTGGCCCAAACGCCGCGCGTATGCTGGTTGAAGCCCATAGTCCAGAACGACACCACCTTGCGCTTGGGGTCCGCGTACAACTCGGCCAACTCCTTGAGTCGGTTGGCAGGAACGCCTGTCAGTTTGGTGGTGTATTCCAGGGTATAAGTGGAGACGAACTTGGCGTACTCCTCATAGGTCATGGGCTTGGCACCATTCGGGTCACCGGCATTTTTTGCAGCTTTTTGCAGAGGATGCTCTGGACGCAAGCCATAACCGATGTCCGGATTGCCCAATTTGAAGTTGCAGTGCTTGGCCACAAACTCCTGGTTCACACGCCCTGTGGTGATGATGTGATTGGCAATGTAGTTCAAGATCGCCAGGTCGGTCTGCGGCTTGAAGGTCAGTTCAATGTCTGCCAGTTCATACGAACGGTGTTCAAAGGTAGACAACACGGCCACCTTGACGTTCGGTGCGCTCAAACGGCGATCCGTCACGCGCGTCCAGAGCACAGGATGCATTTCTGCCATGTTCGAGCCCCAGAGCACAAAGGTGTCCGTAGCTTCAATGTCGTCATAGCAGCCCATAGGCTCATCCATGCCGAAGGTGCGCATGAAGCCTGCCACAGCCGAGGCCATGCAGTGGCGCGCATTCGGATCAATGTTGTTGGAGCGGAAGCCGGCCTTAAAAAGTTTCGAGGCTGCGTAGCCCTCCCAGACTGTCCACTGGCCCGAGCCGAACATGCCCACGCCGGAAGGGCCCTTTTCCTTAAGCGCCTTCTTGAATTGCTGGGCCATCACGTCGAAAGCCGTGTCCCATGACACATGCTGGAATTCCCCATCCTTGGCATACTTGCCGTTTTTCATGCGCAGCAAAGGCTGTGTCAGACGATCCTCGCCATACATGATCTTCGACAGGAAGTAGCCTTTGACGCAATTGAGGCCCCGATTCACCTCGGCCTGAGGATCGCCCTGGGTCGCAACCACCCGGTTGTCCTTGACGGCCACCATCACGCCGCAGCCGGTACCACAGAAGCGGCAGGGCGCCTTGGACCATTTCATGGGAGCGCTACCACCCGCTTGCGTGCCCTCCTGAGAGATGGCGTGGATGGGAATGCCTGCCACAGCGCCCGCGGCGGCGGCGGCAGTTTGACGAACGAAATCGCGACGGGTGCTAGTCATGGGAGACTCCCTCGTTAAGTAATTGCCGGGGTTCTGCGTGCTGGTACACCAGAGAGACGTTCAGTACGCCATCGATCAACCGAATTTGCGCCACCTGATCCATGATGAAGTCGGCGCTGGGTCCCTCCAGGGTGACCACCAGCTTGCCGTCTGGATGGGTGCCATGCACTTGGATGGAGTCCATTTTGGCCAGCGCCTGCCCTACAGGATCAAGCGCCTGCGGCATCGTATGAACCACCAGGCTGGCAATGTGCATCTCATCGGCCATCGAATGCAGGGCTTCAGGCATGAGGAGGACCCGCAAACATCTGGTAGATCCAGACCAGGAAGCCGTAGCCGGCAATGATCAAACCAGCCAACACCGGCGCCATCACTACCGTTAGAAAAGCAAAGCTGCGCAACTCTTCTTTGCGTGCCGTGGGATTATTTTTTTCAAGCATAGCCACCTTTCTGGATGACGGTTTACGTTACAGATGCTCTGCCAGAACTTCAATCCACTCAAACCCGCAACGATCAGAACACTTGCAACCACTTTAGAGATATTGCCAATCCACTCAATTGATTCACATCAAATATATATTTTAACCTCGTTTTCCAAATAAATAAAAAATACTCCAACAACAATCTCTATTAAAAAATACCTCCCAAGCAAAATTACACACGAAAAATTATTGCAATCCATATACCAACAAATCACCTTAATTATTGATTTGCATCAAAAATTAATTGATTGACGTGAATATTTTTTTAAAAACATCTACTCTGCATGAAAGTTTTGTATTTATTGAAAAGACTGCAATGACTAGCCTTCTGAAAATCCAGGAACCGTCCTCGCTGCAGCCGCAGCACCGCCCGTCTCTAAAAGCCTTTCTGGAACTGGGGTTTCGGCCGCTGTACCTCTGTGGCGCACTCTGGGCCATAGTGGCGGTATCACTCTGGGTGTTTGCGCCCTTTCTCCTGCAAGGTGTAGCCGCCGGCGTCTTCTGGCATGCCCACGAAATGTTCTGGGGCTTTATTGCAGCGATTACCGTAGGCTTTCTACTGACTGCCACCAATAACTGGACAGGCTTGAATCCATTACAAGGCCCAGCGCTAGGTGGTCTCGTCTTGCTATGGTCGGTAGCACGAATTGGATTTTTGCTCCCCGGAACCACAGCCTTCGGTATCGCGAGCATCGCCGACATGCTGTTTCTGAGTGTCGCCGCGCTGGCAATCGGTCGATGTTTGTTTGCCCGTCAAAGTCGGCACAACTACATCTTAGTTGTGCTGCTGCTGGGTATGGCGGCTGCTAACGCCGCCTATCTCTACGCTTGCTGGAAACAGCTTGAGTACGTCATCGTCATGCATTACTTCTTCACAGGCATGCTCTGCATGTCCGTGATTGCTTTGCTCATCGCACGCCGGGTTATTCCATTTTTTGCCAGCCGCGCACTTCCCCAGCTAACACTCAACCGACACACACGCAGCGGCCAATGGCAAGCCGCCTTAGCCGCTTTGGGAATTCTCACGTGGTCATTCGGATTTAACCAATTGGCAACCCTGTTTTTGGCCGCTGCGGGGCTGATCACACTGTGGCATGTGATCGCCTGGAAGCCCTGGTCCGTCATGGGCACTCCTCTACTCTGGATTCTCTATCTGGGATATATCGGACTTGGTCTGGGTTTGTGGGTTGCCGCAACTTATGCCATGGGTTGGACATCCCGTCTGTCATGGCCCATCCATATGCTGGGAATGGCGGGGTTTGGCGCACTCATCATTGGCATGATTACGCGCACAGCGCTTGGACATACGGGCAGAGCACTGGTTGCAGATTTCAGCATGGTGTGCAGCTATGGCTTGGTCGCTTTCGCCATTGTTTTGCGCCTCACAGCACTGAGCGTCAGCACCCATCCGCTACCGTGGCTGCATGCCAGCGCCTTATGCTGGATTTTAGCATTCGCCTTGTACTTGTGGCGATTTGTACCATGGCTCGTACGCCCCCGCGCTGATCAGCGCTCCGGCAAACCCATACCAATTCAGCGACCACTCCACTAAAACGAGATGCGCCTCACCACTCTCACCGACTACGCGCTGCGAGTCCTTATCTACAGCGGCCACCACTCAGAGCGCTTGTGCACTATCAGCGAAATTGCCACCGCCTTTGATATCTCACAAGCGCACTTGATGAAAGTATCCCAACTGCTGGCACAGCAAGGGTGGATCACCACGGTGCGTGGCAAGCACGGGGGACTGCACCTCAGCAAAGCCCCTGACCAGATCCCACTGGGCGCAGTGGTTCGCAGCATTGAGCCCGACTTCAACATCGTCGAATGTCTGGGGCCTAACAACCAATGTCGCCTCACGGGAGGCTGTGCGCTGACTTGCATTCTGAATGGCGCCCTCAAAGCCTTTTTGCAGCATCTTGACTGCTACACCCTGGCGGACGTAATCACCCAGCCCAAAACCGCATCACCTGGGCACCTCCCTCTCCTGCTGAATAAATTGACTTCCGTGGAGGCTCAAAAGCCGTAAGGGCTGAATCATCCCCAGCGGCTTTGACTGCAAGACACGTGAACGTAAGCGCTCTTGGTTCAAACGGATCCAACTGATTACGTTCAGCAACTTGGCGTAACAAAATCGATGACCTTCAACATAGGATCGCTGTCTGCAGCGTGTAAAGACTGCTTTCCTCCACAACGACAGACCTGAATTTTTTCTGCACACGCAAGATTGGGCTTTTTACTGACAAGCGCAACGTTTCGATTTGCGAAAAACTCTACTCCTTGAAACGTGATTTTTTGTTAAATAACTGTGTCCAGTGCTTCCATGCACTGCACGCAAGCCCAAGGCGCGGGAGAGCATCGTGAATGTAAACAACACGCAGCATCAAGACACAGTGACGCTGCATAAGTACCCTGCTGACAGAAGCTTGTCCTCCACATGGCCAGACTTTCTAGCAGGCCAAGCTGAAAAACCAATTCGGGTGATGGTGGTAGATGACGACAGTCATGTACGCATGGTCATTGCTCAGGAGGTGATGAATGACCACCGGACGGTGGTCGTCGCACAGGCCAGTTGCTTGCGCGAGGCACGCAAATACATCCGACAGCATGATTTCGATGTCATGCTGGTTGACCTGAACTTGGGCAACGGAAACGACGACGGCTTAGAGCTGATCGATGTGATGAAAAGCCTGCGCCCTACGGCAGAAGCCATCGTGGTTTCGGTTGTTGAAACCGAAGAACAAGTACTGCGCGCCTTCGAAGTGGGGGCCACAGGCTATCTGGTCAAAAACTCTTGGTTTGGCAGCTACGTGCAGGCGGTGCTTCAAGTGGCAAACGGCGGAGCATCCATCACTCCTAGCTTGGCCCGAAGGTTGTTACAGCGCTTCGACAAAAACATTGTTGCAGCTACTCCATCCGCCTCACCCTCCTGCGCTGCTGACCTCATTTCCGCGCGCGAACGCAAGGTACTTCGGATGGTGGCAAACGGCTACACCAGCGCAGAGATCGGTCATCAACTCGAAATCAGCACCACCACGGTGAACGCACACATCAAAAGTATTTACTGCAAATTGCAAGTCCACACGCGTGCGCAGGCAGTTCGTTTTGCGCTGATGCGTGGCTTGCTGTGAATTGGGGAGTGGCTGATTGCTAGTGCGGTCCACCATGCTTTGGCGACTTACAACTTGGTCATGGCAGCTGGTGCTGGAGCTATGCTGGCTCTGGTACATGCCCGCAACATCTGCCGCTTTTGTGCGCTGGGTGTCTTATCTTTCCGTGATCTCCAGCACATGCATGTGCATCTGGTACTTGGCCAAAACGTATCGCCACAGACTGTGGCGACGCCGAAAGAGCGTGCGCCCATCCCAAGAAATACGAACCGAGCGCCGCAGAATCGCCCAATCTCTGCACGATGTGCTTGGTAGTCAGCTGGTGTATGCGCTATCGCTATGTATCAACAAACCAGACCCCGCGCTGCAACAAACCCTGGAGCAAGGCCTGCTGAATTTGCGCCTGATTGTCGACTCCATGGATGGGCAAGACGACGTATTGCCAATATGCATGGCCAGATTTAGGCATCGGGTTCAGCCCGTGCTGGATCGCCGTGGCATCTTGCTGCATTGGAATGTCTGTGACGACGATACACTGCAATCGTCCGATCACCTGCCTCGAGGGCACCTTGCCCAAAACATAGTCGCCGTACTGCAAGAAGCCATCAGCAACATCTTGCAGCATGCGCATGCCCGTGAAATTTGGATCACACTTCACCTCCACGACCTAGCTTGCACAGAAAACGCAAACCAGCGAGGTCATCTGTGCGTAGAAGACAACGGCTGCGGCATACCCACCTGCGGGCAAGCAGGAATGGGGCTAGCCAACATGCACCAGCGTGCGCATGCGATCGGAGGCCAGCTGCAAATCAGCCCTCGAGCTGGTGGTGGCACCTGCCTGCACCTGAGCTGGTAGAGCGCGACCAGCCTTCCGCCGCCCACCTATGCGCATGGGCGTGCTACTGCAGAACTTCTGCCTCCTCGAAGGATCGAAACATTCACGGGTATCGGAGATGCGCCATACAGCAGCCTCCCGCCCGTGAGTCAATCCGCACACCACGTGCTCCGACAACACAAGCGAATCTATTGATCCATCGATTGATTGGAACGCATCAATGGATAGGTGCGTTTGCGCGCTGCAACGACAAAATAAAAAAAACCTATGAACAACTTTTAACCATAGGTGCAAACAATTTCAAAAAATGCATTCTGTTGCAACGCCAATTCTGCTTGCGCATATTTTTTTTTAATAGCAACATGCGCAAATCTGATATGCGATTTGAGCATTTTTAATTCATTTTCTCTGGCACTACAAACTCGTATTCGCATCTAGTTATGGGAATTGAGCAGGTTGACGCAAGCACACACACTGGATCCCGACGCCACCAAACTTTGCACCGCTGAATCAGGTCTGTGTTTGGTGAAGTCATAGACCGAAGAAAGGGTCGAATTCGATTGATCCTTTTCGGGCATTTTTCCGATCCTCCAGGAGAAACATCATGAAATCGCTTGCAATTCTTGCCCTGAGTGCTATCGCAACTGCAGCAATGGCTGCCGGACAGACAGGGCCAACCACCCTATCGATCAGTGGTTCATCCACCCAGATTGCATCTGTGAACGGTGGTTATCTGAAAAACACGGCCAACTCCAAAACCTATGCGAATCAGAACGTTTCTTCTAATAAAGGAGGCGCTGACATCGAAGGTACATCGAAACAAACCACCATCCTGACCAATGCCCACGTCAGCAACGAAGCAAAGTCTGCTGGTGATGTAGCCGTGCAAAACTTGGCTTCGAATGTCGGCGACGTCACTGTGGAGCAAAGCAAGCATTTCTGGGTCAAAGGTAAATCCGAGCAAGAAGTTCATGTGACCAATGCCTCCCTGACCAATGAAGCCAACAGCTCCAGCGGTTGCTACGGCTCCAATTGCACGGACACAGCGATTGCATACCAAAACGCTGCTAGCAATATGGGGGATATCACGATCAGCGGTACCAGCAGCCAGTTTGTGAGCATCACGGACGGCAACACCAATGTGTCCAACAAGGCTCTGGGCAGGAACACCGTTGCAGTGCAAAACATGTCGTCTAACTATGGCAAGGTGGACATCTCTGGCACCTCCAGCCAAAGCACCTACATTGCAGGTGGAGCTACAGTGGCCAACCTGGCTACCGGTGCGAATGCAGTGGCTTACCAGAACATTGCCTCCAATGACTCCTGCGATCCACCTCCCGCTGTTTGCGTTGGCCCAACTTGCGGACTGCTTGCCTCACGCTAACGTGTGAGTTTTCAAACTATCAGCAGTGCTGACGCTGCGGGTATACGGCGTCAGATCAGTCAACCGATCTGACGCCGTGCATCCCAGGTTTCAGCAAAAGGAGCTGACATGACTGGTCTCTCTCGTTTTCTCTGCCTCGGTGCCTGCCTCTGCGGCCTGCCCTCTTTGGTTGTCTGGGCTGCTCCTGGCGAAGACCCGGTCACCATCAGTGGCCGTGTCACCTATTTGCAGCTGCCCACTTCGCCACTGGCTCGCTCTGGCAACCTCGAATATCGCAAAGACATGCCTGATGACATGGCAGCCAAGGTCAGCCGGTACACCGCCAAGGCCTACACCCCCAATACGGGTGATATCAAGACCGAAAAAGATGTGGTGCAAAGCGTGCAAACCAACGGCACCCAGACCACGTGCTACCAATCGGTTGGCAGCGTATCTGCAGCCAGTGGTCAAGGTGTGAAGAGCACCGGCAAAGATCAGGTGGTGGTCTTGCGCGGCGACCTCATCAACATCTGTAACTGACTCCCCTTTCATCACATGCGGGGCCACAGCCGCGCCTGTACCTCAAGCATCTGGACAACACAGGCTGGCACACAGTCGCACAAGAAGAGGTCATCATGGAATACACAACACCAGCGGCTGTGGCATGGGGTGGTGATACACCGGCGCACAACAGCGCGCTACGCCGGGTTGGACATTGGCTGCTCCTGGGCACTGCGGTGCTTGCCAGCGGCTGCGGCCAGTTGGATGCGCGGCGCCACATCAGTGCCCATGAACCCGTAACCACCATGAACCGCCCGGTCGTTCGCCCGGTTCGCTCCATCTCCAGCTTTTCTGACTCACTCAGCTGCATGGATCACATGCTGCGTGCCGCAGAGCTGCCCACCACGCTCATCAGCAGCAAGCAATTTCCTGACTTTTCGGGGAGGGTGCCTGTGGCAGTGAAAGACATGGTGGTGACTTCCCTCTCGCAGATGTCACACCTGAGCAATGCTTTCCGCTATGTGGACTACGAGGTCGACATTGCACGCCAAGATACGGTGCAAAACCTCACGACGATTTTGCTCAACAACAACCAAATGCAGTTGCAAAGGCCTGCGCTGTATGTGTCTGGCGCTATCGCTTTTGTAGACCAAAACGTCGCCAGCCAGCGCAAGACCGTCGGCGCTTCCAGCGACCGGGTGGATCTGGGCTACAGCAACAGCAACTCCGCCACCGTCGTTGCCCTGGAAGTGCACCTGGGCGACTTTCGCACGCGCACCATCATCCCCGGGCTGGACTCCGCCAATGAAGTCGTGATTGGGGGCGCTGGCGAAGGGCTGGATCTGGCAGGCCGTATCGGCAACAACTACGGGGTGCGCTTCAATGTCGGGCGGGACTACGCCATGGGCACCGGGGGCGCGCTGCGCACTTTGGTGGACCTGGCCATGATTGAACTTGTGGGCAAATGGGCGCGGGTGCCTTACTGGCAATGCCTGATGCTGGACCAGACCAACCCCAATTTCCAGCGCCAGATGCGCGACTGGTTCAATGAAAGTGGCACCTCGGGCCAGCTGCGTCTGGTGCGCTCCTCGCTCATCAGCCGGGGCTACCTCAGTAGCAGCCAAGGTGATCTGGGCGCCAACCACCCAGAGATGCGCTCCGCCCTGGCACGCTTTCAAGCAGATACCGGCGTGGTGGTAACGGGCATCATCGACTTTCCCACCTATGAAGCGGCGCTGCGCGATTTTGTCGCGCTGGGCCCGGAGGGGGCGCTCACCAGGATTGGCTGGAGCAATACCGGGCACTTAACCACTGCCGCTGCGGAGCCCACACCTGCAGCCACAGTGCCCTGGAGCATCGACCTGCAGATAGAGAACCCGCAGCCGGCAGGCATGCGCCCAGCCTTCAGCGAAGGGGATCAAATTTTTCTGTCGGCCACGGTGTCGCGCACCTCGCACCTGTATTGCTACTACGTTGATACCGCTGGCGCTGTCACCCGGCTGCTGCCCAACGCGCTGCAGCTCAACACCTTGGTCTCCGCCAACCAGGCCGTGCGCATTCCGGACTGGATGAGTGCCAACCCAGGCTTTATTTTGGATGCGGGCAAACCGGGCACAGAAGGCGCGATCTGCATGGCTACCGCAGAAGATGCCATGCCCAAGCTGCCAGCAGAGCTGCAAGGGCCTGCGTTGACCCCGGTAAAAGACGTGCAGGGCATCCCCGGTCTGCAACAGCGCTTTCAGCAAGCGCTGGGGGCAGATGGCTACGTCGCGCAAATCATGCGCTGGAGCGTAGTGGGCCGCAAAGCACCCGCAGACAGCAACGGAGCCAATTGAAATGCGCGGCCAACTGCACCGGCACCACCAAGGGCTGGGGGGAGCAGCCGGCACGGCCTTGGCGGTGGGGCTGGCAGCCCTGCTCGTGGTCCTGCCGGGGCCTGCGGCCCCCCGCACCCGTGCGGCCCCTGCGCCGCAGTTTGAGCTGCCCGCTCCTGCTGCGCCCCAACCCATCGAGGCAGCACCTGCCGGCGAGCGTGCAGCCCCCCTGGAGAGCGAAGTGCAACGCATCGATGCGCCTTCAGCCACCTCACCACCCCCGATCAGCGCCCCCCCGATTGCAGCCCCCACGCTGCAGCCCAAAGACACGCCAGCCCGCACTGTGAGGCGCGAACTGCAGCAATTGCAAAAAATGGCTGCCCCAGCCAGCGGCTATGGCAGCACCGCCGCTGCAGCGCAGGCCGCCTGGCAACTGGGCTTGATCTACCTGCATGGGGCAGGTGTGCGCGTAGACCGCCCACTGGCACAGCAATGGTTTGAACGTGCGGCGCGGCAGGGCCGAGAAAGCTGGGCTTATGCAGGACTGGCTTGGTGCACGATGGATGGTTGCGCCGCGCCCGCCAACCCTGCGGCGGCCACACGCGCTATCGAGCAACTGCGTGCCACGCACCCCGGCCGCGCTGATTACCTGGCGTGGTTGCAGGCAATGCAGCTGCACCCACTGCGCATCACAGCGCCCAACCCACGCAGCAGCAACAGCAGCGCATACGCCCCACAGGATGTGGCGCTGCTGGAGCGCGCCGCCGCATCGGGCGACGTGCCAGCAACGATTGAGCTGGGCATCCTCGCCTTTACCGACCAAGATGTGGAACGCGCACAAACGTACTTTCGCCGCGTGGCGCAGCGTTCGTCCGTGGCCGCCCATAACCTCAAGGTGCTGCAGGCGAGCAGCCGCTCGACCAGCGCCCCGCTCCAAGCCAGCACCAGCAATGCAGCGCAGGCTGCGCTAGAGATGGCACAGATGTACCACCGCGGGCAAGGCGTGCCCGCCAACTTTGCCGAAGCGGTGCGTTTTTACCGGCTGGCAGAACAACGCGGCAGCACGCAAGCGCACAAGATGCTGGAGCTCATCTTCTCCCAGCCCATGCCCGATGGAAGTTTGAACGCGGCCTGGATGCAGCAGTTGGCCCAGGTCGATGTCAGCACCCCTGTGGCTGCGCTGAACTCCGGGGTGCAGACACCGCAGCTGCAACGTCTGCCCACCCCGTTGTTTGATCTACTGCCCGCTTTCTGGCGCCAGCAGGTCTTGCAGATCGCTGGAGCCTGATTCGTCAGGCTGGGCGCTGGGTCTCAGGCCCGCCAGCGCCGTGGAGGCACGGGGGCGTGACAAATATACGTACAAACCCTTGCTTCTCCACGAAACCACTGGACAACCCTGTGGACAACTCTGCGCAACCCATACACCACCCACGCTAAGCCGTTGTTTTTATTTACCCTGAATTAACGTGCACAGAAAGCAGGCAAATTCATTAAAAGCATAGCTAGCAGCGCTTACTGCATAAGCATTGGCAGCCAAAAACATACTTAGTCACCTGCGCAACAAAACAGGCATTGCCAAATCTGCGATACCGCCTAGACTGCGCAGCCATTGCTTTGATGAACGGTTGTCATGTTGTATGCACTTGTGGCCTTGTTCGCCTTTCAGTTGGCGGGCGAGGCATTGGTTCAGTTTTTCCAACTCCCCTTCCCCGGCGCGCTGCTTGGCGCCTTGCTCCTGCTGCTGGGCTTGCTGCTCTACGGGCGCCTGCCCCAGGCCCTGGAGCAGACCTCCCAAACCCTGCTGCAAAACATGATGCTGCTGTTCATTCCCACCATCTCGGGGGTGATGCTGCACTTTGATCGCATCGCCAAAGAATGGCAGCCGTTTTTGGTGGCTGGCGTAGCCGGTGCCGCCATTACATTTTTGGTCACCGCGCTGACGTTCAAATGGATGCTGGCCCGCACTACGCAAAGCGCGCAGGAGTCACAGCCATGAGCCCCCTGCATGACGTGCTGCAGCAGCTGTCCCACAGCCACCTGCCGTGGCTGGTGCTGACCATGGCGGTGTATTTGGCCACCTTGGCGCTGTACAAGCGCGCTCGGTGCCACCCGCTGCTTATTCCGGTGTTTCCATCGGTGGTCATCATCGTGGGGGTGCTGCTGGCCACCGACACGCCCTACGCCACCTACCAGCAAGGCGTGCACTGGCTCAGCCTGCTGATTGGCCCAGCCACCGTGGCCCTGGCCATTCCGCTGTACGCCCAGCGCGCACGCATTTATGCGCTGTGGAAGCCGATTGCCGTGGCCTTGCTGGTGGGTTGTGTGGTGGCTCTGCTGTCGGCCATGGGCATTGCCTGGGCACTGGGTGGCAGCTGGGAGACCCTGATTTCGCTGGCCCCCAAATCGGCCACCATTCCGATTGCATTGCCGATGGCGGAGCGCTTTGGCGGCTTGCCTTCACTGGCGGCGGTGGCCGTGGCCGTCACCGGCATCAGCGGCTGCATGCTGGCCCCCTTGCTGCTGCGCATCGTACGCAGCCAAGACCCTGCCGTGGAAGGCTTTGCACAAGGCCTGACCGCCCACGCCATCGGCACGGCGCGCTCCATCCAGATCAACCCCACGGCCGGTGCTTTTGCCGCGCTGGCCATGGGGCTCAATGGCGTGCTCACCGCTTTGCTGATGCCGCTGTGCGTGGCCTTGTTCCAAAAGCTGCCCTAAGCGCGGCTCAGCACCCGCCACACAGTACGAACTCTCAAAAAAAATAGCTGCTAGCGCTGGATAAGTAAGCGCTGGCAGCTATTTCTTTATGTATGCATGCAGCATTGCCACTGTTGCACAAGGCCATATCGCCCCCCTATGCACGTCTTCGCGACCGCGCCGCGCTTGCGGCAATGCCAGCGCTTTTATGCCGCTGCGCGCGGCCCCCAGCGGCGCTGGGCATAAACCCACCACAGCAAGGCCAAAGTGGCCAAAGCACCGCCCACCCAGCCAATGTGCTGCATGTCTGTATGCAAGCTGACCTGGCTGCCCAGCAAGGCGCCTGCACCAATGCCGATGTTGAAAATGCCGGAAAACAGCGACATGCCCACGTCCGTCGCATCATGGGCCAGCGCCAGCACCTTGGCCTGCAGCGCCAGCACCATGCACATCATGGCGCTGCCCCACACCACGCATTGCAGGTACAGCGCCATTTCAGAGCTACTGGCGGGCAAAAGCAGCAGCAAGCTGGCGGCCATCGCGGCAATCGATGTCAGCAAAAAGCCTTGCGGAAAGCGTGCCCCATAGGCGCTGAACAGCACGCTGCCCATGATGCCCATGCCCCCAAACAGCAGCAGCACGATGGTGGTCACATCTGCGCTCAGGCCTGCAACCACTTGCACAAAAGGCTCGATGTAGCTGTACACCGTGAACTGCGCGGTCACCACCAGCACCAGCAGCACATACAGCGCCACCAATGCAGGGCGGCGCAGCAGCAGCGGAATGCTGGAAGCCGAGCCCGCGTTCTCACTGGGCAGCAGGGGCAGCAGCTTGGCCAGCGCCACCATGACCACCACCGCCAACGCACCAATCGCCCAAAACGTAGTGCGCCAGCCCAGCCAGTCACCCACCACGCGCCCCAGGGGAATGCCCATCACCATCGCCAGCGTGGTGCCAGTGGCCAGCAAGCTCAGTGCCTGCGCTTTTTTGCCCGCAGGCGCAATCCGCACCGCCAACGCCGCCGTGATCGACCAAAACACCGCGTGCGACAGCGCCACGCCCAGTCGGCTGGCCACCAGCATCTCAAAGCTGCTGGCCATGCCCGAGATGGCGTGGCTGGCAATAAACAGCGCAAACACCCCCATCAGCAGCTTGCGCCGCTCCACCTTGCGGGTCAGCAGCATGCATGGCAGCGAAGCCAGCGCCACCACCCAGGCGTAGATGGTCAGCATCAGGCCCACATGCTCCGCCGGCATGTCAAAGCTGGCACCGATATCACTGAGCATGCCTACCGGCACAAACTCACTGGTGTTGAAAATAAAAGCGCCCAGTGCCAATGCACAAACGCTGAGCCAGGCACGCACGTTCGCGCTGGAAGAAGAGGAAGCAACAGACATACACCACACAAAAAAGAACGCAGCCTGTTGGCTGCGTGTGCGTATTGTTGCCGTTTCTGCATGCATGCGCTGGCACCAGGGGCAGACCGGGCCGCCTGCGCTGCGCGGCCTTCACAGTGTTTGGGGCCGATCGCTCTGCTGGCACCTTCGCGCGCAGGAGCATGAAGGAGGTATGAGTTAGATAGCTACCAGCGCCTGTCAAACATTGTTTTCAGGGCAATTTGACATTGAAAGCTTTGTTTCACCTGCGCTAGCAGCTCCTATTTTTATGGTTTGCCTGGTTGTGAGGGCCCGCTTAGACCTTGTCTTCCACCTTCTCGCCGCGCTCGTAAATGGCCGAGGCGCGGCCTACGATCAGCGAGTCAAGCTTGCCCACTTTCTCCAGATCGCGGCTCTTGTAGGGCAGCTTGGTAAGCACATAGCGCATGGCGTTCAGGCGTGCGCGCTTTTTGCAGTCGCTCTTGATGACCGTCCAGGGGGCATCGGCCGTGTCGGTCTCAAAAAACATGGCTTCTTTGGCACGCGTGTAGTCGTCCCACTTGTCCAGCGAGGCCTGGTCAATCGGCGAGAGCTTCCACTGCTTGAGCGGATGACTCTCGCGTTCCTTGAAGCGGCGGCGCTGCTCCTTGCGGCTGACGCTGAACCAGAACTTGATCACGTGCACGCCGCTGTCCACCAGCATGCGCTCAAACTGGGGCGCATCCTGCATGAACTGCTTGTACTGCGCATCCGTGCAAAAGCCCATGACACGCTCGACACCGGCGCGGTTGTACCAGCTGCGGTCAAACAGTACGATCTCACCTGCCGTGGGCAAATGCTGCACATAGCGCTGAAAGTACCACTGGCCCTGCTCGGTCGGCGAGGGCTTTTCCAGCGCCACCACGCGCGCGCCGCGCGGGTTCAAATGCTCCATAAAGCGCTTGATGCTGCCGCCCTTGCCCGCTGCATCACGACCTTCAAAAATGATCAGCACGCGCTGGCCGGTCTCCTTCACCCACGCTTGCAGCTTGAGCAACTCCACCTGCAGACGGAACTTTTCTTTTTCGTAGACCGAGCGGCGCAGCAAATTGGCGTAAGGGTAGCCGCCGTCTTTCCAGTCCTTAGACAGTTCCTCATCGGGATTGGGCTTGGATTCTTTTTTGCCACCATCGAGCTTGCTCAGCGCCTTCAACAGAGCTTTTTGGTCTTCCGGATCAGAGCCTTCAATCAAGGCACGCAGTGCCTTGGCACGCTCTTTGTCTGAGCCGGGCTGGTCCAGCACGCTCATCACCGCCGCCACGCGGCGCTTTTGGGCGGCTTGGGTGGCTTGCCCGGCGACAAATTTTTCAATCGACTGCGCATCCTCCCCCACTGCGATATCGCCCGCCTGGGCTTTGCGCTTGCCGTGGTCGGCACGTTGGGCGTTCTTTTGGGTACTGCTGGGGGTGGGCTTATCAGCCATGCGCGAAAACTCCTTGCCGCACGGCACCGCAACCCCTGTGGCGCGGTGGGTACAAGCGAACAAAACAAATCAGATACACAAAGATACCATTGCTGCAGCAGGGCGCTGAGCAAGCATCCGACCACAGAAGTGGCACATCGCGCTTGCATGCGCCTGCGCAACCGAGGACAGTATCCCCTTATCTGCACCGCTACTGCTTGCTGCCATGTTTCTGCACCGCTGTTTACTCGCTTCTTTGCTGGGCACCGGGTTGTTCACCCTGCCGACGGCCCACGCCCAGGTGTTGCGCTGCACCGATGCGCAAGGCCGCGTCACCTACACCGAGGGCTCCTGCCCCGAGCACCAGAAAAGCCGCGAGGTGGTGCCCGAACTCAGCGCCCAAGAGCGTGCCGAACAAGACGCGCAGTACCAGCAGGCCTTGGAAAACAAGCGCGCGGCCCAGCAAGCCCAGGCTGAGCGCCAAGCCGCACAAGCCCAGGAAGCAGCGCAGCGCGCCGCCGCAGAGGCGGCACGCCGCCCGCCCCCTGCCCCCATCGTCGTGGTTCCGCCTGCGCCTGCGGTATCCAGCGAACTGCCCATTTATGGGCCGCTGTACCCCCCTCGCCCACCACGGCCCCCGCATGTGCGCCCGCCTCCACACCCGGTGCCACCGCCCCCTGCGTCATCACCAGGCTACAACTGCAACGTGTTCCGCTGCTACGACGGCAAGGGCAATACCTGGCAGCGGCCTTAGGTGGACTGCAGCCCCTCGCGAACAGTGGGATAGCGCAGCGCCACACGCAGCTCTTGCTGGATGCGCGCATTGCGCAAACGGCGGGATTCCCCCATGAAACTCAGCATCATGGGCGGCAGTGTTTGCTGCGCCTGCGGCCGCGTCACACGCGGTGGCCGGGGCAGGCCGTACAGGTCTGCAGCCAGGTCGAAGTAATCCCCCATGCGCAGTTGCGTGTCATCACTGGCGTGGTAGATGCGCTGCGGCTTGCCACGCCACAGCGCTGCCTGTGCGATGCGTGCCAAGTCATCGGCATGGATGTGGTTGGTAAACACATCGTCTGCGGCTTGCAGCACCGGCAGCCCTTTGAGCAGCCGCGTGCGCGGTGTGCCACCCTCCCGGTTTGGGGCATAAATGCCGGGAATACGCAGTATTTGCAAGCGTAAGCCGCTCTCTTTTCCAAAGTTCAGCAAACGCTGCTCGGCATCCACGCGGCGTCGGGCGCGGTCGGTGCTGGGGCGCACCGGCCGGGTTTCATCGACCCACGCACCACCGCAGTCGCCGTACACCCCGGTGGTCGAGCCATACACCATGCTGTACGGCAACTTGCCCTGGCGCAGCACGCGCACCACGTTGGCCATGCGCACATCGTGCAGACCATGGTTGGGGGGTGGCGCCATGTAAATCACACGCTGGGCAATGCCGCGCAAACGGCGCAAGCTGCGCACATCGTCCAAATTACCCCGCAGCGGGGTCATGCCTTGCTGCTGCAACAGCGGTGCTTTTTCAGCACTGGAAGTCAGCGCCAGCACCCGCGGGCCATGTTGCCGCACGGTGCTGGGCCCGCGCAGCAGATCACGGGCAATGCGCTGTCCCACATCACCACAACCGATGATGAGCACCCGCGTGCGTCGAAAGCGCGCCGGCAAGGCGCGGTGAGGGAATTGGTTTACAGGCAAAATCGGGCATCCCCATTGAATACTTACTGTTACGCACCGGGCCGCTGTACGCGGCCCATTGCCTTTGTAAAGCTGCTGGTGCGGACACTGCAAAACCCCAAGGATAGCTAGAAGATGACCGCCTCCGCCTTCCAAATCACCGTTCAGCCCAGCGGACGCACGTTTGCCGCCACTGAAAGCGAGACCATTTTGGCCGCAGCCATCACGGCGGGTGTGGGCTTGCCGTATGGCTGCAAAGACGGCGCTTGCGGATCGTGCAAGTGCAAAAAACTCAGCGGTGAAGTCACGCACGACACCCACTCCGACAAAGCCCTCACGCCGCAAGAGATGGCCGATGGCTTTGTGCTGACTTGCCGTGCCACCGCGCACAGCGATGTGGTGCTGGAGTCGCGCCAGGTGACCGACACCACCGCCTTCCCCATCAAGAAAATGCCTGTGCGTGTGGCCGCGTTTGACAAGCTCTCGCACGACGTGATGCGCGTGCAACTGCAATTGCCTGCCAACACCGTTTTCAAGTACTTTGCGGGACAGTTCATTGAATTCATCTTGCGCGATGGCTCGCGCCGTGCGTATTCGATTGCCACGCCCCCCCACGTGCAAGAAAGTACCCCCGGCATTGAGCTGCACATCCGTCACATGCCCGGCGGCGTCTTCACCGACCATGTGTTTGGCACCCTGAAAGAAAAAGAAATTCTGCGTGCCGAAGGCCCATTTGGCAGCTTCTTCCTGCGCGAAGACTCCGCCAAACCCATGGTGTTTCTGGCCTCCGGCACGGGTTTTGCCCCCATCAAGGCCTTGCTGGCCCACATGCAGCACCAAGGCATCACGCGCCCGGTCAGCCTGTACTGGGGGGGCCGCCGCCCAGAAGATTTGTACCAAGATGCGTGGGTGCAAGAGCTGGCTGCCGTCATGCCCAACCTGACCTACGTGCCCGTGGTGTCGGATGCACTGCCCGAAGACAACTGGACGGGCCGCACCGGCTACGTCCACCAGGCGGTGCTGGACGACTTTGCCGACCTGTCGGGCCACGAGGTCTATGCCTGCGGCGCCCTCATCGTGGTGGACTCCGCACGCACCAGCTACACCAGCCAGCGCGGCCTGCCCGAAGAAGCCTTCTTTGCCGACGCATTCACCAGCGCGGCGGACAAGTAAGACAACCCATCAGGCTGTTTAAGGGGCTGCCCTGCGCATACCCTCCACCTGCCCAAGGCCGCTGATGCGGCCTTTTTTACGAGTACTTACAAAACCCTTGACTGGACAGCAAGCCCACTTGGGTGTAGCACGCACCAAAACTGCGCACAGTAAAGAGATGCAGCAAATTCCCTCAACAACCGTGCCATTCGCACAATAAAAAACCAAAGCACAACAGTTGCGAGAGTATCCACACACGAATCTTGCACAATAGCTGCCATGAACCGTCGAAACCTCCTGCTGTCCTCCGTGGCACTTGCTGCTGCCATCGCGTCCCCTCTGGCCCAAGCCGTTGAGCAACCCATCCGCCTGATCGTGCCCTTTGCCCCCGGTGGCCCGCTGGACGTGACCTCCCGCGTGCTGGCCGAGCGTGTGCGCGACACGCTGGGCACTGTGATTGTGGAAAACAAAGCGGGCGCTGGCGGCAATATTGGCGTAGATGCCATCGCCAAGGCGGCACCCGATGGCAAAACCATTGGCTTGGCCACCGTGGCCACCCACGCCGTCAACCCCTGGCTCTACAAGAAACTGCCTTTTGATGCGGGCAAAGACTTTGTCGGCCTGACCCAAATGGTGCGCGTGCCCAACGTGCTGGTCATCAACGCCGAGCGCGCCAAAGAGCTGAAGATCAACTCTGTGGCCGATTTGGTCGCCTACGGCAAAGCCCACCCCGGCAAGCTCAGCTACGGCAGTGGCGGCAACGGCAGCGCGGGCCACCTGGCTGGCGAAATGTTCAAGCAAGGCATGCAATTTACGGCCGTGCACATCCCCTATCGCGGCGCCAGCCCCGCCCAGCTGGCTTTGCTGGCCGGTGAAGTGGACTTCAACATCGACAACCTGGCTGCCGCTTCTGCCAACATCAAGTCGGGCAAGCTCAAGGCGCTGGCCGTCACCAGCCTCGACGAAAGCAGCCTGCTGCCTGGCGTGCCTGCGCTGTCCAAGCAGATCAAGGGCTTTGCCATTGATACCTGGTGGGGCCTGGTCGCGCCTGCGGGCACCCCGGCAGATGTGGTTGAGAAGCTGAGCAAAGCCTTCTCCGACGCGCTGAAAGATCCAGAAACCCAAAAGCGTTTTGCCACCTTGATGGCAGAGCCTGTGCCCACCACGTCCAAGCAGTTTGACGACTTCATGGCGGCCGAGCGCACCAAATACGGCCCTGTGGTCAAGGCCTCTGGCGCCAGCGTGGACTGAGCGGCCACAGCATCTAGCGTTACTTTTTAAGGCACCTGTGGGTGCCTTTTTTATGCCAAGCACAAATCGCACAAGGTGTCAGCCCGCACGGCTAAACCCCAGCACATGCAGAATCAGTACTTACCCTGGTACGCCATGCACTGCATGCAACTGCGCTACAACCTGACATGAAATAACTGCATGCACTGCAGATTTGTGATTGACACCGGGAGGAAACACCATGCCGAAAACCCCCAACAGCTACCAGTTGCATATTCAACTGTGCGATACCAAGCCCGCCATCTGGCGCCGTTTGGTGGTGGCTGAATCCATCACGCTGGCGCAACTGCACCGCGCCATCCAGGCCGTCATGGGCTGGCAAAACCGCCACCTGTACGAGTTTGAAATTGCAGGCCAGCGCTACGGCCAGCCCGATGCCGACCAGCCCGACGACCCCACCATGGATGCGCGCCGCTACACCCTGGGCCAACTGCTGCAAGGCCAGGCCATGGCTGTGCGCTATCTGTACGACTTTGGGGACGGGTGGCTGCACCGCATCAAGCTGGAATCGGTAGCGCCGATTGCCAGCCCTGCTGCGCTGCACAGCCTGCCCATGTGCATGGGGGGGCGCAACGCCTGCCCGCCCGAAGACTGTGGCGGCCCCGCAGGCTTTGCCGATTTGCTGGCGGCCCTGCAAGATGCCACGCACCCGGATCACCAAGCGGCGCGGGCACAAGCGGCCCACTTTGATGCCAAGCACTTTGACCTGCAGCGCGCCCAGGCACGCGTGCATTCACTGGCACTGCTGCGCGCCAATGCCCCGGTTGCCGCACCCCGGGCAGAGACCGCACTGGCATAAGGTGATATTAAAAAATATAGCTAACTGCGCTCATTAAACAAGGCTTTCAACATTTAATACGATTGAAACCAAGCATTAATAAGCGCTAACAGCTATTAATTTCATAATTTCACGTGTTATCCATTGGGGCATGCGGGTGATTTATTGATCCGCATCATGCCCCGATGCAAAAAATACGTAAGCTGCGTTTCGATGATTTGAATTTCACAAAATACTGAAAATTCAAGATCACAATATCCGGCAACTGAACAGTTAGACCGATTCTAAAATTGGCCGCAGTTCAGCATTTCTTACTCTTCACCACGATTCATTCGGAAGGATTTGCGCTATGAAAAAGACTCTGATGGCATTCGCTTTGTTGGCTGCAGGTGGCTTCGCTGCCCCCGCCATGGCTGCTGACTGCGCGATTACCGTAGAAGGTAATGACCAAATGCAATTCAATGTGAAGAGCATTGAAGTGCCTAAGTCGTGCAAGAACTACACCGTCACCCTGAAGCACGTGGGCAAGATGCCCAAGTCTTCCATGGGCCACAACCTGGTGCTGACCACCGCTGCAGACGCAACCGCTACGGCAGCTGACGGCATGAAGGCCGGCGCTGCAGCAGACTACGTGAAGGCTGGCGACACCCGCGTGCTGGCACACACCAAAGTCATCGGCGGCGGTGAATCCACCCAAGTGGTGATCGATGTGGCCAAGCTCAAGGCAGGCACCGACTACACCTACTTCTGCTCCTTCCCCGGTCACTCCTTCATCATGAAGGGCACCTTGAAGCTGGGCGCTTAAACCGTCTGCTGCTTCCCGCCAGTGGTCACACACTGGCAACCTCAAGCCCCGCACCTTGTGCCGGGGCTTTTGTTTGGGTGCCTCAGCGCGCGCTCCACCGCTGTGAAACACCTGTGACTGGAACATGCGCAATCTTGGCGCCCGCCCCCGCTAGCATGCGGCAGCCCATCCCGCAAAGAACCACCAGGAGCCGCCGCATGCTAACCAACCACCCCGAAGAAAACGCTGTACGCATCCCTCTGGAGCTGTACATGCGCGGCCATGCCGAAGACAGCGCCGAACACATGCGCGCCGCCTTCCTACCCACCGCCCGGCTGGAGAGCGTGCGCGAAGGCCCGCTGACCTCCTGGGATCTGGACTTTTACTGCCAGCGTTTCAACAACACGCCGGCCCCGGACGAATCCACCCGCCGCCGCAGCATTGACTGGCTGGACATCACCGGCACCTCGGCCATGGCTAAAGTTACGCTGGTGCATGGCAGCGTAACCTTCACCGACTACTTTGTGCTACTTAAAACCGAGCAGGGCTGGAAGATTGCCAACAAGGCCTTCCACGCACAGCCCCAGTAGGCGGCAACGCCCCGCTGCTTATCGCTCCTTGTCTCAGCCCGGCAAAGCCGGGCTTTTTTGTGCCTGCCCAACCTTGTTTTTTCCAAAAACCAGCGGCGCTCCAAGACTTAGGGGCAGCGCGCACAATGCATCTTTTTTGATAGCAAAAATTTGAACCACCATGAGCCAACAAAGCTTTGAAGTTGCGTTTTTCACCATCGGCGAATTCGAAGGCCTGAGCGCCGACGACACCACCCGCACCGCCCACATCGATGTGCCCACCGACTGCCTGCCCGTGGCGGCCACCTTGCAATCGGCCCGCCAGTGGCTGAATGAGCAGCATGCCCACATCGACATGGAATGCGCCGCCGAGCTGCCGGTACGCGGTTATTTCTCGTTCAAAGGTGCGAATGTCAACGAAGGCTTGCACGTGGAAAGCGCCCAACTGGTGGCGCTGGATGAAGGGTTTGTGGTGCGTACCAGCCTGGACAACGGCGTGAGCGTGGAAAGCGATTTGATTGCGATTGCTTTGTAATAAAAATTTGCATCGAATATGGCGCTAGCGCTTTCTAGATAAGCGCTAGCAGCTATCAAAGCTATAAAAATCCATGAATTTCTGTTGGCGTATGCGCCAGCAATTCACGGCCAAGCCCGCTGCCTGCGGGCTTTTTTCATGGCTCCATGCATCCCAGATGCACATCCGCCACACGCGCACAAGGGCAAGGCGTCGGACTTAGGCTGACACTTTTGCTTGCCTTGTGCCGTCTTGCACATCCAGCACCTTGGCCCCACCATCTGGCCCATGTATCACGGCGAACGCTTTAACGCTTGGACGCACTTGGTGGGCGCCCTGCTTGCGCTGACGGGTGCCACCTGGCTCATCGTCACTACCAGCTTGCGCGCAGATGCGCAGGCCATCACCAGCGTCAGCATCTACGGCGCAGCCCTGGTGCTGCTGTATGCCATCTCCACCGTCTATCACAGCGTGCGGGGGCGTGCCAAACGCATCTGGCAAAAGTGTGATCACCTGAGCATCTACCTGATGATTGCGGGCAGCTACACGCCGTTTTGCCTCATCAGCCTGCGCGGTGCCTGGGGCTGGAGTCTGTTTGGTGTGGTCTGGGGGTTGGCGCTGATTGGCATGCTGCAAGAGATCAAACCGCGCAGCGAGGCGCGCGTGCTGTCTTTGGTGATTTATGCCGTCATGGGCTGGGCCGTGCTGGTGGCCACCGGCCCGCTGCTGGACGCCTTGGGCACTGCAGGCTTTGTCTGGCTGGCCGCTGGTGGCTTGCTCTACAGCGTGGGTGTTGTGTTTTTTGTGCTGGATGCGCGCGTACGCCACTTTCACGGCATCTGGCACCTGTTTGTGATTGCGGGCAGCTTGATGCACTACATCGCCATCCTCGGCTATGTACTGCCTGCCAGCAGCTAACGCCCCACCCCAAACGCCAAGCGCACCCCCCCAAGTTCTAACAGCGTGCAGTTGGCGGTGGAGCGCAGCGGTTGACCCCGCCCTAGGCCAGCACAGGGGGTGCCAGCACCTCGTCCCACGTCACCCCCGCCAAGGGCTCCCAGTGCGCCACAATGATCCAGCGCGGCGCTTCGGGCGCGCTGGCCAGCGCCTCGCCCAGCGCATCCAGGGCCTGGCTCAGGTAACGAATGCTGGCGGTATCCAGCGCCGCAATCGGCTCTTCAATCACCGTCACCCGCGCACCGCTGGCCAAGGCCGCCGCTATCCCCAGTTTGCGCAACGTGCCGGTAGACAGGTGCCACAGCGGTTTGAGCAAATGCGGCTCCAGGCCAAAGCCTTCGCAATGCGCTTGCCAGGCTTCATCGCTCCACTGCGGCCAGCGCTGGGCCATGCTTTGTGCCCACTGGTGGGCAGCAATCTCACGCGCCTCCAGAGGCTGGCGCGGGTTGTGCCAAAACACCTGCGCCTGAAAAGCGGATGGCTCAAGCTGGCTGTTCAGCCCTGCACATACCACCTGCCCTTGGCTGGGCGCGGCATACCCGGTGAGCACCGACAGCCAGCGTGCGGCGTCGTCGCCCGTCTCATCCAGCAGCGCATGCACACCGGGGGGCAATTGCTCTGTCCACCCATGGGTGCACCCGGCAGTGCCGCTGGGCCACAAATCTGCCCACGCCATCAGCGCGGCAGACGACGGTTGCGATGCATCTAGGACATCTGTCATGCGATACCTCCCTCTTCTTATGGCTGTGCAATCTAGCAAAGGCTTGTGCAAGTAAACAGTCGCCCATTGTTAGCAACTGATACACAGGCACTGTCAATGCACCGCCAAAAACCACTGCAAGTGTTCTCCCGCCTACACAAATAGCTATACATTTTTCATGTTTGTTACAGGGAGAAAACATGCAAATAAAAACAGGTGCCATCGTCGCCTTGGCGGCTGTACTGAGCCTGACAGGCTGCGAGACCATGACCGAAACCCAGCGCAATACCGCGATTGGCGTGGGCGTGGGGGCCTTGGCCGGTGCAGGTGTTGCCAAAGCCACCGGTGGCAAAGCCGGCAAAGGCGCACTGATTGGCGCGGCCGTCGGCGGGGTGGGTACTTATATCTGGTCGGCCACGATGGAACGCCAGCGCCAAGAACTGGAAGCGGCCACCCGCGGCACGGGCGTGACGGTCAGCCGCACCAGCGACAACCAGCTCAAGCTGGCCATTCCTTCCGATATTTCGTTTGACAGCAACAGCGCCTACATCAAGAGCCAGTTCCGCCCTGTGCTCAACAGCTTCGTCACCAGCTTGAAGCGCAACCCCAACACGCACGTCATCATCATTGGCCACACCGACAGCACGGGGGGTGCCCACATCAATGACCCGCTGTCCCTCAACCGCGCCAATGCCACGCGCGACTACATCTTCAACCAAGGGGTGCGTGGCCCCCGCATCCAGACCGAAGGCCGGGGCGCGCGCGAACCCGTGGCCTCCAATGACAGCAACTGGGGCCGCAGCAAAAACCGCCGCGTAGAAATCTTTGTGGCGCAGCCGCAATAAGCGCAGCACTTCAGCACTTCGCAACGCTGCGCTGCACAACCAACGCCGTGCCTTGCCAGGCCATGCTAAGGCCCTGCACATTCCATCCCCCGGCACCAAGGCCACAGGAGAAACCGGGTGATGGGGCGATGGTGCCGTCACAAGACACCCAAGTGCTTGCCCCCACATGCCGTCTATCGCCACAATGCGGGCAGCACTGTTGTCCCCTTCCCATTTCTAGAGGTTTTTTCCATGATCGTTCTTATCACCGGCGCATCTGCAGGTTTTGGCGCCGCCATGGCGCGCAGCTTTGTACAAGCGGGCCACAGCGTGATTGCCACCGCACGGCGCAAAGACAAGCTCAATGCCCTGGCCCAAGAGCTGGGCGACAAGCTCCTGCCCATTGAGCTGGACGTGACCGATGCCGCCGCCGTAGCCGCCTTGCCCGCACAACTGCCTGCGGCATGGGCCGCCGTCGATGTACTGGTCAACAACGCAGGCTTGGCACTGGGCCTGGGCCCTGCGCAAACGGCAGACCTGGCCCAATGGGACACCATGATCGACACCAACTGCAAGGGCCTGGTGCATGTCACCCGCGCCTTCTTGCCGGGCATGCTCGAGCGCCAGCGCGGCCACGTCATCAATCTGGGCTCTACCGCGGGCAACTGGCCGTATGCCGGCGGCAATGTCTACGGCGCCAGCAAAGCTTTTGTGAAGCAATTTAGCCGCAACCTGCGCACCGACTTGTTTGGCACGCCCCTTCGCGTGACCAACATCGAGCCCGGCCTGTGCGGCGGCACCGAGTTCTCCAACGTGCGCTTTGGCGATGCCGACAAGGCCGCCAAGGTGTATGAAGGCGTGGATTTCATCACCCCCGAAGACATTGCCAACACCGTGCTGTGGGTGGCCCAGGCGCCCAAGCACATGAACGTCAACAGCATTGAAATCATGCCCGTGCAGCAAAGCTTTGGTGGCTTGAGCGTGCACCGCCGCACCCCGGCTTAATGCCCCACCGCCCACGCTTTCCCCAGCGGGGGGTTTCCCCCTTCAGGCCTGCCATGCAGGCCTTTTTTTCGTGCCACGGGTGCCGAGGTTGTGAGCGCCTGCATCCGCAGCCGCTGCCATGCATGACCGCTTGCCCTTTTTGTGCTGGACACTGTGGATTCATTCTTTATCTAATACGCTGACACATAGAGCATTGCAGTTTTTTTATCTTCACCACGCTCTATCTCGCCCAAATCGCCGTGTGATCGTTATGTATAAAAAATCTGCGGAATACCTGCCGCCCTCGGTGCAGCGCCTCCAAGGCATCATCCGGCGCACGGCCTTGGCTACGGCCTTGCTGGCGGCGCCTGTGCTGGCCCACAGCCAAAATACGGTAGAGCGCTGGCGCCTGGTGGTCAGCCCCGTGCCCGAAGCGCGCACCTTGCACACCGCTATTCAGCAACAGCTGCAACAAAGCCTGCACCAGCCTGTTGATATGTACTTTGACAATGCGCAGCCACCCCAGCCGCTGCAAGGCGTTGCCTCCCAGCCTTTGATCGTGCTGCTGAGTGAATTCAACAGCTTTGCCGTCGGCAAGGCGCCCAACAGCCTGCAACACCTCGACAACCTCACCCCGCTGCAGGTGTTTTTTGAGATGCCCTGGTGCCTGTATGTGCAAGACAACTCGCCGCTGCTACAGCAATCGAACGTGAAAGACTGGATGACCCAGCAACGCCTGCAACGCCCCGTGCGCATTGGCATCAGCGCACGCGGCGGGCAATCCATGTTCTGGCTGTACGTGCTCTCGCAGGCCACGCACAGCAATGGGCAAAGCCCGCACAACATCGTCCCCGTGGAATACCGCGGGGCGCACAACCAAGCGCAGGTTTGGCGCGATGACGCAGACATGGCCCTGGCGCCCTGCTGGCAATCCACCACGCTGGGCCAGCAAGTGCGGTTGCTGGCCACCGCACAGGCCCCCACCCGCAGCGACCAGCCCCCCACCCCGACCTTCACCGACCTGAGGCTGCCCCCCCTGGCCCCGAGCTGGTTCGCCGCCTTTGTGCCCAAAAGCACGGCGCCAGCCGTTCAGGCAAAAGCCATTGAGGCACTGGAAAAAACCGCCACCGCCCCCGCAGTGCTGCAGGCCATTGAAGCTGCGCACCACCAGCCTTTGCGCTGGAGCCATGCGCAATCGCGCAAGTACATTGAAAACTACATCACCACCTGGCAATCCGTCATGCAGCTGCTGCAATGGAATGCGGCAGACGCAGCCATCACCCCCGTGGCTGCGCGCTACGCCCAGGCGCACTAACTCCACGCCCACCTGCATCGCCAATCCCGCCCGCTGGCGCATGTGGGCTGCGTGTAATTTTTTATTTTGATAGCAACTAGCGCTTACCAGACAAGAACTAGCGCCATTTTTACTAATTTTTTATGGCTATGCATGCCCGTGGTGGGTCCACTTACACCGGGACGCTGCCCATAGCCAGCGCACGCGCGCTTTCCTACCATGGCGGCTTGGGCACCACCGCCCCCCTCCCCCAAACGCACCCGTCTTGCCAGCACCTTGCACACAGGCGGGGCGCTGCACCCCTTTGCCAGACCTTCTTGCATGCAAATACTGACCCCGCCCCAGACCGAACAACACCTGCCTTTGCCCGCTTTGCTGACTGCGCTGGAGCAATGGTTCATCGAAGGCTGCGAAGTGCCGCTGCGCCATAACCACGCCATCACCAGCCCCAACGCGGATGACAGCGGCATCTTGCTCATCATGCCGGCGTGGCGGCCCAGCCAGTATCTGGGCGTCAAAACCGTCTCCATCTTCCCCGGCAACCACCAGCGCTGCCTGCCCGGGCTGCACTCGGTCTACATCCTCTACAACGCCGCCACCGGCCAGCCCTTGGCCGTGCTGGATGGCGACGCCATCACCTCACGCCGCACGGCCGCCGCATCAGCGCTGGTGGCGCGCTGGCTCAGCCGACCCGACGCCCAAAAGCTACTGGTGGTGGGCACCGGCCGCGTGGCCAGCCTGCTGCCCGAGGCCTACCACTGCGTGCGCGACATTCAAAGCATCGACGTCTGGAACCGCAACCCCGCCAGCGCCCACGCCCTGGTCGAGCGCCTGCGCGCCCAAGGCATGAACGCCCAACACGCGCCCGACCTGGAGGCCGCCGTGCGCCGTGCCGACATCGTCAGCTGCGCCACCCTTTCTACCGCGCCGCTCATTCGGGGTGAATGGCTGCAGCCCGGCACCCACCTGGATTTGATTGGCAGCTTCACCCCCGCCATGCGCGAAAGCGACGGCGAATGCCTGCGCCGCGCCACCGTGTTCACCGACACCACCGAAGCCCTGATGAAAGCGGGCGACCTGCTGGGCGCCATCGAAGAAGGCGCCTGGGCCAAAGACCAACTGGCCGCCACCTTGGAACAACTGTGCCGCAGCCAACACCCCGGCCGCCGCAGCGCCGAGGAAATCACCCTCTTCAAATCCGTGGGAAGCGCGCTGGAAGACTTGGCCGCTGCTTCGCTGGCCTATGACGGCTGGCTGAACCACCCCCACCATGCATAGCTGATTACACAGTTGCCATCTGCCTTAACAGCCATTTTTAGGCTTGGAGTGATTGCGCATCCAACCCGCTGCGGCGCTGAGCTTGGCAGTGCGTGCCGGCGGGTATGGGGTGGGTTTCAGCTTATGGATAGCATTTGATTTTTTTAGGGCTCTAGCGCTTATGGCGTAAGCGCTGGCAGCTATGGAATTTTCTTATCGCACCAGCCCGTTGCACGCTCTCTTTCCCATCCGCCTTATCGCGCCGGGGCGATTTCATTTTCTTGCTTTCCCCAAGCAAACGAAGCCAAAGAAGGAGAGCACTCTGCCATCGCCCCTGCGCTGCGCTTGTGGCAACCTGCAGTGTTCGGCCTTGGCACCGGGCGGCAGCACTCACTGCGCGCTTTGCAAGCGCTTCGCTCCAACAACTGCCGCCAGCCAGCAGCGCTGGCCTGCAACGCCCTGTGCGCCTTCGCGCAGTTAGACGTTGGCGGAGGAAATACCGCGCCGTCACCCGCACCGGGCTGGTATTCGCAGCGATAAGTGGCACTGATTCACATTGTTTTAATAGCTGCTAGCGCTTGCTGCATCAGCGCTAGAGGCCAATTTCATGCACAAGCATTTGCGCAGGTGCTGATTTCGCCAGGCAATGCAAGCATGGTGTGCTGCTTTCCCTTTAAAAACAACGCCCTGCTTTGCAAGTGCCGTTTGTCTTTCTAGACTGCCTTGTCAGAAAAATCCTGCAAAGCACTATGGCAAAGTTTCTCAACACCTCCGCCACCAATTACTTCCTGGAAGAACTTATCAAAGGCGCCAAGGACAGGCTGGTGCTGATCAGCCCCTTCCTCAAGCTCAATGACCGCATGAAAGAGCTGCTGGAGGACAAGAACCGCCTGAAGATCGACGTTCGCATCGTCTACGGCAAAAGCGAGTTGCAGCCGCAGGAAATTGAATGGCTCAAAGCGCAAAGCTATATCCGCACCAGCTTCTGCAAAAACCTGCATGCCAAGTGCTACCTGAACGAGTCCGACGCCATAGTCACCAGCCTGAACCTGTATGAGTTCAGCCAAATTAATAACAACGAAATGGGCATCCTGATTCGCCGTGAGGACGACGCCGAACTCTACAAAGACACCTACGAAGAAGCGCAACGCATCATCCGCATCAGCGATGAAGTGCGCATCAGCATGGAACGTGTCAGCACCGTGGACGAAGCCACCGCTGCCAGCGACAGCGCCGACGCCACCGACGACGAGGCCCGCCCCAACGGCAACGGCCTCCAAAAACTCTCCACCTCCCGCATCGCCCAAAAGCACGGCATGAAAACCGGCGAATGGCTTGCCAAGGCCGTGGCGGTGCAATTACTGACTGCAGACAACGGACGCCATTACCTCACACCTGCGGCCAAACAGGCAGGGATTGAGTTTGTGGCGAAGTCCAAGTTTGGGCCTTATTTTTTGTGGCCTGAGGATTTTATTTTTTGAATTTATTTTTCATGAAAAAAATTGACTTCCATATACATACTATTCCGACAGTTAGTGATAAATCTTTTGAATTCTGCATTGATAGTTTCAAAAGATATGTTGATACATGCAAACTAGATGCCGTCGCCATAACAAATCATGATCTTTTTAACAAAGAACAGTACCTCGATATTAAAGAAAAACTTGGGATAAAGGTTTTCCCAGGTATAGAAATAAATCTTGAGTACGGTCATATACTAATAATTACCGATGAATATGATGTTGATGACTTTCAAATAAAAAGTAATATAGTCAGATCAAAAATAATTAAAGCGACCGACAGCATAACCTTTGAGGAACTAGAACAAATTTTTGGCGATTTAAAAAAATATCTAATAATTCCACATTATGACAAAAAACCACAGATATATGGAAGTACACTCGAAAAATTAAAGCCATTCATATCATCTGGAGAAGTTGATAGCGCCAAGAAATTCATAAGAAATATTAAAGATAATTTAAAACTAACTCCTGTTCTTTTTAGTGACACTAGAATAAGAAAAGAAATGGGCTCATTTGCACCTAGGCAAACTTATGTTGACTGTGGCGATTTGAGCTTGGATTCGATTAAGTTATGTTTAGGAGATAAAACCAAAGTATTTTTATCTAAAGATAATGGAAACAGTCTTTGGCAAATACTTGAAAATGGTCAAAAAATATCAACAAGCTTAAATATTGTTATTGGCCAGAGGTCAAGTGGTAAAACACATTTTTTGGAAGATGTAAAAAAAACAATAAAGCGTACAAAGTACATACCGCAATTCTCGCTGGTGCAAGGAAAGGACGATGACGAGTCTTTTAGGACTGAAATAGAGAGTAAACGCGGCATCGTCGTAGACGAATACCTTTCAGGTATAAAAAAAATGCTTGATGAAGTTTCAAAGATTAACTTAGATAGCAACAACAGATCAATTAATGAATACCTAGAATCACTTAAACAGTCCGCAATTGATTTTCAAAATCAAGATATTTTCTCTAAATGCAAACTTTTTGACGAAGAACTTTACGCCATAAGTTCAAATAAAAATATTGCAAATCTAATTGAATCCATAAAAACAATAATTGAAAATACTGAATATTCTGAAATAATAAGCAAACATATCTCAATTAAAAATTTAAAGAGCTTATTAATTGAGTTAATTGAGACATCAAGGCTAGAGAATCTAGAAACAAAAAAGAAAAATTACACAAATGAAATTATTAAAGATATCAAAGATGGGCTTAATCTCCAAACATCTGCCACATCTATTTTAGAAATCGATTTATACGAACTAACAATTGAATCAAAGAAAATAGAAAAATTTAATGAGATAATAAAAAATCTTCAAAAAACATCAGTCATTCATACAGAGAGCGTACAAGGATTTAATATAATTGCCAGCAAAGAAGAGTTTAAGAATGCTACAGAGTTAGGTCATACGCTTAGAAGAAGAAGTCAATTCTCTTCTGCATACTCCAAGTATAAGTCCCCTTATGAATACTTGAATGCTCTCAAAGAGCTTGATTCCATTTCCAGCTCTGATTTTTACAAGTTATTTGTAAAAATAAATTACGAGATTCTTAACAAAGATGGCTATCCAGTCTCTGGCGGAGAGAGATCTGAATTCAGATTACTACAAGAAATAAAAGATGCTCAAAACTACGACATACTTTTAATAGACGAACCCGAGTCTTCTTTTGACAATATTTTTCTTAATTCAGAAGTAAATCAACTAATAAAAAGCATTGCTCAGACAATGCCCGTTATTATTGTTACACACAACAGTACTATTGGTGCCTCAATAGGAGCAAACTATATCCTGCACACATCCAAGGAGAAAAACTCTTCCAACGTAATATACAAAGTTTATTCTGGCTATATTGGAGATAAAAAACTTCATGCATTGGATGGATCATTCATAGAGAGTCACTCATCTATTTTGAATTCATTGGAAGCTGGTTTAGTTGCATATGACAAAAGAAATAAAGATTATGACCTTATTAAAAATTGAAAATGACAAAGGATTTTATTTATCTTCAGATAACTCATATAAAGAGTTAGATCAGATTGGCAAAGATGATTTGCTATTCCTAATAAATAAAATTATTAATGAAAATGAATGTCAAATGGAATCACTCGAAGAAAAAAGCTTAAAAAACCAAGCTCACAATATAATATATAAAAATATTTATACAAAACTGAATTCCTTCTTTAACAGAAGAAATGAGTTTAATGATCAAATCAATCAAATTTACAAAGAAGAATACGATAAATATAAAATTTAATATTTTCTCAACACACCAGCTTACAACTGGCGTGTCATGTGGAAGTACTTCATATTTCCGGCGGCTGTTTGAACGAAGCGACGAAGGAGCGCAGTGAGTTCCGCCGGACAGCCGTCGGCAGACGCGCTTCTTTGGTGACTTTCTTGTCGCGGACAAGAAAGTTACTCGCCCGCCGGTGCGAAAAACCGGCCTCTGCAAGAAAAGCGACAAGTACAGCACAAACAAGAAGCACAGCACATAAACAAAAGGCTGCTAACTCAACAAAGAGTTAACAGCCTTTTTCAGCCTCCAGCGCTTACACAGCAAGCGCCACCTGCTATCAAAAATTCAAAGCATCACTCCACACGGAATACGCCGGACGGCTTGAACGTCCACCCCGTGGTCTTGCCCTTGGAAGCCCGCTTGCCCGCCGCTGCATTCAGCGAACGAATCTCCAACTGCTCCTCCTTCTCTTTACCGCCACGGTTGGCTACGCCCGTCACGCGGATGGAGCGGGTGTAGGCGGCAGCACCGGCCAGCGATTCGCCATCGTCCAGCTTCATCAGCTGCAAACCACGGCCACCATTGGCAACCTTGAGTTCCGACAGCGCATAAGTCAGCACCGTGCAGGCGGTGCTTACGCAGGCCACGTGCGTGGCTTCGGGCAGGGCCACGCTGCCGTTGGTGCCGCCAATGACGGAGGGCTGGCACAGGGTTTCGCCCTCCTGAATGGTGACAAAGCCCTTGCCGCCCTTGTTGCGGGCGCACATGGATTCGACCTTGGCGATAAAGCCATAGCCGCCGCTGCCGCTCATGAGCAAGGTAGCGGTCACCGGCCCGGCAAAGTAGCTGGTGATGGTGGTGCCGGCTTCCAAATCGATCAGGGTGTTGATGGGCTGGCCATCCCCGCGCCCGCCCGGCAGGGTGGCCACGGCCACGCTGTAGACACGGCCGTTGTTGCCAAAGACGATGAGCTGATCGACGGTGCGGCACTCAAACGTGCCCCACAGCTGGTCACCCGCCTTGAAGCTGAAGTTGCCCGCCTCGTGGCCGTGGCCCTTGTGGGTACGCACCCAGCCTTTGTCGGAAATGATGACGGTGACGGGCTCGTCCGGCACCTTGATCTCGGCGGTGACTTTTTTCTCTTCCTGAATGAGGGTGCGGCGCGCGTCGGCAAAGGTTTTGGCGTCGGCCTCAATCTCTTTAATCATCAGGCGCTGCAGGCTCTTGGGGTTGGCCAGAATGTCTTGCAGCTTGCCTTCTTCTTCGCGCAGCTCGTTCAATTCCTTTTCGATCTTGATGGCTTCCAGCCGTGCCAGTTGGCGCAGGCGGATTTCCAGAATGTCTTCGGCCTGGCGGTCGGAGAGCTGAAAACGGTCAATCAGCGCCTGCTTGGGCTCGTCGCTCTCGCGGATGATGGCAATCACCTCGTCGATGTTGAGCAGCACGATCTGGCGGCCTTCCAGAATGTGGATGCGGGCCTGCACTTTCTCCAGGCGGTGCTGCGAGCGGCGGGTGATGGTGGTCTGGCGGAACTGCACCCACTCTTCGAGCATGCGGCGCAGCGACTTTTGCACGGGCTTGCCGTCCAGCCCGATCAGGGTCAGGTTGATGCTGGCATTGCTCTCCAGGCTGGTATACGCCAGTAAGGTGGTGATGAGGTCTTGCTGGGGCGTTTTGCCGGTTTTGGGCTCAATCACCAGACGCACGGGCGCGTCTTTGCTGGACTCGTCGCGCACCCCGTCCAGCACGCTCAATATGGTGGCTTTGAGTTGCTGCTGGTCTTGCGTCAGCGCCTTTTTACCGGTCTTGACCTTGGGGTTGGAGAGTTCTTCGATCTCTTCCAAGATTTTTTGGGCGGATACGCCGGGCGGCAGCTCATTGACCACCATTTGCCACTGCCCGCGGGCCATTTCCTCAATCGTCCAGCGCGCGCGCACTTTGAGGCTGCCACGGCCGGTGGCGTAGGCGTGGCGAATGTCTTGCGCGCTGCTGATGATCTGGCCGCCACCGGGGTAGTCGGGGCCGGGGATCAGGGCGTACAGCTCGTCGTCGGTCAGCGCGGGTTTTTTGACCAATGCCACGCAGGCATCGGCCACTTCGCGCAGGTTGTGGCTGGGGATTTCAGTGGCCATGCCCACCGCAATGCCGCTGGCACCGTTGAGCAGCGAAAACGGCAGGCGTGCAGGCAACTGGCTGGGTTCCTGCGTGCTGCCGTCGTAATTGGGCACAAAGTTGACCGTGCCTTCGTCGATTTCATCCAGCAGCAGCGTGGTGATTTTGGACAGGCGCGCTTCGGTGTAGCGCATGGCGGCAGCGCCGTCGCCGTCACGGCTGCCAAAGTTGCCCTGGCCGTCGATCAGCGGGTAGCGCTGGTTGAAGTCTTGCGCCATGCGCACGAGGGCGTCGTACGCGGACTGGTCACCGTGCGGGTGAAAGCGGCCCAGCACATCACCTACCACGCGGGCGGATTTGACGGGCTTGGCCGCCGTGTTGTTGTTGGTGCCGGAGTAGCTCAGGCCCATACGGTCCATGGCGTACAGAATGCGGCGCTGTACGGGCTTCATGCCGTCGGCCACATCGGGCAGGGCGCGGCCCTTGACCACGCTCAGCGCGTATTCCAGATACGCACGCTGGGCGTACTGGCCCAGCTCTAGCGCGTCGCCTGCGGCCTGGGTGGCCAAGTCCAGCAACTGGGGCTTGGCGGGAGTGGAGATAGCTTCGACTTCGGGTTGATCGCTCATGGTTTCTTCGTTATTGGCAGCAGTGGCGGGCGTCTCCTCCAACGCCCATCCCTGCTCATGGGGTGCGGCAGGCCCCGTCAGTTTTGCACTGCGGAGCCTGCTGGTAAGGTCATGCGAAAGCGGCTGTCATCCGTGGGGCTGCGCGTGAGCTGTGCAGTACCACCATACAGGCTGATGCTGCTGTCAGTGGCCAGGGTGGATTGCAGGCTAGCGTACAGAGTCATCACGGTTTTGACGTAGTTTTGGGTTTCTTTGTACGGTGGAATTTTGTTGCCATAGCGCTGCACTGCGCCTTCACCGGCGTTGTAGGCGGCCACGACCAAGTCAGTGCGCCCGGGGAACAAGCTTTGCAGATAGCGCACATAGCGCGCGCTGACGGGCACATTGATGGCCGGGTCTTTGAGCTTTTGCGCAATCGAGCGTTTTTGATCGCCCGCCACGCCAAAGCGTGCTGCCGTATCGGGGATGACTTGCATCAGCCCAATCGCCCCTGCGGGAGACACTGCCGAGGCGTTAAAGCCCGACTCTGCCGTGGCGATGGCTTTGAGCAGTTGCTCGTCCACCCCCACTTTGGAGGCTGCAGCACGGATGTGCTTGGCATGCAGCTTGTAGCCCACGCTGCTGGCAAAGTAACGCGTGGCGGCGTTGCGGTCTTTCTCCGAAGCCACCGCCAACTGCGCTGCCGCGTTGCGGATATCGACAAACAGGGGGCCGTCGCCCGGCTCCAGCGTACTCATGGAAAAGCGCTGGTAACGCTCGTCCACCCGCTCATTGGCGTAATGCAGCACGCCGCTGGGGTCTACAAAAAACCAAGTCTGCGCCTGGGCGAGCGACACCGCACCCAACCCCAGCGCCACGCACACGGCGCGCGCCAACCCACCACGCAGCCGCGCCGAGGCACGGCGGCAAAGATTGCGAATGGCTATGGAGGTAGGATTGTTGTTAGTCATTGCTCACATTTAAGCACCCGGTGGGCGATTTGCCCAAGCCCTACACCCTCAACGCGCGCAGGGATTTGGCCCATTCCACCCGAATGCTGAAGATGGCGTCAGACAAGTGCGCAGCTGCTGTGGGGGCACGGCAGCTCGGGCACTTTAGATGTCCACCACCACTTCGTCGCCGTGCACTTCCATCAACTCGCGGCGCGCGGCGGCTTCGCCCTTGCCCATGAGTTGGTCAAAAATTTCGGCAGAGGCGGCGGCGTCCAAGCCGCTGACTTGCACGGGCAGCAAGCGGCGTGTGTCGGGGTTGAGCGTGGTTTCCCACAGTTGCTCGGCATTCATCTCGCCCAAGCCTTTGAAGCGGCTGATCTGGCACTTCTCACGCGCCACGCCTTCCTTGGCGGCTTTGTCGAGGATGGCATTGAGCTCGCCCTCATCCAGGGCGTACACCTTGGCAGCAGGCTTTTTGCCGCGGGCAGGTACATCGACCCGGAACAGCGGCGGCAGGGCGATGTACACATGGCCAGTTTCAATCAGCTTGGGGAAGTGTTTGAAGAACAGCGTGAGCAGCAGCACCTGGATGTGGGAGCCGTCCACGTCCGCATCGCTCAAGATGCAAATCTTGCCGTAGCGCAGGCCGTTCAAGTCGGGTTCATCATTAGGGCCGTGGGGATCGACACCAATCGCTACCGAAATGTCATGCACCTCGTTGTTGGCAAACAGGCGGTCACGGTCCACTTCCCAGGTGTTGAGCACCTTGCCGCGCAGGGGCAGCACGGCTTGCGTCTCTTTGTTGCGGCCCATTTTGGCGGAGCCACCGGCGGAGTCGCCCTCCACCAGGAACACCTCGTTGTCGGCAATATCCCGGCTTTCGCAATCGGTGAGCTTGCCGGGCAGCACGGCCACACCGCTTCCCTTGCGCTTTTCCACCTTCTGGCCCGCTTTTTGGCGGGTTTGCGCGGCCTTGATGGCCAACTCGGCCAGCTTTTTGCCGTGCTCCACATGGGCGTTGAGCCACAGCTCCATGGCGGGCTTCACAAAGCCCGAGACCAGGCGCACGGCATCGCGGCTGTTGAGCTTTTCTTTGACCTGGCCCTGGAACTGAGGATCGAGCACCTTAGCAGAGAGCACAAAGCTGGCACGCGCGAACACGTCGTCGGGCATGAGCTTGACGCCCTTGGGCAGCAGGGCATGCAACTCGATAAAGCTTTTGACGGCCTGGAACAGGCCATCGCGCAGGCCGCTTTCGTGCGTGCCGCCGGCGGTGGTGGGAATCAGGTTGACATAGCTCTCGCGCATGGGCGCGCCCAGCTCGGTAAAGGCCAAGCACCAAGCGGCACCTTCGCCTTCGCTAAAAGCTTCGCTGTGCTTGTCGGCATAGCCCTCGCCTTCCAACAGCGGGATGACGGCGTCGGCGGTGAGGGATTGCTCCAGATAGTCTTTGAGGCCACCCTTGTACTGCCACTGCTGAACGTCTTTGTTCTTCTCATTGGTCAGCGTGACGCTGACGCCGGGCATGAGTACAGCCTTGGAGCGCAGCAGGTGTACCAGCTCGCCCATGGGCAGGTTGGCGCTATCAAAGTATTTAGCGTCGGGCCACACGCGCACCGTGGTGCCTTGCTTGCGGTCACCGCTGGCGATGGGGCGGGTGGTGAGGGGCTCCACCACATCACCGCCCGAGAAGGTCAAGCTGGCCACTTGGCCATCACGGAACACCGTGACTTCCAAGCGTGTGGACAGCGCATTCGTCACCGACACGCCCACGCCGTGCAGACCGCCCGAGAAGCTGTATGCACCGCCATTGCCTTTGTCAAACTTGCCGCCCGCATGCAGACGGGTGAAGACCAGCTCCACCACCGGTGCACCTTCTTCCGGGTGCAGGCCAAAGGGAATGCCACGGCCATCGTCTTCCACACTGACCGAGCCGTCAGTGTGCAACGTGACTTTGATTTTTTTGCCGTATCCGGCCAGGGCTTCGTCGGCCGCGTTGTCGATCACCTCTTGCAGGATGTGCAGGGGGTTGTCGGTGCGGGTGTACATACCGGGGCGCTGCTTGACGGGCTCCAAGCCCTTGAGGACGCGGATTGAGCCTTCCGAATAAGCGGATGCAGAAGTAGAGGGTTTAGCTGCCATGGGGGCGGATTGTAGTTCCGGCCACAGCTCGGTGCTGGATAAATTCACAGTAACCAATCGGGAACTCCGGCTTGCGCAAAACAACCATCGTGCCATTCGATGGCTGCTTTGCGCAATCCGTATCCCGTATGTTGCAGCTTTGCGCAGCGTGTTTCGCTACATTGCGGCATATGCAACACAACACACCACCATCATCCACGCAGCGTTTGCCCATGCTGCAAGTCCTGCTGTGCGGGGGCATGGTCGTCACGCTGGCCATGGGCATACGCCACGGCTTTGGCCTGTGGCTGCTGCCCATCACGCAAGACATGGGCTGGACGCGCGAGAGCTTTTCGCTGGCAATTGCCATCCAGAACCTGTCGTGGGGAGTGTTTGGCATTTTTGTCGGCATGATTGCCGACCGCATCGGCGCCTTCAAGGTGCTGCTGTGTGGCGCGGTGCTGTATGCACTGGGGCTGGTGGGCATGGCCTTGTCGCCCAATACCTTGTTGTTTGCCTTGACCACCGGCGTGGTGATTGGCGCGGCACAGGCCGGTACCACCTATGCCGTGATCTACGGCGTACTGGGGCGCCAGATTCCGCCCCAGCGCCGCAGCTGGGCCATGGGGGTAACCGCAGCGGCGGGCTCGTTCGGCCAATTTTTTATGGTGCCCGTCGAAGGCACGCTGATTGCCCAATTTGGCTGGAGCAATGCCTTGCTGATTTTGGCGGCGATGGTCCTCATCATTGCCGTGCTGGCCTTTGGCCTGCGCGAGCCCGGCTTTGGCGCAGGCGCTGCGCCACAGCGTGAGCAGACCGTGGGACAGGCGCTCAAAGAAGCCTGGACCAACCCCAGCTTTGTGTTGTTGCTCTGCGGTTACTTTGTCTGCGGCTTTCAGGTGATGTTCATCGGCGTGCACATGCCCAGCTACCTGAAAGACTTTGGCCTGCCCCCGCACGTGGCCAGTATTGGCCTGGCGCTGGTGGGACTGTTCAATATTTTTGGCACCTACCTGGCGGGCCATCTGGGCCAAAAATACCCCATGCACAAGCGCTACGTGCTGTCGGGCATTTACGGCATGCGCTCCGTGGTCACCATCCTGTTCTTGCTGCTGCCGCTGACGCCTTGGTCGGTCTACCTCTTTACTGCGGCCATGGGCTTTCTGTGGCTGTCGACCGTGCCGCTGACCAATGCCACGATTGCCCAAATTTTTGGGGTGCAGCACCTGTCCATGCTGGGCGGCTTTGTCTTCTTCAGCCACCAGATCGGCAGCTTTATGGGGGTATGGCTGGGCGGCTACCTGTACGACGTGAATGGCAACTACCACATGGTGTGGTACTTGTCGATTGCCCTGGGCGTGTTTGCCGCACTGGTGAATCTGCCTGTGCGTGAAGCCCCCCTACAGCGCAAAACCGCCATCGCCGCTTAATATGACTGGCATGACGCCCGCACCCCACACCCCTCCCCACGCTGCACCGCTGCCCACGTGGCTGCGGGCGCTGATTTGGGCCGTCGTGCTGACTGCCTTGCTGGCTGTGTTTGCGCTGTACACACGCCCAGAATTCATGCTCACGCTGGCCGACCAGGTGTGGGCCTGCTTTTGAGTTGAGCCACGCGCTCTCACGTTAAGCAGCCTTACCCTGCACGGATGCGGCTACTGCGACGGTGGTTTGCCCAGGCTTTGTGCGGCGCTGGCCTATAGTTGGCAGCACTATGCCGAGTTCTTTGCTCCCTTCGCCCCCCGCCACGACCAGCGTGGCTGCGCCCTCTGAATGGATTCAACGCTTTGCCCACTTGCTGCCTTCACAGGCCCACGTTTTGGACGTGGCTTGCGGCACTGGCAGGCATGCGGCCTATCTGCAAGGTTTAGGCCATCGCGTGACAGGGATTGACCGCAACCCCGACGCACTGGCCCAACTGCCCGCAGGCATCCAGGCGGTGCAAGCCGATATCGAAAATGCTGCTTGGCCGCTGCCGGGCCAGCAGTTTGATGCTGTGGTGGTGACCAACTACCTGTGGCGCCCCCTGTGGCCGCAGCTGCTGGCCAGCGTGCGCGAAGGTGGCGCACTGCTTTATGAAACGTTTGCCCAGGGCAACGAAGCCTACGGCAGACCCTCGCGCCCCGATTTCTTGCTCGCCCCCGGCGAATTGCTGCAAGTGTGCGCAGGCTGGCACATCGTTGCTTACGAACACGGCCTTCGCACAGCACCCGAGCGCGTGGTGCAACGCATGGTGGCCATCCATGCCCGGCATGCCGCACCGCCCCCTTTACCGCTGATGGCGTCGCCCTGGCCAGCGCACATCTAAAACAGGAGCTGCCAGCGCAGGAAGAATCAACTTTTGCGATAGATTCATCCTTGAAAACGCTGTATAACTTGCGCTAACAGCTACTTTTTTCAAAGCATCTGCTTGGACTAGCGTGACCCACGAATGTTGCCTAGGGTCAACGCGCATACATTGCTTGCGATGTCCGTTTGCGCAGTCGTTAGAATGCCCTTTTTCCGTTTTCTCTTGCGGTCATGACCACATCTACAGTCGCCTTGAAAGGCAGCATCGTCGCCCTTGTCACCCCTATGCACGAGGACGGTAGCGTCGACTACCCCAGCCTGCGCAAATTGATTGACTGGCATGTTGCCGAAGGCACCAACTGCATCGGCGTCGTGGGCACCACAGGTGAATCCCCTACCGTGAACGTGGAGGAACACTGCGAAATCATTCGCGTGTCCGTGGAGCAAGCCGCAGGCCGCGTGCCCGTGATGGCTGGCTGCGGTGCCAACAGCACGCATGAAGCGATTGAGCTGGCCAAATTTGCCAAGAGTGTGGGTGCCGACAGCCAGCTGCAAGTGGTGCCCTACTACAACAAGCCTACGCAAGAAGGCCAGTATCAGCACTTCAAGGCCATTGCAGAAGCCGTGGGCGACCTGCCCATGATGCTCTACAACGTGCCCGGCCGCTCCGTGGCCGATATGCAGCACGACACCGTGCTGCGCTTGGCGCAAATCGACTCCATCTTCGGCATCAAAGAAGCCACCGGCAACATCGAACGCGCCCAGTGGCTGATCCGCGATGTGCCCCAGGGCTTTGGCGTGTACTCCGGTGACGACCCGACCGCCGTGGCCCTGATGCTGTGCGGCGGCCACGGCAACGTCTCGGTGACGGCCAACGTCGCGCCGCGCCTGATGAGCGAGCTGTGCGCCGCAGCGCTGGCTGGCAACATCCAGCGCGCCATGGAAATCCAGTTCAAGCTCATGCCTTTGCACAAGCACTTGTTCATCGAAGCCAACCCCATCCCCGTCAAATGGGCCGTGGCACGCATGGGCCACTGTGGCGGCACACTGCGCCTGCCCATGACCGAGTTGTCGGCCGCGTACCAGCCTGTGGTAGAAACCGCGCTGCGCAATGCAGGTTTGATTTAATTCGCATTGCTTTAACCGTCTTTGCATCACCCGAGGAATTTCCGCGTGAAAGTGACCCAAACTACCGCCCGCTTAAGCCTGATCGGCTTGGCCGTCGCACTGTCTGCATGCTCCGTCATCGAAGAGAGCAAGATCGACTACAAGAGCGCCAAGAAGGCCAGCACGCTGGAAGTCCCTCCAGACCTGACACAGCTGACCAAAGACACCCGCTACAGCGCAGCGCCTGACCGCTCCGTCTCTGCGGTGGCTTTGCAAGCAGGCCAAGCCCAGGTGCCCACGGTGGAGCGCGCAGCGCCCCTGCAAGTGGGTGATGTCGAAATCAAGCGCGATGGCGACAAGCGCTGGCTGGTGGTAAGCCGCCCCGTCGACCAACTGTGGGAACCCACCCGCGAGTTCTGGCTGGATCACGGCTTTAACCTGTCGCAGGAAAAAGCCGATCTGGGCATCATTGAAACCGAATGGGCCGAAAACCGTGCCAAGTTGCCGCAAGACATCATTCGCTCCACGCTGGGCAAGGTGTTTGACTCGCTGTACTCCACCAGCGAGCGTGACCGCTTCCGCACGCGCCTAGAGCGCCGTGCGGACGGCAAGACCGAGATATACATCACCCACCGTGGCATGGAGGAGGTCTACAGCAACAGCAACAAGGACTCCACCATCTGGCAACCCCGCCCCTCAGATCCAGAGCTGGAAACCGAATTCCTGCGCCGCCTGATGATCAAGCTGGGCACCACCGAAGAGCAGTCGCGTGCGTTGGTCGCCGCCGACAAGGCAACCACCGTGCAAGCCGCACCTTCGGCCAAAGTCAGCACCATCAACGGCCAACCCACCGTGCAACTGGCTGAGCCTTTTGACCGTGCATGGCGCCGTGTGGGTGTGGCCTTGGATCGCACGGGCTTTACCGTGGAAGACCGTGACCGCTCCAAGGGCGTGTACTTCGTGCGTTACGTAGCACCCAACCCAGATACGCAAGAAAAGAAAAAGGGCTGGTTCAGCGGCTGGTTCAGCTCCAAGCCCGAAAACAAGCCAGGTCAGTACCAAATTGCGGTGCGCAGCGAAGGTGAGCAAACCCAGGTGACCGTACTGGACTCCAAGGGACAGCCCGAAAAACAAGCTGCACAGCGCATCGTGCGCGTAATTGCAGATGATCTGAAGTAATTACAGGCTTCAGCGCCACCGCTCCAAAAACCGCTTGCCGCATGCAAGCGGTTTTTTTATGCCTCTGCATTGCACAAGCTGCAGAGGCAGCAACGGCTTCATTGCATATGTGGCTGCGCGTACATGCCAGCAGCAACACACACCGACAGATCAAAAGACAAAGAAAAACCCGCTGTGTATGCACACAGCGGGTTTTTCTTGGCTTACTCCTGCCGAAGCAGGAGCAACGCTGAATTACTTAGCGGATTCGATAGCGGACTTGGCAGCTTCAGCAGCCTTGTCAGCTTCAGCCTTGGCGGCGTCAACAGCTTGCTCAGCAGCAGGAGCAACGGCTTCAGCAGCAGGTGCAGCAGCTTCAGGAGCGGCTACAGGAGCTTCCACAGCAGGAGCTGCAGCTTCAGGAGCGGGTGCTTCCACAGCAGGAGCTGCAGGTGCCACAGGAGCTTCTTCCTTCTTGCCGCAAGCGACCAGAGCAGCAGAAGCGATAACGGTTGCCAAGATGAAAGCGTTCTTCATATCTATACCTCTAAGGGTTGAGAAAGGGTGCAGCGCCGTACCCATGCACGGCCGATCTGCCGCCAGCGCTGTGCCCGAAATGGACATCGTATGCACGCTAGCTTTCCCTCATCAACGCCCGCGTTACATGTTTGGTTTACAAGGCGAGTGACAGCAGTTTGTAACTTTGTGTATCTCAAGCATTCACGCTATCGGCCCACCCGGCATCCACCCACTCCGACAGCAGCTCCAGCGCATCGTCGCTGAACTGCTGCACCTCGCGCTCGCTCAAAGCGCGGGTATCGGCCAGTTTCTGCATCAGCTTGGCGTCTTTGCCGCCCGCCAGATAGCTCTCGCCGTTGATAAAGATGTGCTTGGCGTCATACATCATGCGGGTGCGGCGGTTCAGGCGCACACCTTCAATCATGGCAAAGCCCTCGGCGGGCTCAAACCAGACATTGGGCTTGGGGTCGGTCATGTACTCCCCCAAGGCGCGCTCCAGCGCCAGGGGTTCGGCCAACGCCCTCTTCAAGGCTTCGCGGGCAAACTCGTACATATCTGCCGGAATCAGGCCCGGGTTTTCTACGGCGACTTGCTTGGGGTCCTTGTAGACCACGTCTTTGGGGCACTCATCGGGCGCATCGGACATGCGCAGGAAGATTTCACGCGCCATCTCGTCTTGCTTGGGCGAGCGAAAGCCGATGGAGTACGTCATGCACTCGCCTTCAGCGATACCGTCGTGCGCCCACTTGGGGGGCAGGTAGAGCATGTCACCAGGCTCCAGCACAAATTCTTCTTCGGGCTCGAAGTTGGTCAAGATTTTGAGCGGTACGCCTTCTTGCAGCGTGAAGTCTTTTTGGCGACCAATGCGCCAGCGGCGCTTGCCGTGGGCTTGCAGCAAGAACACGTCGTAGTTGTCAAAGTGCGGGCCCACGCCGCCTTGGTCGGTGGCAAAGCTGATCATCAGATCGTCCATGCGCGCATCGGGCACAAAGCGAAACTGCTGCAGCAGTGCATGGGCGTCTTCATTGTGCAAGTCCACGCCTTGCACCAAGGCCGTCCAGCCAGGCTTGGTCAGCGCAGGCAGCTTGCGACGCGGGAAAGGCCCGTGCGAGAGTTTCCATTCGCCACCGCCCAGTTGCTCGATCAAACGCGCCTCCACGCCCTCTTCGCCCGCCAAAGCCAGCAGTTGCGCACGGTTCAAGATGGGCTTGAAGCCGGGAATGGCCTGGCGAATCAGCAAAGGCTTTTTGTGCCAGTACGTGCGCATGAATTTCTCGGGCGAAATGCCGCCCAGCAGCGTCAAAGGGGCTTTGGTGTCCATATGCGTGTTCTTTGGTTAGAGGGGGAGATGCAGCCGCTGGGACAGTCCGTCCCCGTGCACGATGGCAGGTATTTTCCTCTGAAAGCCGCTGGCTGCGATTTGCGCCGCCGCAATGCCTGTGTGTACGCCGGGCCGAATGGCGTACCCCTGCGCCCCGGCACGCCAAGGCTGCCCCGGTACAATTTCTCGCTCTTTGGCAACCAGCGCCACTGCTGGCTGGCCCCACATCAAAAGGTATGGATATGGAAATCACCCCCCAATGCGTGGTCGCACTGACCTGGACCCTCAAAGACACTTTGGGCGATGAGCTGGATGTGCTGGACGCACCCGTGGAGTTTCTCGTCGGCGGTGACGACTTGCTCAAGCGCATTGAAGAAGCGCTGCAAGGCCACACGGTGGGCGACACGCTGCAACTGCATCTGGAGCCTGAAGATGCTTTTGGCGACTATGTGGACACGCTGATCTTCTTGGAGCAGCGCACCCTGTTCCCCAAGGAGCTGGAAGAAGGCATGACTTTTGAAGGCAGTGCCTTGCCCCAAGGCTGCAATGCCGCCGCACCCAAAGACGCGCTGTACACCGTGACCGATATTTACCCCGAGCACGTGGTGCTGGACGGCAACCACCCCTTGGCTGGCATCGCTCTGCGCATTGAGATCAAGGTGGAAGCCGTGCGCGAAGCCACGGAAGAAGAAATTGGCCGCGGCAGTGCAGGTACGGGCTTTTTCCGCATCGCTCCGCCCCCCGTACCCGGCAACACCACCATTCACTAAAAAAGATAGCTGCTTGCGCTTGAATTAACTTGCTTTGCAATACTTATAGATTGGAAAGAAAGTAAATACCAGCGCCAACAGCTCCTAAAAAGAAAGCCTGCTTGCATGGCGCAAGCAGGCTTTTCTTATGGGTCAGCGCATCTGGAACGCTTCCTGGTGCATGCGCCAGCCCCAGCGTTGGCGGGCAGCTTGGCGCATGGCCTTGCCCAAACCAGCGGGGCCACACAGCCAGATATCCAGCCGTGCGCCGTACTGCGCCAAATGCTCGGGTGTCAGATAGTCGCCCTGGGCAGCATCGTGCACCTGTAGCGTCACGCGGGGCTGGGCCTGGGCGCACAAAGCCCGCAACTGCGGCAGCAGCACATCACGCTCGGCATCGCGCGTGCAGTAGTGCATATGCGCGGGGTGCAGATCCGCCGCGTTGGCCGCACCCGGCTGGCGCGCTTGCAACAGGGCCAAGAACGGGGTGATGCCAACCCCACCGGCAATCCAGACCTGCACCCGGCGGGCTGCACCTTGGCCATCAAAGTGGCCATAAGGGCCTTCAATGCGCACGGTCTGCCCTGGCTGCAAGCGGGCATGCAAGGTCTGGGTGTAGTCGCCCAGCGGCTTGATCACCAGGCGCAGCAGCTGCCGGCCATCGTCCGTGCGCGCATAGCCATCGGGAGCGCTGGCAATGGTGAAGGGGTGTGGCCCCTCCAGCCCTTCAAAGCTGGCAAACACAAACTGCCCGGGATGGTGCCCCTTCCAGCGGGTGGGCATGGCGCACACCACTTCCACAGGGTCGGTGCCCGCATCTGCGCCCAGTAGCTGCACGGCCTGCACCTGGGCGGCATAACTGTTGCGACCCCGGCCAATGCGCCCTGCTAGTGACCACAGTGCCGCACCACTGCCCAGCACCAGCAGTGCTGCCATGAGCAGGCCTATCGGCGCTTGCCAGAAAGTCAGCGGCAACAGCGCCAGCGTGTGAAACGCCAGCAACAGGTACAGCACCGGCATCACGCGGTGGATGTAGCGCCAGGGCCGGTACGGCAGCAAGCGCTGCCACAGCGTCAGCACCACCATCACCAGCAGCGCATAAAACGCAAATTCACCCACATCTTTGGCGCTGCCCCGCCAATCCACTGCCCAGCTCCACACGACTTCGCGCGCAGGGCGACCGGCTTTGCCCCAGATGTCTTTGATGAAATCGCTCGACTCATCGGCCGCCCAGTGCAGCACAGCGGCCACGGCGGCAGCAATGCCTACCCATTTGTGCAGGCGGTATACCTGATCCATGCCGCCCAGCGGCCACTCCATCCAGCGCTGGCGCAGCGACAGCAGCATGACCAGTGACATCATGCCAATGCTCCACACGCCACTCAGGTACAGCGCATGCTGGCGCAGTTGCCACCACAGCGAAGCGCCTTGTGCGCTGCCCAGTGCCTCCCAAGGCAAGGCTGCGGTTAGCCATGCAGCCGTCAACAGCAGCAACCAAGCTCCGAATGCAACGGGTACTCGCATACACCCCCCAATCTTTTTTTACTGTTTTGTTATATCTATTTTTGCCGGGCGAGCGGCCTGCCACGACCCAGCCCGGCTGGCTATCAGCGTTTGGTGCGGCTGCGCAGCACTTCGCCGGTGTTGCCATCCACCTCCAGCTTCACACGCTCGCCCTGGGCGTTCATGCCTTTGACTTCATAGCGGCCATCTGACCACTCGATCTCTTGCAGCTCGCGGTAGCCCGCCGCATCCAAACGGTCATAGATTTGGCGAATATTGAGCGAGGGCTGCTGCACCTTTGAAGCAGCTTGGGGTGCGGTTGCTGCGGTCGCTGCGGTCGCAGCAGTGGCGGCTGCGGGGGCTGTGGGCGCGCTCTGCGCGATGGCGCCCATCGAAAGCCCGGCCAACAAGCTGGCTGCTGCCCAACGGCGTGCGGTAGACAACGACAAAATCTGATGTGCGTGCATGGTGAAAACCTCCGGTTGTGTAAACAATGCCCAGCAAAGCGCTGGCTGGTGGTTATTTTTCAAAACCCACCGTGAACACAATCTGAAGCGGCGATTCATCTGCCATTCATCCGCCACCCGCTATAACCCAAGCGTTTGCACTGCAAAAAACTCCCCCACCCTTCATGCTTTACACCTCTTCACTGCGACGCAGCCATCTGCTGGCCCTGCTGGGCAGCTTGGCGCTGGGCACGGCTTTGTGGACTGGCGCTTTGCAAGGCTGGCCACAGGCCCATTCCAATGAAAGCGACCACGAACTCGCACGCCAAGCACTGCAAGCCGGCAAGGTGCTGCCGCTGCGCACGGTGCTCGACCAGGTCGAGCACCAGTTCCAGGGCCAGGTCTTGAAAGTAGAGTTCGAGCACGACGAAGGCCGCTTCATTTACGAAATGCGCCTGTTGCAAGCCAACGGCCAAATCACCAAACTCAAAGTGGATGCCGTGGATGGGCGCGTGCTCAGCGTACGGCGCAAGGGGCAAGACTGATGCGCATTTTGGTCGTTGAAGACGAACCCACACTCCTGGCTCAACTGGCGCACGCCATCACGGCGGCAGGGCACACTGTAGAAACGGCCGCCGATGGCGCCACCGCGCGGTATCTGGGTGAAGAAGAAAACTTTGATGCCGTGGTGCTGGACCTGGGGCTGCCCGTGGTCGATGGCCTCAGTGTGCTGCGCCACTGGCGTGCACAGGGGCGGCATATGCCGGTGCTCATCCTCACTGCACGCAGCGCCTGGCACGAAAAAGTCACCGGCATGGACGCCGGCGCGGATGACTACCTCTCCAAACCTTTTCACATGGAAGAGTTGCTAGCACGGCTGCGCGCCTTGCTGCGACGTCTGTCACCCCACAGCAGCGCCGAATGGCAGTGCGGCAGCATTCGCCTTGATACGCGGCAAGCCACGGTTTCCGTCGATGGCCAGCCACTGATTCTGACCAGCCATGAATTCAAAATTCTCTCGCTGCTGATGCAACGCATGGGCGAGGTGCTGTCACGCACCGAACTCTCCGAGCACCTCTACCCTCAAGACAGCGAGCGCGACTCCAACACCATCGAAGTGTTTGTGGGCCGCCTGCGCAAAAAATTGCCGCCCGGCAGCATTGAAACCGTGCGCGGTCTGGGCTATCGCCTGCACCCCGCTGACCCTGCACCATGAAGTTGCCCGCCTCGCTCTCACTGCGCCATGGTTCTTTGCGCATGCGCCTGCTGCTGGGCACCTTGATCTGGATCGCCCTGGCCATTGCTGCAGCCGGCTGGGGCTTGCGAGGTTTATTTCACGAGCACGTCAGCCAGCAACTGCAAGACCAGCTGGTGCGCCAGCTCAACCAGCTCAGCGCTTCCGTCAATTGGAGTGCTGACAGCAGCGTGGAAGTCCTGCCCCTTGCAGGCGACACCCGCTTTTCCACGCCGCTCTCGGGCCTGTACTGGCAAGTCGATGTCTTACCCCCCACCGGTGCGGCCGATGTGGGCGTGGTGCGCTCACGCTCGCTGTGGGACCAGCAACTGCCTTTGCCCGCAGACACGGCGTTCCCCGGCACCACGCCGCACGGCTACGCCGTGGTGTCCTTGCAAGACGCCCAAGGCCACGAACTGCTGGCCGTCAGCCGCCCCTTGCAGCTGCCCGACGCCAACGCCCCGCTGCTGCGCCTGACCGTGGCGGCCGATCAGGCACTGGTTGCAGAGCCTGTACAGCGCTTTACCACCATGCTGCTGACCGCACTGGGCGCCTTGGCGGCGGGCTTGGCGCTGGCCGTGGCCGTACAGCTGCAACTGGCCTTGCGCCCGCTCGATAGGCTGCGCCAGCGCCTGAGTGCCGTGCGCACCGGCCAATCCACCCAGCTGCAAGGCGATTTCCCCAATGAGCTACAGCCGCTGATCAACGAGTTCAACCACGTGCTCAGCGCCAATGCCGACATCGTGCAGCGCGCGCGCACCCAAGCGGGCAATCTGGCCCACGCCGTGCATACGCCGCTGAGCATTCTGGGCAATGCGGCTGTGCAGGAAAACAGCCCGCTGGCACAACTGGTGCAAGAGCAAGTCGCCACCGCCCAGCGCCAGGTGGACTACCACTTGGCCCGCGCACGCGCCGCAGCCGCTGTGCGCGCCACCGGCCTGCGCACGCCGGTGCAAGCCCCCGTGCAAGCACTGCTGCGCACCATGCAGCGGCTGCATGCGGCACGCGATGTGCAATTTGAACAAATCGGCAGTGCCGATACCCTGGCTTTTCGCGGTGAAGCGCAGGACCTGTTCGAGATGCTGGGCAATTTGCTGGACAACGCAGGCAAATGGGCGCGCCACCATGTGCGGCTGCAGGTCACGCGCGAAGGCGCGCTGCTGTGCTTTACGGTAGATGACGACGGCCCCGGCATTCCGGCGGCCCAGCGCCAGCAAATTTTTGAGCGTGGCCAGCGGCTGGACGAGCAACGCCCCGGCGCAGGTTTGGGGCTGGACATTGTGCGTGAGCTGGCCCACACCTACGGCGGCACCGTGGCCGCCGATGCCTCGCCCTTGGGCGGCCTGCGCATGCGGCTGTGTCTGCCTGCGGCGCTGCAATAGGGTTGCTGAGCAACCACGCTGCATTCAAAAACAAGAGCTGATAGCGCTTGATCTGCAAGCACTTCAACACACAAAGCATCGGAAAGCTTTGTAATACCAGCGCCAACAGCTATCAAAATAAAAGCCTGCATCCTTACAAGGAGGCAGGCTGGCGTTGAGGCTGGGGCAGCTTCAGCCACCCCACACAACGCAAAGCGCTTATTGCTTGCCGGTCGAACCGTAGCCGCCCTCGCCGCGCTCAGACACCGCTTCAAACTCGTCCACCAGGTTGAACGTGGGCTGCACCACGGGCACGACCACCAGCTGGGCCAGGCGGTCCATAGGCTGCAGGGTGAAAGCGGTAGGCGAGCGGTTCCAGGCGCTGACCATCAGCTGACCCTGGTAGTCCGAATCAATCAGTCCCACCAGATTGCCTAGCACGATGCCGTGCTTGTGGCCCAGCCCCGAGCGCGGCAGGATCATCGCGGCGTAGCCCGGGTCCTTGAGGTAGATGGCCATGCCCGTCGGAATCAGCTGCCACTGGCCGGGCTCCAAGGTGACGGGCGCGTCAATGCAGGCGCGCAAATCAAGGCCAGCGCTGCCGGGCGTGGCGTAAGCGGGCATGTTTTCGCGCAGTCGCGCGTCAAGAATCTTCAGGTCAACGTTCATAGCAAGCGTATTCGGTGCCGGCAACCACGGCAACGTGCTGCCCGGCCAAAACTAAGAAGGCGCGTATTGTGCCGGGCCCAGGGCGCCAGCGCAGCCCGCACGGGCATGTCAGGCCGATTCGCTGGCCGAGCGAATGCCGCGGCGCACCGCATTGATGATGGCAAACAGCAGCACCAGCACCCCCAAGCCCGGCAAGGCCACGCTAAGGGCAGCCAGGATCAGCAAGCCCACCACGCGCCCCGGCGTGAGCCGAAACCATAAGTTGCGCTGGCCTGCGGCGGGCGCAGCTGTCTTCGGCAGGGTCTGCCGCGTGGCACCGGGCTTGCGCTCTGCCGCCTTGGCGGGCGTCTTGCCCGCTTTACCTGGGCTGGCAGCCTGCGCCTGCTGCTGGGCTTGCTGCTGGGCCTGCGCCACGGCGGCCTGAGCCCGCTCGCGCAGCCGCGTCAGCACTGAGCCTGACTGAGCCCCGGGCGACAGCACCGCCCCAGAAAAATCGCTGCGACTGGCTTCTTCCAGCACCTGCCCCAAACGCTGGTGCAACGGACTGGCGCGCAGCAGTTCATCGACATAGCGCGCATAGTCACCACCGCGGGGGCCTTCGTAATTGGAAATTGACATGGAGTTCAGCCTCGCAGGTATCGGTCAGTCACTGGCGTGGAGCACGCATCAGGGGCGAGGTGCCGGCGGCAGGCGCCGCGCCAGCTCCTGCACCAGTTGCACGCCCAGTGCAGCCTTGCTGGCACGTGGCAGCTCACGGTGGCCGTGGGCGTCCACAAGCAGCAAGGCGTTGTCGTCTTGCCCGAAGGTGGCCGGGCCGATATTGCCCACCAGCAGCGGCACGCCCTTGCGCGCACGTTTGGCGGTGGCGTGCGCCAGCAAATCATGGCTTTCTGCCGCAAACCCCACGCAGTAAAGATCGCCACGCTGTGCGCGCTCGGACTGGGCCACGGTGGCGAGGATGTCGGGGTTCTCCACAAAGGCCAGCGCAGGCACTTCGCCTGAGCCATCCTTTTTGATTTTTTGATCGTTAAAACTGGCCGGACGCCAGTCTGCAACTGCGGCAGTCGCTATAAAAATACTTGCTTGAGCGACGTGGCTTTGCACGGCATCCAGCATCTGCCGGGCCGACTGCACATTGATGCGCTGCACGCCCCGGGGCGTGGGCAAATGCACTGGCCCAGCGACCAGCGTGACCTCAGCCCCCGCCGCCTTCGCCGCAGCGGCAATCGCAAAACCCATCTTGCCGCTGGACAGATTGGTGATGCCGCGCACCGGATCAATCGCCTCAAACGTAGGGCCAGCGGTGATGAGCAACTGGTGCCCGGCCAGCACCTTGGGGGCAAAAAAGGCGGCAATGTCTTCGATCAGTTCTTCGGGCTCCAGCATGCGGCCATCGCCGGTTTCGCCGCAGGCCTGGTCGCCCACGCCCACGCCCAGCACCTGCGCGCCGTCCGCGGCAGCTTGGGCAAAGTTGCGTTGCGTGGCGGGGTGGGCCCACATCTCTCGGTTCATGGCCGGGGCCAGCAGCAGCGGCACCCGCTCGATGGGGCGCGCAATGCACAGCAGGCTGAGCAACTCATCGGCCCGCCCCTGGGCCAGCTTGCCCACAAAGTCGGCACTGCACGGCGCGATAACGATGGCATCGGCCTCACGGCTTAAGTTAATGTGGGGCATGTTGTTGCCCTCGCGGGCATCCCACTGCGAGGTATAGACCGTGCGGCCCGACAGCGCCTGCATGGTCACCGGGGTGATGAACTGCTCGGCGGCCTCGGTCATCACCACCTGCACGGTGGCCCCTGCCTTGGTCAGCAGACGGCATAAATGTGCCGTCTTGTAACAAGCAACGCCCCCTGAGAGGCCCAAAACAATGTGTTTGCCAACGAGTTCTTGCATGGCGCGAATGTAGCAGAGCAGCAAGGTCAATTGCCCCGTCGGGCAAGCGGCGATTGCTGGCTGGCACCTATAATCTCGCTTTACCACCACCATAAAAACGAACAAGACATGACCAAATTCGTCTTCGTCACAGGCGGTGTGGTGTCTTCCCTGGGCAAGGGAATCGCCTCAGCCTCCCTTGCTGCGCTGCTCGAGTCGCGCGGCCTCAAAGTCACCCTCATCAAGCTGGACCCGTACATCAACGTGGACCCCGGCACGATGTCCCCCTTCCAGCACGGCGAAGTGTTTGTGACGGACGACGGCGCCGAAACCGACTTGGATCTGGGCCACTATGAGCGTTTCATTGAAACGCGCATGAAGCAGTCCAACAACTTCACCACCGGTCGTATCTATCAGACCGTGCTGGAGAAGGAGCGTCGCGGCGACTACCTGGGCAAGACCGTACAGGTCATCCCCCACATCACCAACGAAATCCAGGAATACGTCAAGCGCGGCGCCGGCATCGGCACCGATGACGCGGTGGACGTGGCGATTTGTGAAGTGGGCGGTACCGTCGGCGATATTGAATCACTGCCGTTCCTCGAAGCCATTCGTCAGTTGGCTTTGAAGCTGGGCCAGAACAACGCGGCTTTCGTGCACCTGAGCTACCTGCCCTACATTGCAGCGGCGGGCGAACTCAAGACCAAGCCCACCCAGCACACCGTGCAAAAGCTGCGCGAAATCGGCATCCAGCCCGATGCGCTGCTGTGCCGTGCGCAGTACGCCGTGCCCGACGAAGAACGCGAGAAGATTTCGCTGTTCACCAACGTGCAAGAGTGGGGCGTGATCTCCATGTGGGATGTGGACACCATCTACAAGGTGCCCCGCATGCTGCACGAGCAAGGCCTGGACGGCCTGATCTGCGACAAGCTGCGCCTGAACACCGCGCCTGCCAACCTCAAGCGCTGGGACGATCTGGTCTACGAAACCGAGCACCCCCAGGGCGAAGTACAAGTGGCCATGGTGGGCAAGTACGTGGAACTGTCCGACGCCTACAAGTCGGTCAACGAAGCGCTCAAGCACGCCGGCCTGCGCAACCACACCCGCGTGAAGATCACCCACATCGACTCGGAAACCATCACCGACGACAACGCCAAGCAAGAGCTGTCCAAGTACGACGCCATTTTGGTGCCCGGCGGCTTTGGCTCGCGCGGTGTGGAAGGCAAAATCTCGACCGCCAAGTTTGCCCGTGAAAACAAGGTGCCTTACCTGGGCATCTGCCTGGGCATGCAGGTAGCGACCATCGAGTACGCCCGCCACATGGCCGGCCTGGAAGGCGCAAACTCCACCGAGTTCGATCCCCACACGCCCAACCCCGTGATCGCCTTGATCAACGAGTGGAAGGACGAGGACGGCACGATCAAGACCCGTGACGAGAACTCCGATCTGGGCGGCACCATGCGCCTGGGCGCACAGTCGTCCGACGTGCAACCCGGCACCCTGGCCCACAGCATCTACGGCGACGTGGTGACCGAGCGCCACCGCCACCGCTACGAAGCCAATGTGCAATATCTGGACCAGCTGCGCGCAGCCGGCCTGGTGATCTCTGCGCTGACTCAGCGCGAGCAGCTGACCGAAATCGTGGAACTGCCCAAGGAAGTGCACCCCTGGTACATCGGCGTGCAATTCCACCCCGAGTTCAAGTCCACCCCATGGAATGGCCACCCGCTGTTCAACGCCTTCATCAAGGCGGCCATGGACGGCCAGGCGAAGTCGGGCAAGAAGGCTTAAATTTCCACCAACTGGAAAATAGCAAAAAAAGGAGCTGCCAGCGCTTGCAATACAAAGACTTTGGCATCAAATGCCTCTAAGGTCATTGAAAAACCAGCGCTAGCAGCTTTCATTTTTGAAGCATGCTGGGCATGCACAAAGGAAACACCATGAAACTCTGCGGCTTCGACATTGGTCTGGACCAGCGCTTTTTCCTGATTGCCGGCCCCTGCGTGGTCGAGTCCGAGCAACTGCAGATGGACGTGGCAGGCCAGCTCAAGGAAATCACCTCCGCGCTGGGCATCAACTTCCTGTTCAAGAGCAGCTTCGACAAGGCCAACCGTTCCTCGGGCACCAGCTTCCGTGGCCCCGGCATGGAAAAGGGCCTGGAGATCCTGGCCAAGGTGCGCAAGGAGATCGGCGTGCCCGTGCTGACCGACGTGCACACCGTGGAGGAAATCCCCCACGTCGCCTCCGTGGTCGACATGCTGCAAACCCCTGCCTTCCTGTGCCGCCAAACGGACTTCATCCGCGCCGTGGCCCAGTGCGGCAAGCCGGTCAACATCAAGAAAGGCCAGTTCCTGGCACCGCATGACATGAAGAATGTCATCGACAAGGCGCGCGCCGCCGCCATCGAAGTGGGCCAGGACCCCGACATGTTCACCGCCTGCGAACGCGGCGCCAGCTTTGGCTACAACAACCTGGTCAGCGACATGCGCTCGCTGGCCATCATGCGCGAAACCGGCGCCCCCGTGGTGTTCGACGCCACGCACAGCGTGCAGCTGCCCGGCGGCAACGGCACCAGCAGCGGCGGCATGCGCGAGATGGTGCCCGTGCTGTCGCGCGCGGCCGTGGCCGTGGGCGTGGCGGGCCTGTTCATGGAAACCCACCCAGATCCCTGCAACGCCCTGAGCGACGGCCCCAATGCCGTGCCGCTCAAGCACATGAAGGCTTTGCTGGAGACTTTGGTGGCGCTGGACGATGTGACCAAACGCCACGGTTTCCTGGAAAACCACTTTTCTGCCTGAAGTTTGCGTAAGATGCGCACCGCGCCTGCTACACCAGCTTAGACAGCGACAAAGCACGCTCCCGCCAGGGGTGTGCTTTTTTCACATCTGGCTGGATCTGCAAGCGCAAGGCTCCGATTTTTCGCATGCCAGACATTGCACCCTAACAAGCACAACACCATGCAACGTCTGAGCGGCACCCTGTTTTAAAAAACCTTCAAGGAAAACACCATGAGTGCAATCGTTGACATCGTTGGACGTGAAGTCCTGGACAGCCGCGGCAACCCCACTGTGGAGTGCGACGTACTGCTGGAATCTGGCGTGATGGGCCGAGCGGCCGTGCCATCGGGTGCGTCCACCGGCTCGCGCGAAGCCATCGAGCTGCGTGACGGCGACAAGAGCCGCTACCTGGGCAAGGGCGTGCTCAAGGCCGTGGACAACATCAACGGTGAAATCGCCCAAGCCGTGATTGGTCTGGACGCTGCAGAGCAAGCGTTCCTGGACAAGACCATGATTGACCTGGACGGCACCGAGAACAAGAGCCGCCTGGGTGCCAACGCCATGCTGGCCGTATCGATGGCCGTGGCCCGCGCAGCAGCCGAAGAAGCAGGCCTGCCCCTGTACCGCTACTTTGGCGGCATGGGCGGCGTGCAACTGCCCGTGCCCATGATGAACGTGATCAACGGCGGTGCCCACGCGAACAACTCGCTGGACCTGCAAGAGTTCATGATCATCCCCGTCGGCGCTCCCACCTTCCGCGAAGCCGTGCGCTGGGGCGCTGAAGTGTTCCACGCCCTGAAGAAGATCATCAACGACCGTGGCATGTCCACCGCCGTGGGCGACGAAGGCGGTTTTGCGCCTTCCGTGGAAAACCACGAAGCGGCCATCCAGCTGATCCTCGAAGCTATTGAAGCTGCGGGCTACAAGGCGGGCGAGCAGATTGCTCTGGGCCTGGACTGCGCAGCCTCCGAGTTCTATGAAGAAGGCATGTATGTCCTGAAGGGCGAAGGCAATATGACCTTGAACGCCACCCAGTGGACCGACATGCTGGCTGGCTGGTGCGACAAGTATCCCATCATCTCCATCGAAGACGGCATGCACGAAGGCGACTGGGACGGCTGGAAGATTCTGACCGAGCGCCTGGGCGCCAAGGTGCAACTGGTGGGTGACGACCTGTTCGTAACCAACACCAAGATCCTGAAGGAAGGCATCGACAAGCGCATTGCCAATTCCATCCTGATCAAGATCAACCAGATCGGCACGCTGACCGAAACGTTTGCCGCCATCGAAATGGCCAAGCGCGCCGGTTACACCGCCGTGATCTCGCACCGCTCGGGCGAAACCGAAGACAGTACCATTGCTGACATTGCGGTGGGCCTGAATGCGGGTCAAATCAAGACCGGCTCCATGAGCCGCTCGGACCGCATTGCCAAGTACAACCAGCTGCTGCGCATCGAGGAAGACCTGGGCGAAGTGGCGGTGTACCCTGGCCGTGACGCGTTCTATAACCTGCGTTAATCTTTAGGCTGCTGCCTTGAACAAAAACCGGGGCCACACCGCCCCGGTTTTTTTAAATTTCTGTCATGGTTTCTCGCATCGTCACTGTTGTTTTGCTTTGCCTGCTGGCCATCACGCACGCCCAGTTGTGGTGGGGTGCGGGCAGCATGGACCGCGTGGCCGAGCTGCGTACACAGATCAATGAGCTGCAAGCCTCCAACGACGCCGCCCGAAAAGAAAACGAGCGCCTGACGTCCGAGGTCAACGACCTGCGCGAAGGCAAAGAAACCGTGCAGGAAAAAGCACGCAGCGAGCTGGGCATGGTCAAGCCCAACGAAATTTACGTGCAAATTTTGCGCCCCTGATGCTTTCCATGCGCACGGCACCGCGGATGTGCAATCGCGCCGCCCACGTGGCCACAGCCCAACACGGCGAGAGTGGCACCGTGATGGCAGATCCAGGCGCTCAATAAAAGGTTTTCGCTGCCCTTCGCGGCCCATGATGCGCCATGCGCCCCACAACCGCCCCCCCTTCTCGTGTGCTCTTGTGCGCCAGTGCTGCCCACTGCGCACAGGTATTGCATGCCGCCGCTGCGGCCGGTGAGCAACTGCACGGCCTGCACCCCAGCACGCAATGGCCCAGCAGCCATGCCCACGGCCAACTGCTGCTCTGGGCCCTCACTCCCGCCGATCATCCGCAAGCCGAACAAGCCGCCGCGATCGAGCAGCATTGGCGCGCGCTGATGGTGCAAGGCGGCCACAGCTTGACCATCCACATGCTGTACGGCAGCGCGGCGCAGCAGGCCGGGCAATTGGCCCCTTGGACAGAGCCCCGGCCAGCCGACGCTGCAGGCGCCAGCAGCTCACACGCAGATTGCCGGGAGTGTCTGGATGCATCCAGTGAACAAACGCTGTTTCAGCATTTGCTGCGCCGCGCCCCCCAAACCCTCAACACAACCAATAAAAAGAGAGCTTCCAGCGCAGGCTATGCAAGGCATTCAAAGCCTAAAGACTTTGAATGCTAGCAAGCACAAGCGCTAACAGCTCTCTTTTTCAATACAAATATGAATGGCTCGTGCTGGGTGCACGGCCCTGCGCAGCTTTATTGCACCGAGGAAGAACCTGGCGCTTGGCTCGGCATATCAGCAAACAATTGGCCCGCATCCACCGCATCAAAGCGGTACTGGACGCCGCAGTAATCGCAGCCCACTTCCACACAGCCTTGCTCGGCCACCACCTGCTCCACCTCTTGCTGGCCCAGATTGCGCAGCATGCCTTCCACACGCTCACGGCTGCAGGTGCAAGCAAAGTGCGGCCCGTTGTCACCGTCTTGGGGCACAAAGCGCAGCAGCTTTTCTTCCCAAAACAGGCGACGCAAGATGGTGTCCACATCCAGTGACAACAGCTCATCGCGCTTGAGGCTGGACGCAAGCGTAGCAATGCGGTTGTACGCCTCGCTCTCGCCCATGCGGTCGTTCTCGTCTTGCGCGCTTTCCGTGGCGCCCGCCAGGTTGTCTTGGCCCTTCAATGGCATGCGCTGAATCATCAGGCCCGCCGCCACCTCGTCATTGGCTGCCAGCACGATGCAGGTGTCCAGCTGTTCCGACTGGCGCATGTAATGCTGCAGCACCTGCGAAATCTTCTCCAGGGGCTCGCCCTCTGCATTGTTCAGCGGTACCACGCCTTGGTAAGCCTGTTGACCGGGCAGACGGTCTTTGGGGTCGAGCGTGATGGCACAGCGGCCTGCGCCATTGACATTCACCAGATCTGCCAGCGAGGCGCCAGCAGACACATCGCCATGGACAGACGCCGTGGCGCGCAGACCCAGGTCGGACTGCACCTCAGCCACCACCACCTTGACCGGGCCTTCACCAAAAATCTGAAACACCAGCGCGCCATTGAACTTGATGTTGGACTGCATCAGCACGCTGGCCGCCGTCATCTCGCCCAGCAGCTCACGCACCGCTGCGGGGTAAGCCCCTGTGTCGGTATTGCTGGCACGGCGCTGGAGGATGTCTTTCCAGGCATCGGTCAGGCGCACGATCATGCCGCGCACAGGCAGGCCATCGAAGAGAAATTTATGGAGTTCAGACACGCTGTGTGTATCCCAATCAGTGATTGCTAAAACCCGGGCATCAGCCCAGTTTGCGCAGCCCCACCCTAAAGCGGCGCGCGTTATCAATATAGTGCTGCGCGCTTTGGCGCAGACCCTGCATTTGCTCAGCGGTGAGCTGTTTGACAACCCGGGCAGGGCTTCCGATGATCATGGATCCATCCGGAAACTCTTTGCCTTCGGTCACCAATGCACCAGCCCCCACCAAGCAGTTTTTTCCAATTTTCGCCCCGTTCAGCACGATGGCACCAATGCCAATCAGACTCTCATCGCCAATCGTGCACCCATGCAGCATGACTTGATGTCCGACTGTCACGTGTCGGCCAATAACCAAAGGCATGCCCAAGTCGGCGTGCAGCACACTGGCATCTTGCACATTGGTGCCCTCACCAATCGTAATGCTCGATGTATCGCCACGCACCACGGTGCCAAACCAGACACTGGCATCAGCGCCCATATGCACCTCACCCATCACCTGGGCGCTGTCCGCCACCCAGGCGCTTTCGGCGATTTGAGGTTCCACACCATCCAATGCGTACACAGCCATCTTGTCTCCTCTTTATAGTGCTGTCAGGAAAATACAATTGTAGGTATGGAGCTACGACAACGCGCCCTTGAGGTTTTGTGCCTTTGCGACCCTTTTGAAAAAGCCGACGCCGTCATGCAGATGCATGCGCAAGCTGCGCAGTGGCGCATTGCGCCCCACGCACCGCTGCTGCCCGCTGGTACCGTGTTACCCGGCCACCCACAGCGCCCCCCCTTGCTGCACCACACCGCAGTGGCGCGCCGCTCGCCTGCCACGCATGAAGGCCGGATCATCTTGATGCATGCAATTGCACACATTGAGTTCAACGCCATCAACCTGGCGCTGGATGCGATCTGGCGTTTTGACGACATGCCACCACCGTACTACCTGGACTGGCTGCAAGTGGCAGGCGAAGAGGGCAAACATTTCCTGCTCATTCGTAACTGGCTGCAAGCACAGGGCCATGACTATGGTGACTTTCCTGCCCACCAGGGTCTGTGGACCATGTGTGAGAAAACCGCACAAGATGTGACAGCGCGCATGGCTTTGGTGCCCCGCACCATGGAAGCGCGTGGACTGGATGCCACCCCGCAAATTCAAGCCAAGCTTCGCCAGGTAGGCACCAGCGATGCTTTGGCTGCTGTGGATGTGCTGGACATTATCTTGCGCGAGGAAGTGGGTCACGTCGCAATCGGAAACCATTGGTATCGTTTCTTATGCCAGCGCAATAATCTGGAACCGCATTCGCACTACACTGCGCTTACGCAACAGTATGAGGCGCCTCGCCCTCGCCCTCCCTTCAACACCCAAGCTCGTCAAGCTGCCGGATTCACTGAAGCTGAAATTGCTTGGTTAGAACAACATTGAACCGCCGCCATCCGCTGCACACATTTCCCTGACGCTTTTCCTGAAGACATGTCCGTTATTTCTGCCTCTTCGCCTACCACTCCGCCGGTCGCAGCCCCTCGTGGCTCTTCCATGATTGCACGGCAGGCGATCGTGGACATTGACAAGACAGTCATCGGATACGAACTGTTCAACCGCTCTCGCGCACCGGACGAACACACCGCTGCGACCGACGTGCTCTTGCTGTTTACCGCACTGTCGCACGCAGGCAGTGAAGACCTGGTGGGCACCAAGCTGCTATTTGTGAACAGCACCCATGAAAGCTTGGCAGGTGGGCACCTGGAATTGCTCAACCCAGAAAAGGTGGTCCTCGAGGTTGAGCCCCTGGGCCATGTGGCGGCGTCTGAAACCGTAGCGCGGCTGCCCATCCTGCGCGCCCTGCGCGAGCGTGGTTTTAAGCTCTCTTTCAACCACACCGTTCTCGAATCGGCCTACAACGCGTGGTTGCCCTTGGCCGACTACATCAAGCTGGACTTGAACGTACTGCGCCCCGAGCAATTGGTCGTACTGGTTAGCTACGCGGCACGCCAGAGCAAAGCACAGCTGATTGCCACCAAGGTAGAGACGCAAGAGCAGTTTGATTTACTCAAAAGCATTGGCGTTTCGCTGTTCCAGGGTTACTGGTTCTCTCGTCCAGCGGTGGTGGAAGCCAAGTTATTGGCCCCCAACCAGGTGAGCATCATTCAGCTCATCAACCTGCTGCGTCGCCAAGCCAGTACCGACGCCATTGAAGAAGTGCTTAAAAAAGACGCAGGCTTGGCCTTCAATTTGATGCGTCTGATCAACTCCGCAGGCTTTGGCAATGCACGAGAGATCACTTCATTCCGGCAAGCTGTGATGATCATGGGCTTGAAAAAGCTCTTCCGCTGGGCAGCGCTGCTGCTTACCGCCTCCAAATACGGCAACACCAGCCCGATCGTTGGCCACACAGCGGTGATTCGAGGCCGGTTGATGGAGTTGCTGGCCCTGGAATTCATGAGCGAGGAGGACGCTGAACAGGCCTTCGTGGTGGGCATTTTCTCTTTGCTGGACGTCATGCTCAGCATACCCCTGCAAGATGCGCTGCATCTGATCAATGTGCCGGATGCGGTGCGCCAAGCCCTGCTCTCGCATGAAGGTGTTTTTGGTGAATTACTCCGTTTAGCGGAAGCCTGCGAAAGCAGCAATGACGAAGCGTTTGACCAAGCCGCCTCTGCATTGAAGCTGACCAGCCAGCAAATCAATTGGGCACACCTGCAAGCGCTGGCGTGGTGTGAACAAATCACACAGTAGTACGCGCAGCAGATGCGCACACTGCCAGCATGCAGTTAACTGTGTCCGTCAGCAAACACATTTGCTTGCTTCATATGCAAAGAGCTACATTTACAGGCTAAGCTGCCCTGTATCGTGTAACGCCCTATGAATTCTGTGAACAACACACCTGCCTTAACGCCCAGCTTGCCCGCTGGCATCACTGACGATTCTGTGTCCATGATTGGCCGCCAAGCCATCGTGAACGAACGCCGTGAAGTTTTTGGCTATGAGTTGTTTGACCGCTCCACCGCCGTCGATGCCCATACTGCCGCCAGCGATGCAGCCATGCTGTTCAATGCGCTTTCCTACGCGGGCAACGAAGCCTTGGTCGGGCGCAAACTGGTGTTCATCAACTGCACCCACGAAAGCCTGCGCGGTGGTCACCTGGAGTTAATTCACCCAGACAAGGTGATTTTAGAAATCCCCACACTGGATGAAGAGGCCAGCGCCGCAGAAATCGCCGCCGCCATTCCGTTGTTTGAAGGTCTGCGCCAGCGGGGCTTTCGCTTGGCCTTTGACCAGAATTTGCTGCGTCGCGCTTATGTCAACTGGCTCCCCATGGCGAGCTTTATCAAGCTCGACATGCTGGCTTTCCCGCTGGAAAACGCACAAGCTCTCGTCAAATTTGCGCGCACACACACCACGGCGCAAATCGTGGCAGAAAAAGTCGAAACGCAAGCCCAGTTCGAACATATGCACGAACTGGGAGTCAAGCTTTTTCAAGGCTTTTGGTTCGCCACACCAGATTTGGTACACACGCGCACGGTGCGCCCATCGCAAGCCATCATCTTGCAGTTGATCAATCTGGTGCGCAACCAAAGCAGCACGGCAGAGATTGAAGATCTACTGAAAAAGGACCCCACCCTGTCCTTTAATTTGCTGCGCTTCATCAATTCCTCGGGGTTTGGCCTGTCCTGCGAAATCACCTCGTTCCGCCATGCGGTGATGATCCTTGGCCTCAAGAAGCTGTTCCGCTGGGCGGCCTTGCTCATGACCACATCGCGCACAGGCGGCAGTGCACCCGCCGTGGGCCAAACTGCGGTGGTCCGAGGCAGGCTCATGGAACTGCTGGCCTCTGAGCTGCTGCCTGCCGAAGAAGCAGACAACGCTTTCGTTGTCGGGGTGTTTTCTTTGCTGGACACCATTTTGGGCATCCCTATGGACCAAGCCCTCAATTCCATCGCCTTACCCCAGCCTGTGGTCGACGCGCTGCTCCACAGAACCGGCGTGTATGCGCCCTTCCTCGATCTGGTGCTTGCCTGCGAAAGCGGGGACGAAGAAGCTTTTGCGCGCAACTCGGATGCCTTGCACCTGTCCAACCACCAAGTGAACTGGGCACACTTGCAAGCTCTGGCTTGGGCAGACACCCTCAGCGATTAGAGAGCGCTACGCCCAGTTCAAAGAAAGCCCTTGGTGGGGCTTTCTTTGAACTCATGCACCCCAGCTTTACTTGGTGTGCAAGTTCGCAGCCTTCACAATCCGGGCATTGTTTGCTGATTCTTGGGCAATTTGGCGCGCAAAAGACTTCGCATCGCCGCCCGTTGGCACATTGTCCGAAGTCTTGAGCTTGGCCTGGATATCGGGGCTGGCCAACGCCTTGTTGAACTCTTGATTCAAGCGCTGAAGCACTGCAGCAGGCACATTCGCTGGCGCAAAAATACCGAACAAGGAGGTCAAGTTCGCTTCTGGGAAGCCCAGCTCTGCCAGCGTAGGCACTTCGGGCAATGACTCCAAGCGTTGAGGCGCTCCCACAGCAAGCGGCTTGAGCTTGCCAGCCTGAATATGCTGCATGACCGTAGGGCCCGCATTGGTGGAGAGCACCTCATACTGCGCGCCCAAGGCATCGTTAAGCTGCTGTCCGCCGCCCTTGTAAGGAATGTGCGTGATATCCACCTTGGCGGTGTACTTCACTTGCTCCAAAACGATATGCCCCAAAGAGGCCAACCCTGCTGTCGCCCAGCGCACAGTCCCAGGGCTACGCTTGGCTTGCGAGAGCAATTCCTTGAAGTTTGGTGATCGCTCGGCAGTGGTCGCCAAAACCAATACCGGCGAGTACATCACGCTCACCACAGGAACCAAGTCCTTTTGCGGATCAAAAGGCACTGCACCCAGATGCGGATTCAAAGCTACGGGACTGATGGCCGAAAAACCGATCGTGTAGCCATCGGGGGCCGATTTAGCCACCGTATCCAAACCGATTGCACCGCCTGCACCCGCTTTGTTTTCCACCACGATAGGGGTCGCCAGTTGCACCGCGAGTTTTTCACCCAAAGCCCGGGCCACCACGTCACTCACACCCCCACCCGGGTAGGACACCACTATGCGAATGGGCTTGTTCGGCCACTGTGCCGTATCTGCCCAAGAAACCAAAGGCGCTGTTGTTGATAACAACGCAGCAGCCACCAAACCTCGCCGCACGGCATTCATCATCGTTAATCCGGGTTGACAAATAAAAAGATATTTTGCCTCAGAATTAATTTCACTTAATAGGCATCAGTACTTCTTATCCACGAGGATGGTGCTGCGCATGCAGCCGCTGCAGCCGCTCTCTGGCTACATGGGTATAGATGGTGGTGGTGGAAATATCTGCATGCCCCAGCAACATCTGCACCACGCGCAAGTCGGCACCATGATTGAGCAGATGCGTTGCAAAAGCATGGCGTAAGGTATGAGGCGATAAAGGCGCGGTGATACCCGCAAGCTGCGCATACTTTTTCACCAGCATCCAAAACATCACCCGCGTCATGGCACCGCCACGCTGAGTGACGAATAAGTCACTCGAGGTTCGCCTGCCCAGAATTTCTTGCCGGGCTTGCTGCAAAAAACGTTGCAGCCACCACTGCGCCTCCTGCCCAAACGGCACCAACCGCTCTTTGCGCCCCTTGCCTTCCGTTTGCAATACAGCGGCATTCAGGTCCACGTGATGCACCTGCAACCCCACCAGCTCACTCACGCGCAGACCACTGGCATACATCAGCTCCAGCATTGTCCGGTCGCGCAGCCCCAAAGGCGTGGCGTCATCGGGCGCATGCAACAGCGCCTCTACCTGCTCCTGGGTCAAGGTATGTGGCACCCGCAAAGGGCGTTTGGCCGCTAGCAAGCGTACGGTGGGGTCGTCCTGGCGCCGACTTTCACGCAAAGCCCAATGGAAAAAGCGCCGCAGCACGCTCAGCCCCCGATTGCTGGAGACCGCCTTCACACCCAGCGCATGGCGCTGCTGAAGAAATGCCTGCAAATCCTGCTCTTGCGCCTGCAGCAAAGAACACGCCGCCGGGGACTGCGCCAAAAACTGCGCACAGGCCATCACATCGCGCCGATACGCTTGCAAGGTATTGGCAGACAAGCCATCTTCCAAAAACAAGGCCTCGATAAAGTCATCAATCGCCGTCACACTGGCTTGAAGCGCTGCATCATTCATGGCTGCATTGTGGCGAAAAAAAGCGCTGCACCTTCCGGGGCAGCGCCTTGGGCTATTTACCACACCGCTTTATTCCAGCGTGAGCTTTTGCTCCACCACCACTTTGCGGTAAATCTCGTACTCTATCTTGATTTGCTGGGCAAACTCTTCGGGCGAGTTCCCAATCACCAAAGACCCCGTATCCGCAATGCGCTTGCGCACGGCGGGATCTTGTAACACCTTTTTCACGGCTGCATTGATCTTGTCCACCACGTCTTTTTGCATGCCCTTGGGGCCCAAAATGCCGTAGAAGGCCATGCGATTCACAGGCTCCAGCCCAACTTCCTTGAAAGTGGGTACATCCGGCAGCACCTCCAGACGCTCGGGTGCTGCCACGGCGATCGCCACCAAGCGTTTGTCTTTGATGAAGGGCAGCGCTGAAGGCAAGTTGTCCAAAATGATGGGCACTTGCCCTGCCACCGTGTCATTCAGCGCGGGGCCCGCGCCACGGTACGGAATGTGGGTGATGAACGTGCCCGTCAGGTTTTTGTACAACTCCATCAGCATGTGCTGAATACCGCCGGTGCCTGATGAGGCATAGGCGTACTTGCCTTGCCCCGCCTTCAAAGTGGCCAAAAAGGAGGCGTAGTCAGGCTTGCTGAATTTGGGGTTGATGGCCAGCACATTCGGCGTGGCCGCCACATTGATGATGGGCGTGAAGTCCGTCAATGTGTTGTAGGGAATTTTGGGGTTGATGGCGGGATTGGTGGCCGTGGAAGACACAGTGGCAATCCCCAGGTTGTAGCCATCTGGCGCTGCACGCGAAGTCTCCAGCGCACCAATCACACCGCCGCCGCCGCCCTTGTTTTCCACGATCACGGGCTGGCCCAGCTCACGGCTCAAAGGGTCTGCTATGACCCGCGCAATGATGTCGGTCGTGCCACCTGGCGCAAAAGGCACCAACAGCTTGATGGGCTTGGTGGGGTAAGCCTGCGCCATGGCAGCGGTACCCACCAAAGCCAGTGCCAACCCAATACAGGTACGACGATGCATAGTGACTGATCTCCTTGCGTGTTTGTAAGTTTGTGTTTGGAAAACAATGCTAGTTGAGGGACTGCTGATACAGGGCTGCGCCAAAGCGATTTTTTCTCCGTAAATTCCCTTAGCACCCAAGTAGTGCAGGCGCTGTCACTTCGGCGCCAAATTGACCAAGCTCCAAGGGCTCCGCCCTCCCAGAAGCGGGTAATCTCTGCGTCCGTGAACTACGCCCAGCTCCTTTTTCCAGACTTTGCCCTGATTGTGTTGGGCTACTTGCTTTGCCGTTTCAGCCCGCTGAACCGCCCGGTCTGGCAAAGCGTCGAAGCACTGGTGTACTACCTGCTGTTCCCGGTGCTGCTGTTTCACTCGATTGTCAAAAGCCCGCTGGACTGGGCAGCCACCTCCAGCCTGATTGCCGCCGGCCTCACCTCAGGCCTGATCGGTATCGCACTGGCCTACAGCCTGCCCTGGTGGCCCGGGGTGCGCAGGCACATCAGCGCCCGCGACCACGCCAGCGCCGCGCAAGTGGCGTTTCGCTTTAACTCCTTCATCGGCTTGGCACTGGCGGACCGACTGGCGGGCGCGCAGGGCCTGTTCTTTATTTCGGTGCTGATTGGTTTTTGCGTGCCCATGTTCAACATTGCGGCGGTGTGGCCCATGACGCGTGAGGGCCAGCACAGTTTTTGGGGCCAGCTAGTGCGCAATCCGCTGATCGTGGCCACGGTGTGCGGATTGGCGGCCAACTTGCTGGGCTTTCGCATGCCCACGTGGCTGGAGCCACCGGTGGCGCGCATCGGCGTCGCGTCAATTGCCTTGGGCCTGATGTCGGCCGGCGCAGGCATGCAGCTGGGCCTGCTGACCCATGCCAAGCGCCTGAGTGTGGGGGTGCTGGGCATTCGCCATGCCATCCAGCCCTTGGTTGCACTGGGGGCCATTCACCTGTTTGGTTTGCAGGGTGACCAAGCCTTGATCCTGCTGCTGTTTTCCGCCTTGCCCACCGCCTCCACCTGCTATGTGCTGGCGACGCGCATGGGCTATAACGGCCCGTATGTTGCGGGGCTGGTGACGCTGTCTACCATGCTGGGCGTATTCAGCCTGCCATTTGCACTGTCTTTGCTGCCTTGAGGTGCGGCTGCTCGGATGATTGCCAAATCAAATTAAATAGCTAGCGGCGCAGGCTATTCAAGCACTTCAAATAGATAACACCTTGAAGTGGCAGTAAATTAAGCGCTAGCAGCTCTCTTTTTAAGTATTCCCTTGGGCCAACGCCCACTGCACATGCTCGCGCACCACGCTGCTGCCATGCGCCGCGCGGGCTTGCAGCGCGCTGCGTATGGCGTGTTGCTCGTCCGCACCCAACCCTGCAGCATGCAGCGCATTGCCCAGCGCCACCGCAATATTGCGCAACCAGCGCACATGGCCAATCCGACGGATTGGACTGCCTTCGGTGCAGCGCAAAAACGTGGCCTCGTCCCAACTGAACAGTTGCACCAGCGTGCTGCCCACCATGGCACCGCGCACATCAAAATCTGGCAGCGGGCTGCGCTGGGCAAACTTGTTCCACGGGCAGGCCAGCTGGCAGTCGTCACAGCCATAAATGCGGTTGGCCATCAGGGGGCGCAACTCCAGCGGGATCGGCCCATCGTGCTCAATGGTCAGGTAAGAGATGCAACGGCGCGCATCCACGCGGTAGGGTGCCACGATGGCGCCCGTGGGGCAGGCGTCAATGCAGCTGCTGCAACTGCCGCAATGCGCAGTCACTGGCGCTGTCTCTGGCAGCGCCATGTCCAGATAAATCTCGCCCAGGAAAAAGGTCGAACCCGCATCACGGTTGAGCACCAACGTGTGCTTGCCCCGCCAGCCCTGGCCGCTGCGACGGGCCAGCTCGGCCTCCATCACCGGGGCCGAATCGGTGAAGGCGCGGTGACCCAGCGGCCCCACCTCCTGCGCAATGCGCTCTGCCAGCTTTTGCAGGCGGCTGCGCAGCACCTTGTGATAGTCGCGCCCACGGGCGTAGACTGAAATGATGGCCTCTTGCGGGCGCTCCAGGCGCGCGCACTCCACGGCCTGCCAGTCTTCAGGGGTGGCTGCCGGCAAATAATCCATGCGTGCGGTAATCACGCTCACCGTACCGGGCACCAGCTCGGCCGGGCGTGCGCGCTTGAGGCCGTGCGCCGCCATATAGTCCATGCTGCCGTGAAAGCCTGCTTGCAACCATTGCAGCAGCCCGTCCTCACAAGACGACAAATCCACGCCGGACACGCCAATTTGGGAAAATCCCAATTCGCGGGCCCAGTCCTGCATCAAAGGAACCAATTGACTGCTGCAAACCATAACCCTGCGATTGTAGAAAGCGCCAGCGCCGATGTGCGCGTACTGACTTGGCAAGACGAGGCGGACACTGCGGCTTTTGCAGCCCAACTGGCCGCTTTGCCCGAGGTGCGCAACGCCTTCATCACCCTGCATGGCGATTTGGGCGCAGGCAAAACCACCTTCGTGCGCCATTTGCTGCGCAGCTTGGGCGTGCAAGGCCGCATCAAAAGCCCTACCTATGCCGTGGTTGAGCCACACGAAGTGCCTGCGCTGCACATCTGGCACTTTGACTTCTACCGCTTTGACGACCCGCGTGAATGGGAAGATGCAGGTTTTCGTGACATTTTTGCCAGCGAAGGGTTGAAACTGGCAGAATGGCCAGAAAAGGCTGCTTCGCTGACACCGCGAGCGGACTTAGCTATTTATATTGAAGCAATCGACGAAACCCAACGCCGCGTCACACTGCGCACCAGCACAGCGTGTGGACGGCGCTTGCTGCAGCACTGGCCACAATGAGCGACGACGCCGCGCACTCTATCTTTACCGCCTACCGCCCTAACCGCCGCACCTTGCTTCAGGCAGGTAGCTTGGCACTGCTGCTGGCGGGCAAACACCAAATCGCCTTCGGCGCCAGCATCATGGCGGTGCGCGTCTGGCCTGCGGAAGATTACTCGCGCGTCACCCTAGAGTCCGACGTGCCACTGGTGGCCAAGCAAACGCTGATCACTTCACCGCCACGCCTGGCCGTTGATATTGAGGGGCTGCAGCTCAACAGCGCGCTCAAAGAACTCGTCGCCAAAGTGCGAACCGATGACCCCAATATTGCCGCCATTCGCGTGGGGCAAAACTCACCGAATGTGGTGCGTCTGGTCATCGACCTCAAGCAAGAGGCCGTGCCGCAGGTTTTTACCCTCAAGCCTGTGGCCGCCTACCAGCACCGGCTGGTGTTTGACCTCTACCCGTCCAAACCCGTTGATCCGCTGGAAGCGCTGATTCAAGAGCGCTTGCGCGATGCCGGCTCCAGCTCCAACTTGCCACCGGCTTTGTCGCCGCCTGCGGAGCATGTCGCGTCCCACGACCCGTTGGGGGATTTGATTGCCAAGCACAGCGGGGCGGGCGCCACGCCCGGTGCATCTACGCCATCCACCCCCGCTGCGGGCGACAAAAAAGTCGCCCTTGCCCCGCCGCCAGCCCCGCCTGCCGCCAAAGCGCCCGAAACCACAGTCACAGCCAGCCCAGCGCCTACGTCGCGCAAAACTGACCGCATCATCATCGTGGCACTCGACCCCGGTCACGGCGGTGAAGACCCCGGCGCCATCGGCCCCAGTGGCACTTACGAAAAAGATGTGGTGCTCAAGATTGCCAAACTGCTGCGCGACCGCATCAATGGCAGCACCATCAACGGCAGCCCCATGCGTGCCTACTTAACGCGCGATGGTGACTATTTCGTGCCTTTGGGCGTGCGCGTGCAAAAAGCGCGCCGCGTGCAGGCGGACTTGTTCATCAGCATCCACGCCGATGCCTTCACCCGCCCCTCGGCCGCCGGTGCCAGCGTGTTTGCACTCAGCCAAAAAGGCGCCACCAGCACGGCCGCACGCTGGCTGGCTGACAAAGAAAATCAGGCCGATTTGGTGGGCGGCATCAACGTACGCAGCCAGGACAAGACCGTGCAGCAGATGCTGCTGGACATGAGCACCACCGCGCAAATCAATGACAGCCTGAAACTGGGTACCTCACTGCTGACCCACATTGGCAGCTTTGCCAAGCTGCACAAGCCACGCGTGGAGCAGGCGGGTTTTGCCGTGCTCAAAGCCCCTGACATTCCCAGCGTGCTGATTGAAACTGCCTTCATCAGCAACCCTGAGGAAGAGCAAAAACTGCGCAGCAGCGCCTACCAAAACAAGCTGGCGGACGCCATGATGACCGGCATCCGCCAGTACTTCACCAAAAACCCGCCACTGGCGCGCTCGCGCTCGGTATAAGCGCCGTCTTGCACTCTAGTTGGCACCTACATGCAGGGATGAGGTCTTTTGACCTACAGCCCTGCGCTCACCTCCCCGACGCCATGTTTTAGCCTCCTGGCCCCACACTCTGAATGTGTTTTTATTCCAAGGAGTGTGTGATGAAAAAGCCCCTGACTTCTATCGCTTTTGCCCTGGTTGCCACTACCGCTTTGCTCAGCGGTTGTGCCAACAACCAGCAGTTGGGCACCGGCGTAGGTGCCGTGGCAGGCGGTGTTGTGGGTGATGCGGTGATAGGAGGTACCTTGGGTACCTTGGGCGGCGCGGCCGCCGGGGCCGTGATCGGCAACCAGATTGGCAAAAACCAAGACAAAAAATAACCGTGCCTCGGTGACTCATGGCCCGTCGCTTTGAGTCATAAAAAATGCCGACCTGAGTCGGCATTTTTTATGACTGCGCCCACTCATCCGAGACTTAGCCCTGTGGCTGCTGTCGTCCGGTCTTCCAGCCGCCATACAGCGCCACCACGCCCGGAATCAGAATCAACGCCCAGATGAGGGTTTCCAGGTGCTCCCGCACCCACGGCAAGTTCCCAAAGAAGTAGCCTGCCGACACAATGCCCAACACCCACACAATGGCGCCAGACACATTGAACATGCTGAACTTGCCGCGCGACATATGGGCCACACCCGCCACGAAGGGCACAAAGGTGCGAATAAAGGGCATGAAGCGCGCCAAGATAACCGTCACACCGCCATAGCGCTCATAAAAACTATTGGCTTTGTCGAACGCTGCGCGGTTGAACCAGCGCGAGTTTTCCCACTGAAAGACTTTGGGTCCTGCCATCCGCCCTAACGTGTAATTGCACTGGTCCCCCAAAATGGCGGCCACCAGCAAAATGCCGCATGCCAGCGGAAAGTTGAGCATGCCCACGCCAGCCATCGCGCCCACAATAAACAGCAGCGAATCGCCCGGCAGAAACGGCATTACCACCAAGCCGGTTTCGACAAAAATAATCAGAAACAGCAGCGCGTAAACCCATGCGCCATAAGCCACGACCAATGTCTCCAAGTGCTTGTCGATATGCACAATGAAGTCGATCAAAAACGAAACGATTTCCACAACCACACCCTCAAATGCCAGCCCGCGCCTGGGGCAGGTCGGCAGCCAAACAAAGCGTTAATGTAGTCCCATGCGCAGGGCATGCAGGCCAAACAGGGGCTGTCGCCGCGCTGTTTTGCACACACTCCGACATCCGCTGCAACAGCCTGCAAACCAGAGCTACAAATACTTGCAATACGGGCCAGAACTTTGCACCAAGTTCATCAAAACCAGTCTCTGCCACAGGCACAGTGACGCCTGATTTTTGAATTACTACATGCAAGGAGGTGCACATGATTAAAGCTCGCAGCACATTTTTGATCGCCGCTGTTGTGGCCGCTTTCACATTGGGTGGTTGCGCCCACCGCCCTAACAATGCCCAAATTGGCGCCGGCGTAGGCGCCGTGGCCGGTGGCTTGCTTGGCGATGCCGTCTTTGGCAGCACCTTAGGCACCGTGGGTGGCGCCGCTGCAGGTGCGCTGATTGGTAACCAGATGGGCCAAAACAGTGATGGCTATGGGGGCTCGCGCGGTCACCGCCATCATCGCCACCGCTGAATTGGTTTTCTGTAGCAGCCGCTAACACCCCCAATGAGGCTGCATACAATGGGCTGATGACTTCTTCTGCTCCCGCACTGCAGCGCCGCGCCATTCAAGACCTTCCGGATGAACTCATCAGCCAGATTGCCGCTGGCGAGGTGGTAGAGCGCCCTGCTTCTGTGGTGCGCGAACTGGTGGACAACGCCTTGGATGCCGGTGCCAGCCAAATCACCGTGCGCCTGCTGGCCGGTGGCGTGCGCCTGATCAGCGTGGAAGACGATGGCTGCGGCATTCCTCGTGAAGAGCTGCCCGTGGCCCTGCGCCGCCATGCCACCAGCAAAATCCGCGATTTGAATGAGCTGGAGCATGTGGGCACCATGGGGTTTCGCGGCGAAGCGCTGGCCGCCATTGCCTCGGTGTCGGAAACCGCCATCCTCTCGCGCCTGGAAGGTGAAGACAAAGCCTGGCTTCTGGAAGCGCGCAGCGGAGAATTGCGCCCCGCCGCCCGCAACCGCGGCACCACGCTGGAAGTTAAAGAGCTGTTTTTCAGCACCCCCGCACGGCGCAAGTTTTTAAAGACCGATGCCACCGAGCTGGCGCACTGCATTGAATCCGTGCGCCGCCACGCCTTGGCCCGCCCCGATGTGGGCTTTGCCATCTGGCACGACGGCAAGCTGGTGGAGCAATGGCGTGCCGTGCCCATGGATGGCTCGGTCGACAAAAACGACGCATTGGCACGCCGCTTGGCCGATGTGCTGGGGGATGACTTTGTGGCCAACTCCATCCCTGTACAGCGCACTTCGGCCTCCAGCGGCATCACCGTCTACGGCCGCGCTGGCCTGCCCGATGCCGCGCGCAGCCGCCCCGACCAGCAATACTGCTACGTCAACCAGCGTTTTGTGCGCGACAAGGTGCTGACCCATGCCGCCAAAAGCGCCTACGAAGACGTGCTGCACGGCCACAAGCAACCCATTTACGCGCTGTACATGGAGATCGACCCCGCGCGCGTGGATGTGAACGTACACCCCACCAAGATCGAAGTGCGCTTTCGCGACAGCCGCGAAGTGCACCAAGCCATCAAGCATGCTGTGGAAGATGCGCTGGCTGCCCCGCGCGCGGCTTTGCTGGCGGCGCACGCCGAAGCCTCCACACACGCAGCGCTGGCGCCCGAGGCATCGGGCACTGGCCCCACCGCGGCCAGCACGGTGGCTTGGCAACCCAGCGTCAGCGCGCCGCGCCCTGCCATGAAGCCACAGCTGCAGTACCCCATGCCGCTGCAGGAAACGGCGGGCCACAAGGTCAACGACATGCAGGCCCTGTGGGCCCCCATGCGCGAGGCCGCCCTCACAGTTTCTGCCGCCGCATCAACATTCGCGCCAAATACCGCACAAACGATTGCCAATCCTACGCAAGCAGCTACAGAAATTGATTTGTCTGCTGCCAGCCCTGCCCCAGCTACCCACGACCCCTCCGCCTGGCCCCTAGGCCGTGCGATTGCGCAGGTGCATGGCGTGTACATCCTGGCTGAGAACGCCCAGGGCATGGTGATTGTGGACATGCACGCCGCGCACGAGCGCATTGTGTATGAGCGTTTGAAGGAGCAACTGGGCAACCACCAGCCCATTGCCAGCCAGCCGCTGCTCATTCCCGCCACCTTTGCCGCCACGCCGCAGGAAGTGGCCACAGCCGAAGCCCATGTGGACACCTTGCACGTGCTGGGGCTGGAGATTGCGCCGTTCTCGCCCAAAACCCTGGCCGTGCGCGCCGTGCCCTCTACCTTGGCGCAAGGCGATGCGGTGGAGTTGGCACGCAGCGTGCTGGCGGAGCTGGAGCAGCAAGATGCCAGCGGTGTGATTCAGCGTGCGCGCAATGAAATCCTTGCCACCATGGCCTGCCACGGCGCAGTGCGGGCCAACCGCCGGTTGACGCTGGACGAGATGAACGCCTTGCTGCGCCAGATGGAAACCACCGAGCGCTCCGACCAGTGCAACCACGGCCGCCCCACCTGGCGCCAGCTCACCCTGAAAGAGCTGGACGCGCTATTCCTGCGCGGGCGCTGAGCGGCGGCTACACTGAGCATGCTTTACTTTTTGCCTTGAAGGCCTGCGCCCCCCACACCGCCCCCATGTCCGTACCCTTTTTTGCCCGCGTGCGCGCTGCGCTCGATAGTTTCTCGCCCACCGAACGCAAGCTCGCGCAGGTGGTGCTGGACTACCCCATCAACTTGGCGGGCTACAGCGCCAGCGAGCTGGCCCAGCTGACCGGCGTCTCCAATGCTACCGTCACGCGCTTTATCCGCCGCCTGGGCTACGACAGCTACGAAGAAGCGCGCCGCACCGCACGTCTGGAGGCCTCCACCAACGGCCTGCAGCTGCCTATGGCGGACGTCAACATCTCTCCCAGCGCACCCAACTGCGCACTCTTGTGGCAACAGTTGCAAGACAACCTGACCGCCACGCTGGCGCAGATCCCGGCCAGCACCATGGACGCCATGGCCTCGGCCCTGCACCAGGCACCTGCCATCTTCTGCGTGGGCCTGCAGCACAACCACATGCTGGCGCGTTCGCTGCGCGGGCATCTGATGAGCGGTTTGGACAAACCCATCTACGGCGCGCCCGCCGCCGGTGAAACCATTGAAGACGTGCTGGCCCGCATTGCACCGCGCGACATGGTGGTGCTGTTTGCGCTGGGCGGCATCCGCGCCGACATGGCCGAGTTGGGCGAGCGCGCGCGCAAGCTGGGCGCCAAGCTGATCTGTATTACCGACACCGCCAGCCACGCACCGCCCTCAGACTGGCTGCTGCGCTGCCACACCACTCCCCATGCGGCGGAGGTACGCCACCTCTGCGACACCAGCGCTGCCCAGGCGCTGGCCTACGGCTTGGCGGCACACACCATCCAGTGGGGCGCTATTCCGTTCGAGCTGATTTAAGCCGCGCCCGCTCCCGTCTCCCCTGCAAGCCTGTTTTTTACGAAAACAGGCTTTTTTCCTTGGTGTGACTACGCACAGCCAGCGCCGCCCCAGCAGGCCTGCGCAACGCTGGATACCGCCTGCCTTTCTGCAGACACGGCACGCCACCTCCCCTGCAGGGTTTGCGCCTTGGCATGAACGGGCAACCATGAATTCATAGCTACCAGCGCTTATGGAATGGTGCTTTGCGATGTATTTCTCTTAGAAGCCAAGCATTCACGTGCGCTAGCAGCTTCCATTAACAGAGCAACTGCGCACACCACGCCACATCGTCAAAAAAAACTGCCAGCATCGAATTCCGCGATGCCGCCCCGCGACGGCTGTACCCCATCAGGCACGTCGTCACAAAAAATTCATATAAATCAACGAGCAAGACACTTTTCACATTCTTCAACTTGGTGCAGGCAAGCACCAAATTCAGACAGTTATGCACCAAACTTATACAAGTCATGCTCGATATGGTGCATATAGGCATACATTTTTGGCATAATTTTCAACGTGCGCTGCGGCGCTTTTGTTTTGTGCCCTTGAAAGACTGACCCTCATGAAGTACGCCAACCTCGACCAATTCCTGCAAGACGTTGCTGCCCGCAACCCCGGTCAACCTGAATTCCTGCAAGCCGTCACGGAAGTGATGGAGTCGCTGTGGCCCTTCATTGAAAAGAATCCCAAGTACGCCGACAACGCCCTGCTGGAGCGCCTGGTCGAGCCTGAGCGCATCATCCAGTTCCGCGTCAGCTGGATGGACGACAAGGGCCAGGTGCAAGTCAACCGCGGCTTCCGCATTCAACACAGCATGGCGATTGGCCCCTTCAAGGGCGGCATTCGCTTCCACCCCTCGGTGAACCAGTCGGTGCTGAAGTTCCTGGCGTTTGAGCAAACCTTCAAAAATGCGCTGACCACACTGCCCATGGGCGGCGGCAAGGGCGGCTCGGACTTCGACCCCAAGGGCAAGAGCTCGGCGGAAGTGATGCGCTTTTGCCAAGCCTTTGTGACCGAGCTGTACCGCCACGTGGGCCCTGACACCGACGTGCCTGCAGGCGACATCGGCGTGGGTGGTCGCGAAGTGGGCTTTATGGCCGGCATGTACAAAAAGCTGTCCAACAGCGCCGCTTGCGTGTTCACCGGCAAGGGACTGACTTTCGGCGGCTCGCTGATTCGCCCTGAAGCCACCGGCTACGGCACGGTGTACTTCGCCCAAGAAATGCTGGCCACACGCGGCCAGTCGATGGCCGGCAAGACCGTGTCCGTGTCCGGCTCGGGCAACGTGGCGCAATACGCCGTGGAAAAAGCCATGCAGCTGGGCGCCAAGGTGGTGACCGTGTCCGACTCTTCCGGCACCGTGTACGACAAGGACGGTTTCACCGCCGAGAAGCTGGCCATCCTGATGGACATCAAGAACAACAAGTACGGCCGCGTTAACGACTACGCTGCACAAGTGCCCGGCGTGGAATTCCTGGCTGGCGTGCGCCCATGGGGCATCCAGGTCGACGTGGCCCTGCCTTGCGCCACCCAGAACGAGCTGGATCTGGCCGATGCACAGACCCTGATTGCCAACGGCGTGCTGTGCGTGGCAGAAGGTGCTAACATGCCCTCCACCATTGAAGCGGCCAAGGCGTTTGAAGCGGCGGGCGTGCTGTATGCCCCCGGCAAGGCCTCGAATGCGGGTGGCGTGGCCACCTCCGGCTTGGAAATGTCGCAAAACGCAGGCCGCCTGAGCTGGACCGCCGAAGAAGTGGACGCCCGCCTGCTGCAAATCATGCAAGGCATCCACGCCGCCTGCCTGAAGTACGGCAAGCGCGCCGACGGCACCGTGAGCTACATCGACGGCGCCAACGTGGCCGGCTTTGTGAAGGTGGCAGAAGCCATGCAGGCACAAGGCGTGATCTAAGCGACGCCAGCGCTTCCTTCCAAAGTACAGAAAAAAGGAACCTTCGGGTTCCTTTTTTTGTGGCCGCAGCAGCTGCCGCACAGCAATACTAAAAACAGCCCCTAGCGCTTGCGCAGCAAGCGCCAAGCGCTCCCAATGTCCTAGCACCAGCAAAGGTGTTCGCCGGGCCGCTATAAATGCGCCCGGCCTGCATTGCGCAGGCCACAGCGAGCGCGCACTTTGCTGCGCCCTCTGGTAAAGCCTGCCGTTGTGCAGGCATTGTTTTCCTTTTTTGCATGCGCTGTACAAGCGCTTTGATCGTGACTTTCTCTCTGAACAAAATTGTGGCCGCTGCTGGCCTGATCGCTGTTTCCGCCACCGCTGCTGCCGCTGACTCCAGCGTCAACGTGTATGGCCGTATCGACACCGCCGTCGAATCCGTGAAGACCGGCAACGCCCGCGTCAACGGTGTGAACAACAGCGGCTCTTACTTTGGCTTCCAAGGCCAGGAAGACCTGGGCAATGGCCTGAAGCTGGGCTTCCAGCTGGAAAGCGCCATCAACTCGGACAACGGCAGCATCACCGAAGCGGACAGCTTTTTTAGCAACCGCAGCGAAGTGAACCTGTCGGGCAACTTCGGTACCGTGCGCATGGGCCGTTTCTTCAACCCTTCGTACTACGCCATCGCTGACCGCGCCAGCCTGCACAACGAAGACTACGGCATCACTGCAGACGCGCTGTACGTGGGTGTCGAGAACGCCAACAACCGCCTGGCTTACAAGTCGCCCGTCTTCCACGGCCTGAGCGTGGAGTCTTCGGTGAGCTTCCACGAGCGCGCCGCTGACAGCAAGGACAAGAACGCCTACGACCTGGCCGCCAACTATGACCGTGGCAACTGGTCGTTCGGCGCAGGCTACGGTGAGTGGGCCGATGCCAAGCAGTACGCCTTGCGCGCCTCCTGGACTGCCGGTGCCTGGACGCTGTCCGGCTACCACCAGCGCAGCGAAGATGTGGTGGCTGGCATCAAGGAAAAGACCAACGTGACCCGCGCTGCCGTGGCCTACGCCATTGGCGCCGGTGAACTGCACGCCAACTTTGGCCATGCCAACGCCGAAGGCCAGGCCGCTGCCAACCAGTGGACCGTGGGCTACAACCACCACCTGAGCAAGCGCACCAAGGTGTACGCGTTCTACAGCCAGCTGCAAAACAAGGACGGTGCAGCCTTTGGCGATCTGAGCCCCAACGAAGACCGCAAGTCGGTGTCCGTGGGTATCCGCCACAACTTCTAAGCCCTCTCAGGCTTGCCACCAAAAAAGCGATCCCGATGGATCGCTTTTTTTATAGCTGCTAGCGCTTATGGAATAAGCGCCGGAGGCAGTTTTCAGCCTTAATCGTGGTAGCGCTCTGCCAGGCTGTTGGCGGCCAGCATCGCGTCATACACCTCTTCTTCGCTGATGGGGCGGCCCATATTGCCCATGGTGTCGTTCTTGTCACAGGCCAGCTTGGCCACTTGGCGCCATTCGGCCTCTACCCACTCGGTCACACCAAAGTCGCGCAACGAAAGGGGCAGGCCCGCCGCCTTGATGATGCGAATCACCTCTTCCACCTCGTTCAGCGGCGCGTTCTCCAGCACCAGCTGGGTCAGCAGGCCAAAGGCCACCTTCTCGCCGTGCTGGGCGTTGTGCAATGCGGGCACCACGGCCATGCCGTTGTTCACCGCATGGGCAGCGGCCACGCCTGCCGCTTCGGCGCCCACGCCGCTCAGGTAGATGGTGGCTTCAATGGTTTCTTCCAGCGCAGGCGTCACGGCCTTGTTGCGCACGGCATCCATCGCGGCGTCGATGTTTTTGCGCAGAATTTCATAGCACATCTCACCCAAGCCCAAGCCGGTGCGCGAGGGGCGCTTGAGGATCAGGTTGGTGCCATTGCAGCGCCATGAGGCCCGCGCTTCAAAGTAGGTGGCCAGCGCATCGCCCACACCTGCGGCAAAAAAGCGCGCGGGGGCTTGGGCAATGATGGAGGTGTCTGCCAGCACAGTATCGGGGTTGTGCGGCATGAACAGGTAGTGGTCAAACTCGCCATTGGGCTTGTAGATCACGGCCAAGGCGGTGCAGGGTGCATCGGTGGAAGCAATGGTGGGCACCAAAATCTGCGGCAGCTTGCAGTGGTGCGCCACGGCCTTGGTCACATCCAGTGCCTTGCCGCCGCCCACACCCAGCACCACATTGCAGCCAGCGGCTTTGACGGCTGCTTCCAAACGGGCAATTTCATCGGTGGTGCACTCACCACCAAACTGCTCTACGTGGCTGCGGATGCCCTGCTGGGTCAGCTGTGCCACGGTGTCGGTTTGAATGCGGGGCAGGAAGAAGCGATCCGCAATGATGAACACATGGTCACCATGCTCAGCAATGTATTCACCCACCTGGTTGAACAGGCCAGCGCCGATGAGGAATTTCTTGGGGGAAGAGACAGAACGTGGAGTCATGGAAGCACCTGGTAGTTGTTATTAGGGTTTTCCATAATGCCAAGACGCTGCAACTCCTTCAAGGGCTGCGGGGCGGCATTCGCCGCACACTTGATTCGTATCAAGCAACGCGGGGTTCACCGCGCAGCGGCCTGCACCTGCCTGCGCCGCCGCAGGCGGTGGCGCTGCTAGCGCTGGGTGCGCAGCACTGCCGCATCACACCAGCGCTGCGCCACCTTGGGCGTGGTGATGCACACGGCCTCGTGCGTGACGGTGGTCACCGCACGCTCCAGCAGCTGAATGTCGGCTTCGTGCTGGCGCGCCACATGCGGGTCTTCAAAGAAGATGGCGCGCTGGCAGCGGCGCTCCAGCACCAGGTCGGCAATCTGTGCATCGCCCCCCAAGGGGCCGCTGTGGTAGCGGTCCACCCAGGCTTTGTCCGCAGGCCAGCCTTTGCTCCAGGCCAGCTCATTGAGTTTTTGACCTGTGGTGCCCGTGCCCACCCGGCGCTTAAAGCGCGAGAGCAGGTCAAAGTTCTGCGCCACAAAATCCAGCATGGCGGGCTTCATGGCATCGTGCGCAATCAGCGCCACGGTCTGGTTTTCAAAGTCATGAAAGCGATCGGCATTACGGTCGCGCGCCAAACCTGCGTGTATGCGCTCCATCTCCACCCAGTCGCGCGCCGTGGCCACGGTAGAGATAAAGGGCTTGCCGTGGATCACGCACTGGCGCTTCAAAGCCAGTGCTTCCGGGAAGATGGAGGATGGATCGACCGGGTCGGTCAGATAAATGGAGCCATCCAGCGTGCGCCCCTCGCCCATGCCCACCACCTCAGCCACCAGCTTCATCAGCCCGCCTTCGCGGCCATAGGGGTAGCGCACCAGGTTGCTGTAGCGGTGCATCATGTTGGCGGCGGCAATCGCATCGTAGGTGCGGCCCACAGCGTGCAGGCCCAGGTTCAACTCGCGCATGCCGGATTCACAGGCGCGCAGCAGCGCAAACAGCGCGGCATCTTCGGTTTGGTGGTGGAGACGGTTCGCAGCAAGGCCTAACAGCATGGTCACATATTCCTTCACAACAGCGCGTTCGTGAGTTCGTGATTGACGCGCGCACAGAGCATAGACCCAAATACCGGCCCCAAAAATGACGGCCGCTGTCACCCGGTGCAGCGTGTGCACCCAGCCTGCCGCCCACGCCAGAAAGCTGCACTGCGCCTGCAGGGCTGTAAAAATTCATAGCTGCCAGCGCTTTTCCCATCTGCATCAATGCCTTTTTTGGCAAGTGTGCGAACTAAGCGACACCACGCCAAATTGCTTCTGCTAGCCTGCACACGCCGCTGATCGGTGGCACTTTATTGGCTCTCTGGTATTGGTTTTTGTGTCTGCTTCTTCCTCTTCTGCCGTGGCATCGCCTGCGGCCATGTCGCCCGTTTTTGTCATTGGCTTGCTCGCGCTGCTGCTGGGCTTTCAGCCGCTAACGACCGATCTGTACCTGCCCGCCATGCCGTTGCTGGCGCAGCAGCTCGATGCCTCTGTCGCCCAGACCCAAAGCACGTTTTACGCCCTGATCCTGGCGTTTGGCTGCTCACAACTGGCCTGGGGGCCCGCGTCCGACCGCTGGGGCCGTCGCCCCATCTTGCTGGCAGGCATTGGCTTGTATGTGCTGGCCGCCGTGGGCTGCGCGCTGGCACCGCACATGGATGCCTTGATCGCCTGGCGCACCGTGCAAGGCGCAGCGCTGGGCGCTGTGGTGATGGCGGCCCGCGCCATCGTGCGTGATTTGTACAACCCCGTAGAAGGCACCCACGTCATGTCCAAAGCGCTGTCCGGCTTGGGCGTGCTGGCCTGCTGCAGCCCCTTGATGGGTAGCTGGCTGGCGCAGTACATGGGCTGGCGCTCCACCATGGTGGCGCTGTCTGTGGTGGGGGTAGCGTCCTGGCTGCTGGTGTGGCTGCGTTTTCAGGAAAGCGTGCAGCACTTCAACCCGCACGCCTTGCAGCCCCGGCGTTTGCTGGGCAGCTGGCGCGAAATTCTGCGCCACCCTACCTTTTTGGCCTATTCGGCCACCACCACAAGCTCATATGGTGGCCTGGTGGTCTTTTTAACCGCCGCCCCCTTTGTCTTTACCCAAGCCCTGGGCTGGAGCGCCAGCCACGTCGGCTGGCTGCTGGCAGCCAATGGGGTGATCTATATTGGCGGCACCATGCTGTGCGGCCGCCTGCTGCCACGCTGGGGCGTGCGCAATACTGTGGCCATCGCCGGTGGGCTGGCCGTGCTGTGTGCAGCCTTGCTGCTGGGCTTGGCACTGCTGGAGGTACGCAACCCTTGGGCCTACGCCTGCGCTTGCCTACTGTTTCCGATTGCCCACGGCATCCAGCAACCGTGCGGCCAAAGCGGGGCCGTCAGCGCCTTTCCCAAAGCGGCGGGCATGGCTTCGGCACTCAACGGCTTCATCATGATGCTGTTCGCGTTTGCCACGGGCCAGCTGCTGGGCCGCAGCTTCAATGGCACTGTGTACCCCTTGGTTTTCGGGCTGGGATTCTGGTGTTTGGCAGCAGCCTTGGCATCATGCACGCTGGTGCGCCGCCACGGCGTACCCAGCGCCCCTTAAAGCCCGGCTTTGCTGGCGCTGCTTGGTCTGAACCGTTTGCCACTTCGCCCCGTTTTCCATTTTGACTGCTTCCACTTCTCCCCTGCCCTGCATTGCCATCGCCGGCCCCACCGCATCCGGCAAAACCAATGCCGCCCTGGCGCTGGCCGCCGTGCTGTCCCAGCGCGGCCAAGCCTGTGAAATCATCAGTGTGGACTCGGCCCTGGTCTATCGCGGCATGGACATTGGCACGGCCAAGCCCACGGCCCAAGAGCGGGCGGCAGTGCCGCACCACCTGATCGACATCCTCGATCCCCTGCAGTCCTACAGCGCCGCAGAATTTGTGCAAGACACCCAGCGTCTGGTCGGTGAAATCCGCGCGCGCGGCGCCATCCCGCTGCTGGTGGGCGGCACCATGCTGTACTTCAAAGCGCTGCTGGATGGCATTGACGAAATGCCCGCCGCAGACCCTACCGTTCGCGCCCAAATTGATGCGCAAGCTGCCGAGCGTGGCTGGCCTGCTATGCACGCCGAGCTGGCCCAGGTAGACCCGGAAACCGCCGCCCGCCTGGCCCCCGCGGACAGCCAGCGCATTCAGCGTGCGCTAGAAGTGTGGCAGGTGTCCGGCCAGCCACTGTCGAGTTTTCACAATACAAAAAAGAGAGCTGCTGACGCAGAGCCTGCTTTCGATTGCACGCTTTTTTCCTTAGAACCCAATGACCGTGCCTGGCTGCACGCGCGCATTGCACAGCGCTACGACGCCATGCTGCAAGCAGGTTTTATCGACGAGGTGAAAGCCCTGCGCGCCCGCGGCGACCTGAACCCTGACCTGCCCAGCATGCGCTGTGTGGGCTACCGCCAAGTCTGGGAAGAGCTGGACTGGCAAGCGCGCAAAGGCACGCCCGACATCAATACGCACCTGGTGCGCGAAAAAGGCATTGCTGCTACGCGCCAACTGGCCAAGCGCCAAATCACCTGGCTGCGCAGCATGCCCCAGCGCCACCCGATTGCGTGTGACGACCCTCTGGCCACCATGAACGTGGTGCAAGCGGCCTTGGCCTGTATCCCACAGCGCGCGTAACGCAGACGCCCGGCCAAACCCCTGCACCCCAACCAAGCAAACCGAGGGCACCCAGGTTTGCAGAGCGTGCAAGGTATGCCCCCACCGACTACATACACATACACATGCGTATGCCAAGGCACGCGCCTGGATACGCCTGCTTACGCCACAGCCCGGGTGTTTCCGTTAGTCTTGACCCCAAAGGGCAAGCTATGAAACACCTTCACTTTCTTGGGATCGCCATCGCACTCACGCTGGGTGGCTGCGCGCACCGCGATTACTACCCCGCTTCTGATACGACCGCCAACACCCCCAGCGGCATCACGGTCTACGGGGAAGTCGATGCCAGCGTGGTGCATACGCGCTGAGTTTTTTCGCAACACCCATTCAGGCGACTAAGCTATCATCTCGCCGCTGCTCCATACAGGAGCAGTTTTTTCGTTATGGTGCCCAGCGCTTTTTCTAGCCTTGGGTTAAACGGGAAACAGGTGCGCCCTGTCCTTCGGAACTGGCAAAACCTGTGCTGCCCCCGCAACGGTAAGTGCGACTAACTGCATCATGCAACCACTGGAACATCTGTTCTGGGAAGGGGATGCAGCTGTTACCCAACAACGCACAAGCCCGGAGACCGGCCAGAACGTATTCAGGCGGATTTGCTGCGGGGTGGCGGCGACGAGCGCTTTGCAGCACTTTGAATTTGAAATAGCCCCCATTTGCACAGCGAATTCATATGCAAACACCGTATTTGCGGGGACGCAAAACGGTTTGATGGACTCATTTCATGCCATTCCAGCTCTCTCCATGCACACTTGCCATGTGTACGCTTTTGTCTGCGGCCACCTTCAGCACCCAGGCACAAGACAAACTCAATGCGCCAGTTCTCGTGTCTGCAACACGCATTGACATGCAAGATCAAGACGCGCCTTACGCCTCTGAGATTCATACCCGCCAAGACATTAATCGCTCGGGAGCCACTTCGCTCTACGACTATCTGGCGCAGCAAACTTCATTGCAAATATTGCCCAGTTACGGCAATCGCTATACCCCACAAATCAGTATGCGCGGCTATGGCAACGACGGCAACCAGAACGTTGTGCTCACAGTCAACGGCCGCCGACTCAACAATGTAGACATGATGCCCCAGCTCATTGGCTCCATTTCATTGAGTGATATTGAGCGCATTGAAATCACCAAAGGCAGCGGCTCTGTGCTGTTTGGCGATGGCGCAACTGCAGGCACTATTCAGATCTATACCCAACCCCGCGACGGTGCTTCGCTGGAGACTTACGCAGGCAATTACGGCCAGCGCGGAGCGATTGCGTCTGTGGGCGTGGTGCGTGAAAAATTTGACCTATCTGCAACGCTGGACCACGGCAAGACCAATGGTTTGAGCGACCAAGACCCGTCAGGCCATACCGACAGCTCGGAGGCCAATACATGGCGCCTTGCCGCAGGCGTCCAACCCCTGAATGGGCTGCGCCTGGACGTGGAAGCAGGCGCATCCAATATTGATACCCGCTACCCCGGCTCCCTGACGCAGACCCAATTCGATGCCAACCCCGGCATGAATAAAGGCAGCAAGTACACGCACCAGAAATTAGAGACTGAGCACTGGAGCGTGGGGGCTGACTACCAAATCAACCAACAGTGGAAAGCCACGGCGCGCCGCCACAATGAACAGAAGTCTTCGGTCTATCGCCCTGCAACGTCAGGTACCGACTACGACTACATCTCCAACGAACTGGCGCTGCAATACACGCACGATGCATTCATCGTCAATGCAGGCATGCAAGACTTTGATGGCAAGGTCTCGCAAACCGCCAGCCGCACCCGCAAGCAAAATCGTGGCTTTTTCCTGCACGGCCAATACATGTGGGACGCTTGGACGCTTTCTGCGGGAGCGCGCACAGAGCAAGTCAAATACCGCTACCACGCGGTATCTGGCGAATCGCTTGCGTCGGATAAAGACCTGAATTCTTGGGAATTGGGCGCTAACCACAAGGTCTCTCAGCAACTGTCCGTGTTCGCGAACTACAGCGACGCTTTTGTCACTCCAGACATTGATCGTTTCTTTACGACCGATTGGTCAACGGGCATCACATCGTTCAATGGTTTTATTCAACCCGCCAAGGCCAAAACCTTGACGATCGGAGCCAACCACCAGACAGAAAGCAACCGCCTCAAAGTCTCTGCCTTCTATGCCAAGCTCAAGAACGAAATCTACCTAGAGCCGTTTGGCTACAAAAACACCAACATCGACAAATCGCACAAATACGGGATCGAAGTACAAGACCGCATCCAGATCACTCCACGCATCAGCGGCTTGATCAATTACGCGTGGACACGCGCGCTCATTGACCGCGAAAACGACGGTGCCGGCGCATTCAACGGCAAAGAAATACCTGGCGTTCCACGCCACAGCGTGGTGCTGGGTCTTAACGTGCGCGTCACTGAGCATGGCAACCTCAACCTGACGCACACATGGCGCAGCAGTACATGGGCAGCAGGCGACTTTGACAACAACAACAAACAAAAACAGCGTGCTTACCAAAGCACCGATGTCAGCTACCGCCACCAAGTGGCCAAACACTTGGAAATGTATGCGGGTGTGAGCAATCTTTTTGATCGCTCCAACGGCATGTGGGTGCGCGATGACGCCATCTACCCCATCAACTTTGAGCGCACTTGGAAGCTGGGCGCTCGCATAAGCTTCTAAGACTGCTGCATCGCTTGCTTGATATGGCAGCGCTATGTGCTGCATAAAAGCATAAAAAATAGCTGCCAGCGCAATCTACATCAGCGCTGGCAGCCATTTTTATCCCTCAAACACCCTGCCGCTGTTACGGCCCCTGCACCCGCAGGCCCCAAGGCCGCAACGGGGGTGCAGCGCCATTACTGGCCGTGTGCAGCCACTTCTTGGTCGACCTCGGCGTGAATTTTTTGCATCTGCGCCGAAGGTGCTTTGCCCATCAGGCTGACCACCACAATCGCTATCGACGACAGCACAAAACCGGGCACGATTTCATACAGGCGGAAGATGCCAACAACGTCCTTCATGGGCACGCCATAGCTCTTCCACAGCAGCACGGTGACAGCGCCCACCACCATGCCCGCCAGCGCGCCGTTGCGTGTCATGCGTTTCCACAGCACCGAGAACAGCACAATCGGCCCAAACGCGGCGCCAAAGCCAGCCCACGCGTAGCTCACCATGCCCAGCACCTTGGAGTTGGGGTCTTGCGCAATCACGATGGCCACCACGGCAATCGCAAACACCATGGCACGGCCAAACCACACCAGTTGCTGGTCGCTGGCGGTTTTGTTCAAGAAGGTTTTGTAGATGTCTTGCGTCAGCGCGCTGGAGCACACCAGCAACTGGCACGACAAGGTGGACATCACCGCCGCCAGCACCGCTGCCAGCAGCACGCCCGCCAGCCAGGGGTTGAACAGCAACTTGGTCACTTCCAGGAACACCGTTTCCGCGTTGGCGTTCACGCCTGCGGCAATCTCGGGGCGTGCGCCAAAGAAGGCAATGCCAAAAAAGCCCACGGCCACTGCACCACCCAGGCACAGCGCCATCCAGGTCATGCCAATGCGGCGGGCCTTGGGAATGGTTTTGACCGACTCTGCCGCCATGAAGCGCACCAAGATGTGCGGCTGGCCAAAGTAGCCCAGGCCCCAGGCCAGCAGCGAGACGATGGCAATCACATCCAGATTGGCCACCATGTCAAACGCGCCGGGGCGTGCGGTTGCAATCACCGCAGCCGATGCGGCCACGCCGCCATCGGCGTAAATCACCATCAAGGGCGCCAGGATCAGCGCCGTAATCATCAGGGCCGCCTGAATGGTGTCCGTCCAACTCACGGCCAAAAAGCCGCCGATGAACACATAGGCCATGGTGGCCACCGCGCCCACCCACAGGGCGGTCTGGTAATCCATGCCAAACATCGACTCAAACAACCGCGCGCCCGCCACCACGCCCGAGGCGCAGTAAATGGTGAAGAACACCAAAATCACCACCGCCGTGACGATGCGCAGCAAGCTGCTTTGGTCTTCAAAACGGTTGGTGAAATAGTCGGGCAGCGTCAGCGCGTTGCCCACCTTCTCGGTGTACACCCGCAGGCGTGCCGCCACAAAGCGCCAGTTCAGCCAGGCACCCACGCACAGGCCCACGGCAATCCATGCCTCCGACAAACCTGTGAGAAACACCGCGCCGGGCAGGCCCATCAGCAGCCAGCCACTCATGTCCGATGCGCCCGCCGACAGCGCCGTCACCACACTGCCCAGGCTGCGACCGCCCAAAATGTAGTCCGACAAATTCTGGGTTGCGCGGTAGCCCAGCCATCCGATCAGCAGCATGCCAAACAGATAGATGGCAAACATCACCAGCGTTGGGGTGTTAGCGGTCATTCGTATCCTCCTCAATCTTGTAAATGGCTGCGGTGTCACCACCCCGCTCACCAGCGCTGCCACAGCGCGGGCACCCCCACTGCCGCATACCACCGACACAAGGAATCCGAACGAGGGCACGCTCCGCCGCCCCGTGCACCGGCGCCCTCACCATGGTGCAAACCCTCAATTGGAACAGGTGTTGCCCCGCGTGGCGCACACCAGTGCGCTATGCCGCCCGCTGGCCGTGGGTTTTGCAGCGCTGAGCGCGCCCCGCAAAGCACCCCTGTGCCAGCGTTTGTTGGCTGATTTAGGTACAGTCATGCCCCATACGCGCCTTGCGCGCACGCCGCCTTGAACGCCCCAGAACACCATGACCCAAGATAACGACCGCGCCTCTGAACTCAAAAAAATCGAAATGTGCGATGCCTGCGCCGGTATCCAGCGCAACTGGCGCAAAGCCCCCGGCCACGTCGAGCTGGCCCAGGGCGACAACTACAAGCGCGAGCGTGAAACCGGCACCGTCACCATCACCCGTTATGTCTGCGAGCGCTGCGGCACCAACTGGGAATATGAAAACGACAAAAAGAACATGCACGCAGGCTGGTCGCTCACGGGCCGCCGCCCCACCAAGAACTAAAAATGCATAGCTGCTAGCGCTTGCTCCACAAGCGCCAGAGGCCAAAAACACCATAAAAAAAGCTGCGGGGCATGGGCCTCAGCAGCTTTTTTTATGCGCCCGTTATCGGGCAGATGGGTACATCACCTCTACCCAGCTACACAGCCGCTCCCCCCACCCAGCCAACCAGCGGTTGGCGGCTGGCAGTTAGCGATTGGCGATTGGCGATTGGTGATTGGTGATTGGTGATGGGCGATTGAAACAGCGCGCAAAGCCAAGCAGGCCGTACCCGCGCGCTCAGTCCAGCAACGCCCAGCAACCAAGTTATCTGGCCTCGTGTGAGCGGGCCTTAAAACCCCGCCCCCGGCTTGCTGAGGTACACCTTCTCTGCCGCCGTACTCTCGCGGCCCAGGATGGGGTTGCGGTGCGGAAAGCGCCCAAACTCCTTGATCACCTCCCGGTGCTTGTTCGCGTAATCCAGCGTGCCTTCAAAAAACTCGCGCAGCGCGGGCTCCGCTTCCTGGTACAGCTGCTCAAACGCCACCACACTGTGCTCTTGCATCAGCATGTCTTCGGCATGCTCCAGCGGCAGGTAAATAAAGATGCGCGCAATGGCGGGAATGCTGGCATCCATATCCCAGCCCAAGTCAATCGCCTTCAGCGCCAGCTGCCGCGCCTTGGCATCGCCCGCAAAACTCTTGGGCGTGCAGCGGTAGGCGTTGCGCGTGAACTGATCCAGCACAATCAGCAGCGCCAGCATGCCCAGCGGTGACTCCAGCGCCTCGCCATCCAGCTTGCCAGCCAGCGCCTCTTGCAGCACCGCGCCAAACAGGTGGCGAATCTCTTCATCCACCTCCTCCGACTTGGTAAACCACAGCGTCTTGCGCGCCAGCGCGCTCTCGTTGGTGGGCAACTCTGCGCCCAGCCAGTACTCCAGCACCTGCGACAGGCGCGGGTCCAGCACATGCGCAACAGGCAAAGACAGGTGTTTGGAGGTGTCAGACATGGCTATTCCTTTTTGTAAAACGCAGTAAACCCAGCAAAGCCCAAGCGTAACGCCACTGCCAGCGCCACTTTCACCAACGATGGTGCATGGCAGCGCCCCAAAGATCAAGGCAAGCCAGCGCATGCCGCACACCGGCCAGGTGGTGGGCCGCGCACGGCGGTGTGCCCTACAAGCCCGCCACATCGCAAACAAGGTTGAACGCAGCGCCACCAAAAACATAGCTGCCCGCGCTTTATGCATCTACGCAAAAGACCTAAAACACCTTCAAAAAGCCTGCGCACACGGGCACACACCGCAGTCGACTATGTGGCACACCCACAGCGCTTTGCCCCTATAACCACCTCCATACCTACAAATACTGGTGCAGCCTGCCGGGGAGGGGCCGCGCACCACACAGAGACATGGCCACCCTGATACCTGCACTGGGCACCTGCCTGCACCGCATGACTGCGGGCGAAAAACGCCTGGCCGAGCGGCTGGAAAAGAAACTGGAAGACGACTACCTGCTTTGGTACGACGTGCCGATTGGCCCCAAGCAAACCCACCCCGACTTTGTGGTGCTGCACCCGCACCGGGGCGCGCTGATTTTGGAAACCAAAGACTGGCACCTCAGCACCATCCGCAGTGCTACGCGCGAGCGGTTTGAAATTCTGGACAGCAGCACCGGCCAGCCCAAAGTGGTGATGAACCCGCTGGCGCAAGCGCGCCACTGCGCCATTCAGGTCATCAACGCCCTGCAGCGCGACCCGCAACTGCAGCAGCCCGACGGCCCGCACAAGGGCCAGCTCATCTTTCCATGGGGTTACGGCGTGGTGTTCACCCGCATCACCCGCGCGCAGTTTGAAGCGGCGGAACTGGGCAGCGCCATTCCCGAGCGCTTGGTCATCTGCCAAGACGAAATGTTTGAAAACGTCGAGCCCGAGGCCTTCCAAGAGCGCCTGTGGGCCATGTTTCCGCACAGCTTTGGCAAGCGGGGAATCACCGTGCCGCAGCTCGAACGTGTGCGCTGGATTCTCTTCCCCCAGGTGCGCGTGCCCCAGCAGCAAAGCCTGTTTGAAGATGCCAGCGCCGAAGCCGCCGCAGAAAACGCTGCCGAAGAGCGCCTGCCCGACATCATGCGCGTGATGGACTTGCAGCAAGAACAGCTGGCGCGCAGCCTGGGCGACGGCCACCGCGTCATCCACGGCGTGGCAGGCTCGGGCAAAACCATGATTTTGGGCTACCGCGCCGAACACCTGGCACAGACCCAAGGCCCCGGTAGCAAACCCATTCTGGTGCTCTGCTACAACGAGCCGCTGGCCGTCAAACTGGCCGCCCAGCTCGACACCAAAGGCCTGAGCGAGCGCGTACACGTGCGCCACTTCCACAAATGGGTGCGCGGCCAGCTCGTCGCCTACCACCAGTTGCCCGACTACGCCGAGCGCTGGCCTGTGGGCAAAAAAATGGAGGAATACGTGCGCTGTGTCATCAGCGGGGTGGACAAAGGCCACATCCCCGCCGGCCAGTACCACGCCATCCTGATCGACGAGGGGCACGACTTTGCCCCCGAATGGCTCAAGCTCATCACCCAGATGGTCGACCCGCACACCAACAGCCTGCTCCTGCTGTATGACGATGCGCAAAGCATTTACCGGCGCAGCGGCAAGATGGGCTTTAGCCTCAAAAGCGTGGGCATACAAGCCAGCGGGCGCACCACCATCCTCAAAATCAACTACCGCAACACCCGGCAAATTTTGCAGCTGGCGAACAAGGTGGCGGGCAGCACCCTCCAGCCCGAGGACGCCAAGGATGAAGACAGCATCCCCCGGTAATCCCCCCGTAAAACC